>JBBAEW010000011.1:0-44585 GCA_041655695.1 Saccharofermentanales bacterium
AATTAAAATGGCAGCACTTATCGTGTTGTGTGACAATATATTATTGGAATAATAACTTCGTTCATTGGTATCCACAGTAATATCAACCATACTAACTTTAGATTTTAAATTTGTTATTCGTTTTACCTTCACACCATTTATATAATCACCTTTACATAAAACATAATCATCAATAGTTAAATCTTTAACGAATTTTTGATGATGTCCTTTTATAAAAACTATATGATAATCAGCACATTCTAACCAATCACCATTTTCTAATTCTAATCTATAAAGTGATAATGGTGATGTTAAATTTATTTCACTAAATGGTACAAATCCATAATCTGTTTTTATTAATAAATCATTATTATTTATAATATTGATGATTTTATTAAATGAATTATTATCATCAAATTTGTTATTTCTATATTCTATTTTTTCAATAAATTCTATTATTTTATAAATAATAAATCTTAATATAAGTTTAAACATAAACCATTTATTTTTTATTAATATTTAAAAAATTTAAACATTTTTTTAATATTATTTCTTTATTTTCTTTATATTCTGAATCCCATACTATTAATACTTCAAATCCATTATCGTGAGCTAATTGTATTTTATTATTATCTTTATCCCAAATTTCTTGAGCTGTTATGTTTTTTCTAAACGGGTGTGGATTATCATTTGATTCATATATTTTTGGATTAGCGTGATATTGATCTCCATTATATTCTATTATCTTTTTATTTTTTAAATCAACAAAATCATATTGATAAAATAATTCTTTTCCACCAGATAAATAATATTCTTGATTTTTTGTAGCAAAATAAATATAAGATTTATCATTAATATTATATTTATTTAAAATATCATAAAATAATTTTTGTGATATTTTGGAATATCCACATTTTAAATTACCATTTTGTAATAACGATTTTTGCCATTTTATTTGCCTATTATTCCAAATTTCTTTTCCTTTATCGTTGCCATATTTTTTAATACATAAATCTAAACTAAATGTTTTTTGTCTTTCAGACAACATTTTTTTTGATGTTTTTTCATCATAACCTTTATTTAAATAATAATCGATTTGAGTTGTTGTGACTCTATCTTTAATAAAGTCTTTTATAAAATTTTTTCTAATATAATCAATATCTTTATCTGTTATATTTTTATATTTATTTTTATAAAAATCTTTACTAAAAGGACTTCGTTCTTTTCTTTCTTTTTCTGTAGTTTTTGATTTATGATTTGGATTTTTACATCCTTTAATTTTTTCTGAAAAAAGTCGTTTATATTTTTCTTGTTTCATATGTTGACCTGAATTTTTAGTAGTATTTTTATAATCAGATTTTGCCATCAATGGTGCATCAGGAAATAATATTTTATATTCTTCGCTTGTTAAACCAATACTTTTTAAATATTTACCATATATCCTTTTTCTTTGAGTTCCATCAATTCTAGATGTAACAGATTCATCATTATCATTAATTATTATATTTTCTTTAATAACAATATTTTTTTCTTTTAATTTACTTAATATTTTAATTTTCATATTTTTATTTTTTCTTTTATATATAAAAATTTTATGGCTAAAAGATAATTTGGTAAAGTAATTTATAAAAATGACAATATTTTATATAAAAATAATTTTAATATTTCTATTAGTGTTAATTTTCTTTCTTGTTGAATATAAGTATAATATAATTCACCGATTGTTATATTAAACTCTTTTCCATTATTATCTTTTACTGACACTTTAGAAATCAAAGAGTTGCATTTTCCCATTTGCCGGCTAGCCATTAATATTGAATATCTGTTATTCACATATAAATCTAAAATATCCTTTTGATAATCTCTTAATTTCATTGGTCCTATTGTACCATCTTCTCTTTTTATTTGACAATAATTATCAGCAAAATAATGAATATCCATTTTACATTTTGCATATTCTTCTAATTCTTTTTTAGTATGTGCGAATTTTAAATTAGCTTTTCTAACACCAAATTGTTTATCAAACCAAATATGTTCATCTTTTGTTAATTTTAAATTTAAATTTTGTTTTTCTACTATATCATTAACTCTATTGGTTGTTAAAACATTAGTATATTGTTCATTTAATTGTGATTTATTTAATTTCATATAAAAATATTTATTTTAAAATGAAATTCAGTTCACTTTCTTTTATTTTTATGTTTACCTTTAAAATATCCCTTATTGTACCTTGGAAAAGTTCTATATTAATAGTATAATCTAATTTATTCATTTCAGGTATATAGGTATTTATTTGTTCTTGAATTTCATTTTCTATTTTATTAACTGGTACTTTAGTTGACCATAAATAATATTCTAAATTTGCACCAAAATCATAATCATCTAAAACTTCTCCCTTGTTGGTCATTAATACCATTTCTAATTTTTGAATTATAAATTCCATTGTTCTATCTTCTACTATCCTATTAATATTGTATTTAGGATGTCCTTTATATCTAATATTAAAATCTTTTATATCAGCTGTTGGCATTATAAACAAATGTTATTTTTTATTATATATAAAAATAAAAAGATACAAATTTTAAATGGATGATTTTTTGAATAATATACCAATGACATTGAGTATTATTGATTATATTGGTAAAATGGAAAATGGAGTATCACTATTATTAAACTTAGTCTATGATAATATATCTTATGAAATAGGTTATTGGTTTGACAAAGACGGAAATATTAAGATTGTACCAGAAAATAAATTATTAGATAATTTAGGTGTATCTAATATATATGAATATGATAAAATAAATGAACTTATATATTTCATACATAACAATATACCAAATAAAATAGAAATATTAAATAAATTTTTAAATTAAAATAAACTTTAAAAATATATTAAAATATAATTATTATCTTATAATAAAAAAAAATAAATTGTAAATTATGCCCAAATCAAAGAATGGTAAAAAACACAAAAAGAAAGTTAATGAATACAAAAGACAGATTCAAATAGCCAATAAAAGGTTAAAAGAACAAAGAATGAAGGAAATAATTGAAAAAATACAATCGACACAAACAAAACAATCAGAAGAATTCAAAAATAGTGAATTAATTGATAATAATGATATTGATGTTGATGTTGATGTTGATGTATAATATTTGATGATGGACTCATTTATTATAATATATAAGAAGAAAAAATTCTTATATTTAATGAATATACCAAAAGTCTATCTATTAAAAATTATTAATAATGATAAACCACTTTACAAAATAGGATATACGACAAATACAGTAGAAAAAAGAGTTAAAAATATACAAACTGGTTGTCCATATAAAATAAGTATAATAGATGTGTATTTATCAAAATATAGTAAGATTATTGAAAAAACATTACATAATATATTATCACATAAAAAAGTAAATGGTGAGTGGTTTGAATTGGATGTATCTGATGAGGTTAATTTTAAAAAAATGTGTGATGTGTATCACAATGTAAATGAAACATTAAAAAATAATAAATTTTAAATGCAAATAATAATAACACCGAATGATATTATACAAAGATGTTTATGGGACAAATATAAAAAATTTTGTTTAGGGGATAAATCTGATGATGATATTAAAATTATAGTAAATGAAAATAATCCAATGACAATAAGTGAAGATGATGCTTATGCCATTGGATTATTAAAAATTATAGAAACTGACAATTTAATTCACAGATTTAATGAAAATGTACTAGATATATTACAAATTAAAAGTAATGTGATAAAAGATGAACTATACATTAATAAAAATGTTATAAATAGGGATATTGGTAATTATCTAGAAAAATTTCCAGAATACTATAAACCCCCTTTTAATTATATTCAATCTTTATCTGATCTTAAAAAGTATATTAAAGAAATTGAAGAAAAAATAGAAAATTTAGAAATAATAAATGTTAAAAATCGGGATAAAATATTTATGTATTATAAATCTAGAGACATAAGAAAATGTCTAAAACTATAAAAACCATTCAAAGAATGGTTTTTTTATAAAATTAATTTTTCTCTTATTTTCTCTTTTTTATACTTAAAAACATCACCATTATATTTTTTAAACAAATCTTTTGTGTCTTCTACTTTTATATTATCTTTTAATTCATTATAAAAATTATATTCATCATCACTGAAGAAATATTTTCTTTTAAATAATTCATTTTCTATTCTATTAATTTGTTTTTTTAACTCATCATTATCAATGTCAAATAGATTTATATCATTGAATGTTACTTTTTTAGGGGTTTTTGGTTTATTATCAACTTTTGGTTTATCTTTCGGTAAACTAAATTTTACAAATGAATCAAATACCATAATATTAAACCCTTCTTTATCAGATTTAGTTGATGTATAATGTAAACCATCTATTAATATTTGATTAATAGTGTATTTGTCTGTAAAATCTCTATTATTTGATATTTCTTTAATAATTGTTGGTTGTGCTTCACCTTTAGTTTTAATTCCATCCATCCAAAAGTGCATTCTTAATATACCACCTACTGGATAGTCTTTAATTTCAATTCTTAAATTTACTCTTGTATAAAATACATCCATAATAAAATCTTTTTATATTTTGATACAAAGATAATAAAAAATTTTTAATAAAATATAAATATTTAATTAATTATGTTTTTATACTACATAATCAAATATATTCACATAAATTCCGTTTTCAACATCACTTTCTGTCATTGTATAAACCCATGGTGATGGTGTACTACCATTACCAGAATCTAACTTCCCCACACCGTTTATAATTAAAGACATTTGTGTTCTAAGTAGTTCAATAGTATCACCAGCATTGTAATTATAATTAAACGTATAACCCTCAGTTAAACCCTGTCCAATTGGATTTTCTTCATCAATAAAATATGTACCATAATTATTTAAATATGGTACCCCATTAATTTTGTAGTATTCGTATGGGTCATCGGGGTAAAACTGTAACGTACGATCATATACTCGTGTATTAGAATTAATAACAATAGGATGATTAACTTGTCGACATGATTTTAAATATTGTCCTACATTAGTTTCGTTAACGACAACACCATTACACCAATTAATACCTATTAAATAATCTGTTAATTGTGTCCAATCTGAATCACTCGGCACTCTATATCCATTGTTATCCACTAGCCCGTCCATAGCATACCAATTATATAATGCTCCATAATGTACTCCCCAAGTATTATAATCATTATTATACCAACAATATGCACCTGTTGTTAAATTTCTCCAATCCGTATTATTAGTAACATTGGGTATATTAGTACCATTTTGATATTTAGTAGTTTTAAGATTTTCAACTGTCCATAATTGATTTCCTATAACAACAGCATCATATGTATTTCCTTCTCCGTCTGTATAATCATTCGATAAGATAGTTCCATTAGGTTGAGAACCAGTATAATCTTTTACACAACGGACAGAGAAACCCAACTCCTTATTGTTGTCGCCCCTGTACACAATGCCGTTACCGTAGCTCATGCTCCGGCTCCAGACGCTATTGGTACTGAGCTCAGTAGCACTCCACCAGAGACCGTTGATTCCAATGGTGCCGAAACTACCACTGCTGAAACGGTAGCCACCAGCAAAAGCATTAAAACCAAAATTATTTGTACCATAATGTGCAGCATTTGCATTCCATCTAGGGTGTATAGTAGTACTAATAGCGCATCCATCAGGCATCACTACACATGGTTGAACATATGTTAAAATTTTACCACTTTGTGTTCTTAATAATTTATTATTAAACATTAATTTCATAATTTATCTCCATTGTTTATTTGGGTGATTAATGGTTTGTAATTTATCATTTGCATTATCACCTAGTATAAGATGTTGTGCATCTTTTATAATTAATTGACTTAGTATTATTTTATGAATATCATCATTTATAATATCATCAAATATTCTAATGTTTGATATTTTCAATTTATTACCTGGTATGGTTATATTAATATCATTATTGAAATCATCTGGTATTAACTCATTATTTTCATATGAATTAATTTCAATATAATCTATTTTAACTTCTGGTGAAGTTGTTTCTATATTATCTACTGCCCTAAACCCATTAACTCTCATTTCATATTCGATATCTTCTATATCATCAAAATTCAATTGTAATTTTTCATATGATATTGGGTTAAATAATAACACTTCTAATGCAGTATTTCTTCTATATAATTTCATTGATATTTTATTTTGTCTTTGTTCTAAATTAACAACTAATCCAAACCAAACATTTGTCATAACATCAGATTCCATTTTAAATATTTGATCATTTAATTGAAAATTAATATACCCATTTTGATAAAAAATAGAATATCCATATTCATTTTCATAATTATTAATAAAGTAATACCTATTATCATCTATATCATATCCATTTATAACTCTTTTGGTTATTGCTCTATTAGGATCATATTCATTTGGAAAATTAAACCATACTATAAACGATCTATTATCAGATTTTAATAATTTATTATCTACTTTACTATACTCAATTGCCACCTCAGTATTCTTAACTTTTTCTAAATTATAGAAATTATCAATTATTTTTATTGAACCATTATATATATCATTTTTAATAATTTGGGTATTTTTATTAATATTTTTTCTTATAAAATCAAATGATGTTGGTTTAAATTGTTGTTTATTTGCAACTTTTTTAAAATCTTGTTCTTCATTAAATCCAAATAATTCATCTATAGTTGTATTTCTAGTAAGTTCTTCTATTCTATTTTTAGATTCATCAATTTTATTAATAATATTTGATCTCTTCTCATATTTCTCTAAAACAACATCATAATAAATACCTGCATTCATAATATTTTTATGTATTTGGGCATGTTTTACAATATACATTCTATTTACCTGGCAGAAATATAATATATCTTCTTGTCCTGGTCTTTTACCAATACCAAATATCTTTTTAAATTCACTTTTTAAAATATGAATCTTAAACGTATCAAATAAATCTAAATTAAATTGATTTATAATGACCTGATTATCAGGAAATTGGTTATCAGGAACTAATATTTTAATATTTTTATAATCTACAATATTATGTAATTGGTATTCGTGTATAACTCTATCTGTTCCATTCCCATCAGGATCTGTTAAATGATATTCTACTGTCATACCTAACATATCTGATATCTGTTTAGCCAGCATATCATGAAAATTTGTTATTTTTTCAAATTCATATGGATTCCAAAAATTTGCAGAATTTGCTTCATTTTCTGCATTTAATACATCTAATTGAGACATACCATCAATTGATAATGAATTAGAATAACAGTTTATACCCTGTGTTAACCAGTTCATTCTTAATTGGTATTCTGATGATTCTTTTATTAAAGATTGTGTATTAGAATTTATATTTTTTGCGGATTGTGTTTCACCTATTCCACTTGTTTGTTCTGTTATGTCAGATGGTTTATACGCTAAATTCACACAATTTTCTTTTAATCCAAATTTATTAATTTTTTTATAATTAGCTGTAACATTTTGAAAATCACCATATAATAATACATCATATATTTTGACTGGTTTTTTAACATTTGGTGACAGTTCAAATAAGTATTGTAATTCTACAAATCTTAATTTATTCCATTTTACTGTTGATATATTTTCTTTTGTTAATGATTCCCATTTTGTCCAACTTCTTTTATCATTTTGTGAGAATCTATATTTTATATTAAAATGATCATCTAATTTAGAAGTAGATATTACTTCAAATGCATCTATTGAAAATACTTTTAATAAATCACCAATCTCTAATATTTGTAATGGATTTTCTGTAGTTAATGTAACATAACTATCAGATTTCATTATATCATATTCACCATTTATAGTAACACCTTTTAATAATATTTTATTATCTTGGTTATCTAATCTATGTTCATCTGTTCTAAGATATATTATTTCTAGTTGAAAACATCTATTTGGACAAATTTCTATATTTGAAATTTCATCAATTGGTAATGTATCTGACCAATCATTAGTTTTACCATTTTTATATCTAAAAAATTTTTTAAGATATGATTTTTCATTCTCGCCTTCTATAATATCTGTAAATGATGTAATTTTAGAAATACCTTTAATACATTCAGGTGTAATTAAAAATAATTTATTACCAATATTAAATTCTTCTATTCCTATGAAATTTATTGTAAATGTTTCATCAGATTTTTTGTCTAATAAATAATACATTAATAGTATATTTTTTAAGTATATATAAATTTTTAAGTTCTTATTTTTATATATATGATTAAAAAATATCAAAATATGATGCCACAATTTGATACAAGTGTAATAGATTCTATTGATAGTGTATATAAATTAATATCATTAATTATAATAACAGGTACATATATTTTTACAATAATTTATAATCGTAAAAATAATAAAAAACAAATTAAAGAATTAACTGATGAATTTGATGAACAAAATAAGAGAATAATAGATAAAATAGAACAATTAAGATCACATAATAATATACTGGATGAACAATCTAGTATAAATATAATTACATTGACTTTAAATATGTCTATGATTAATGTATCCGAATATATTTCTGATATTATAGATAATGTATTATTTAATACTGAAAAAGTATTATTTATGCCAAAAAAATCATTAATATATGAAAAAGTTAAAGATGTTGTGAATAGTAATTTTAGTAATGATATTATTATATTAAATAAAATATATCATAATAATATAAAATTATCACATTTTATATCAGAATATAATAAAGAAGAATTAATAGAAGAAATAGTAAATAAATTATTATCAACAACTAGTGCAGACAAAAAAGAAGACATATTAGTATTTATACGTAATAAATATTCACAAATTATACAATCTATACAATTGAAATTAACTAAATAATGATAATAATTTAAATGATACACATTTACTAACGTCACCATGTGTTGATTGATATCTATTAAAATTCATCATCCAGTTATTATTTATATAAAAATTATTATTTAAATGACTTTTATATACAAATGAATCCATATAAGGGAATTTTTTGATACCCTTTATATCTAAGTTAACTGACATTCTAATATCATTAGAATTTTTAACTAGATATCCATCAATATCTTTCATATAGCAATTAACTATAAAATTATTATTTGCGTTATTTTGTCTATATACCCAATTATTTGATTTTGCTAAATTAGTAAAATACTCATTAATATGATTATCGATGGAATAAACTCTATCCATGAATATGTATTTTGGTTTATCCATTTTCCACAATAGTGCCCTACCAACAATTTTATCATCATTATTTAATGTTAATAAACTAACTTTATCTTTATTTTTAACATAAATATTCAAGTAATCAAATTTATTATTCATACAAGAATTATGTAATGAACTAGATAATCTATACTCATAATTTTTACTATCATATCCTGTTAATATATCATTACCATTCAATATTTTAAACTTGTATTTAATTGGATTATACTTAAATGATTTATATTTATCTACTATTTTCTCTATATCATTTTTTGTTCTATTAACATTATGTCCATACTCATTAATTAATTTAATTATAGTATTAATAAATTTACCTAGTTTAATTTTTTGTTTACCGTAGTGTGTTATAATATAACCATCTTCACCATATGATAATGATTTTAGACCAAGTAAAAAATTAGATTTAATATGATCTATATAATTACTGTTCATAGTATTACTAAACAATAATTGAATTATATATTCTATATAATTATCTTTATCATTTAAAGTAGAAAAAAAATCTATTATATCATTAGAAATCTCTATACCAAATAGAAATGAGTTTGATTTTTTTTCTAATAAATTGGGTGTTTTATTAAAATCTTCTAATGTTTTATCTAAATATTCAAAATAATTTTTAAATTTATACATAGACATATTTTTTTGAAATGCAAATATAAACAAAAAAATATATTTATAAAAATATTTAATGTGTTTTTTCTATAACTTTTATAAAATTACTTATTAAATAGTTGCTATCTAATTTATCAAAATGATATTTTCTATTTGAATTTAAATCTTTAATAGTAACACTTCTATCATTAAAAAGATTTATAATCAATCCATCTTTATAAAAAAATTTATCTGATCCACTATATATTTTATATGATTCACAATTAAATAAATAATTATTATTTAATAAAAAATTATGTAATCGTAATCTAGTTTTCATATTTTATTAATAGTTTTATCTATATATAAATTAAATAATATGGTTTTTTGTTAAATATTAATTTAATAATATTAAACTATATTTTTAGAAAAATGATATTAAAAATTTAATATATAATAAAAAAGAATTTAATATTATGGAATTCTATAATAATGATAAAAATGATAAATTAAAGTTTAAAATTAATATTGAAGGTATAGATATTAATAATATTGAACCAAGATTGATAATTACAAATGAAAATAAAAATTATTTATTTTATGGTAAAGTAAATGATAGTATTTGTACATTTGATTTACCAGAATTATCTAATTATAATAAAGGTGATACAGGTAAAATAAAATTTGAAATTGTATCTGAAGATTTATATTTTCCTGTATGGTCAGATGACTTTGAAATAAAAACTAGAGCATCTGTAAAAATAGAAGAATTATACCAAGAAATACAACAACCAAGTAAACCAAAAGTCGCAGTAAATGCAATTTTAGAAAAAGAGAAACCAGTCGTTGAAAAAGAGAAACCATCATTTAAAAATAATGATATAGATGCAATATTAGAAAGAGAAAAACAAAAAGAATTAGAATTAGTTAAAAGAATGAAGGAACTCGAAAATATAAATGAACATCAAATAAATGATAATGATAATGATAAAAAAGTTAAAAGTGATACTAAAAAAGATATGTATAAGAACACAAAACAATATAAACCAATAGAAACAATATCAGAACAAAATAAAAAACACATTAGACGTTTCAGTGATATATAAACAAAAAACCTTCGTTAAGAAGGTTTTTTTGTTTCGTGTATCCATTCATTATTAATTTTAATATCGTATGATATTTCTATAACTTTATCCATACTTAATATTTTATCTATATTTGATAAAAAATCAGATATATGTTCTTCATTAATAAATGATCCTTCATTTACCATACTATCTTGTTTTATCTTCCATGTACCAAAACCACCTTTATTAACTGTCAAATATATATCATCTTCATAATGAATTGGAAATGTTTTTTTAACATTTTCAATATTAGATATTGTAGATTTTATCATTTTTTGTTCAAAAAAACCACATCTGTTACAATTGATAAAATATTCACCTACTTCAGTTATTAATTCTTCAAAATCACCATAATAACCGCATTTATTACATGTTTTTTTAATAATATTTTTTTAATGATATTTTTTTGCATTATTTTTAATATTTTATCAATGAATAAATATCATAATTCTTTAAAACTTCTTTTCCTTTTAAATCTTCTAATTCAACAATAAATGATATTGAATCCACAATTGCACCAAAGTCTTCAACTATTTTTATAATATTATTTACAGAACCACCAGTTGCCAATAAATCATCATGTATATGTACTCTCATACCTTTTTTGATAATCATAGGTGATAATCCCATTTCATTACTACCATATTCTAAATCATATTTTTTATATACATAATGATCAGGTGCTTTTCCTTTTTTCCTAGCCATTGCAAATCCAACATTTAATTTATCTGATAACATAGGACCTAATATAAATCCACGAGCATCTAATCCAATTACTATGTCTATATCACGGTTTTTTAACTTATTATAAAATTGATTAACAATAACTCTAATTTTACCCGGATTGGATAATAATGTTGATATATCCCTAAACAATATTCCTTCTTTTGGAAAATTAGGGATATCCATAATACTATTTTTTAAATCATCTACATCAAATGAATCATCTTCAAATTCTTTGAATTTCTTAATATCATTAATCATAATTTAATTTATTTGTTTTTACAAAAATAATAATTTTTTTAATAAATTCTTATACATTTATATTATTATCTTTAATATATTTTTTTATTCTATTATAATGGTCTAAATCATAACCATTTAATTTTTTAAAAATTGTTATTATTTTATTATTTGTTTGTTGTTTCATAAAATTATCAAAATGTAATTCGGCTACTGAACTCTCTACATCTAACGACATTCTAAATGCTATATTTCTATCTAATTTATTCGTTTTAAAATAATCAATATATGACAATATCTTATTATTTATATATGATATATCTTCAATATTATCTATTATAAGATTTTTTGGTAAATCATTTGATTTCAAAAAATCTCTGCCCATTTTTAAAATGGATGCATGATTTATTTCTTCAATATATAATTTCCACCAAAATTCAGAATCTTCTTTGAAATTTAAATAAAAAACCTTATACAATTCTGATATATTTAACTCTAATTCAATTGACATTTCTAAATAAAAAAAAGTATTGCTCATTTTTTTTTAATTTTATATATAAATAAACTTTATTTAAAATATTGACTAAGTTTATAAAAAAAGATAAATTATGAACAATTTAACACTAGATGATTTTAAAAATGAAATATTTGATTTTGAATCAAATCAAGAATGGAAATATGAAGGAAAAAACCCATCAATTTTAAAATTTACAGCTTCATGGTGTCAGCCGTGCAAACAAATACAACCAATATTAGAAGAATTGAATGAAGAATATGAAGATATTAATTTTTATACTGTTGATGTAGAAGAACAACAAGAATTATCAGCAATGTTCAATATTAAAAGTGTACCTAGTATATTATTCATACCAGTGGATGATAAACCACAAATGATGGTCGGTGGAGTTAATAAAGATAAATTTAAAGAAGTAATATCTGAAATTTTTAAAAAATAAATTTAAAAAAAAGGGGGATTAAATTTCCCCTTTTTTCTTAATCGTCTTTTTGTATTCAATGATTTGTTTTCTCATTTCCTTTGTCATCTTAGAAACATCTTGTAATTTTTTTCTAAGTCTAGTAGATGCAGCTTTAACATTCTTCCCATAAAATTTTTCATAGTCTTGTTTAGCATCTTCTAGTAATTCAATTAATTGTTCGATTGTAATGATTTCTTCTTGCATTTTATTATTATTATTTTTTGTTTAATTTAATATTATATATTAATAATATTGGGTTCTATATATCTAAATTTAATTAAAAACAAAACATTTTATTCTTTTGTAAATATATAAATAAAAAATAATAAATATTATGAATAACAAAAATCTATTAAATGGAGAAATAAATGAATTAAGAGATAAATTAGACAATGAACACATTATATTTAAATCAGACCTATTAAATAACAATAGATATGAGATATATTCGGTTAAAAACGGAGATAAAATTATTAAAATTGGTGATGTTGATGAACCTGGTATAGTATCTGATTTTTTTATTAATGATAAACATATTTATATACGATATGCAAATATATTAAAAAATAATAATGGTATTAAAATTAAGAAAAATGTAATAAAATTATAAATTGTATATGATAGATTATGATTATGTAATTGATGAATATAAACTATTAGGTAATAATATGAAATGGACAATGAAAGATGGTAAAAAAATACCTATAAAGAATATGGATTCATCACATATTAAAAATTGTATAAGAATGATTAAAAATAATAAAATACACAGAAGGGATGCATGGATTCATATATTTGAAAATGAATTAATGAATAGAAGAGTTTATAAATTAAATAAAATATTAAGTAATATTAATGAATTCGGAACAAAATAAAGATGTATTATACGTTAAAAATGATAATGATTTGAAAATTATCAATAATGATATTATTAAAATGTATAAGTGTACCCATTCTGATGATTATTATGAAGTAAAAATTAATTATAGTTTATATAATAGATTAATTAAATTAAATAAAATATCAAAATCGGGAAAAATAGACAATATTATTAAAACTATAAGTTATATAGAAAATAATATGACATCATTTAATAGTATATTTGAACACGAATTAGTTAAAGAATTAACAAAAGAAATAGATAAACAAATACTTAAAAATATTTTAAATTTATAAAAAGAATGAAATTATATTCGTAAAATAGAAAATATGATAATTAATATCAATAGAAGAAAGAAAATTGATAAAATATTAAAAGATGATAGTTTATCAGAATCCACTGAAAAAGAATTAAATAAATTTTTAAATAAGTTTTAAAAAATAATAATAAGATGTGATATTAAAATTTTGGTATTATGGTGATTGTAATTTACCGATTATTAAAAAGTTTAAAACTATAAATGATTTCGGAATAACAATTTGGCCACAATACCAAGTAAATGTATCTAATAATGTAATAGATATAATTTTTAATGAAAAATATGAAATATTGCAACAACTATTTAGAAGAATTAAGATAGAAAAAATGAATACTAATAATATAAAATTCGACAATGAATTTTTACTTTTTTATATTGATAATATAGACAAAATAAATATAACAAATAAATAATATGGGAAATTTAAAAGATTTATTATACTGGGAAAAATATAGACCAAAATCATTAAAACAAATGATTTTATTACCAAGAATAGATAAAATTATTAATAATGGTGAGTTTGATAATAAAATTTTATATGGTACGCCAGGAACAGGTAAAAGTACAATGGCAAAAATATTATCAGAGCAGAATAGTTTTATTAAAATAAATGCATCAATGAAAAATGGCATTGATGTTTTAAGAGATACAATTGATAATTATATAGATTCATTTGATTTTAATTCAATAGGTGGATATAAAGTTATATATTTAGACGAATTTGATAGAGCATCAACACAATTACAAGATGCATTAAAAGGATATATTGAAACCCACCATGATAGAGTTAGGTTTATTTTCACAACAAATCATATCCATAAAATAACACCAGAATTAAGGTCTAGATTTACTGAAATTTGTTTTGATCCAATTGGATCAACTGAAAGAAAATTCTTATATGAAAAACAGATAAATTATTTAAGAGCAATTTGTAAAAAAGAAAATTGTGATTTATACAAAGATAAAGAACCATTTAAAAAAATAATCAATAAAAACTTTCCAGATTTAAGAAAATCTGTTCAATTATTGAGCCATATTATAAAAACAGGAGATTTATCTATAATAGAATCCGATATTAATACTGAATTGGTTGATATATATAATTTTATATTAGAATGTGATTTAAACCCAATTGTAAATTATGATTATGTTATGAATAATTTTTATACTAACTTTGAAGATGTTTTTGAACAGCTAGGAAGACCATTTTTTGAATATCTTAAAGAATTTCATATAGATAAAATATTAGAAAAGGGTTCTTCAATTTTAGAAATCCAAAATGAATTTAATAACAATTTATCGGTTTCACCTGATCCACTAATTTTATTAATAAATTATATACTAAAACTAAAAAAGACATTGATAAATTAATATATATCTATATGATATATGACTATTTAAGAAAAAATAATATTTCGAATTTAGGATGTGTTGCCATCATAGATGATTCTTATTATCTATTTATAATAACAGAAGATGATATCCTTAAAGGAATACCATTAGACGATAATGAAGGAGTATATGATGGACTTCAATATAATGATATTGCATTAGTTGGTGTCAATATATTAAACAGTGATGGAGTTTTTAATGTATATGATATAACTGACGATAATATGGTTACATTATTATATGCTATAAATTTATTGTATATTTATACATTAAAGACTAATGGGTTAACAATAGAAGATATGATAGACTTAAGTTTATTTGATGAATTAATAGATAAAGTTATTGAAGAATTTGAATCTAATAATTATCTAAAATAATTATGATATATTATTTCTGCACTATATTTTTTCCTATAACCTAGTTTTTCATGTTCTTCTATATCTTTTAATATATCTTGGTTATTATGAACGGATAATTTAGTCGATTCTATTATATCATCATATCTTTTAAAATCTTTTTCAGATACTCTATTTTCTTCTCTTACTATTTCTATTATATTAGAAATAACATCTTTTAAATATGATGGTTTATAGTTAAATATAGAATTTAAACTTTCATTTAATTCATTAAATCTTTTAATTTTCATGTTTATTTATTATTTTTATCCAGTTGATTCTATAAAATTTATTTCTTTTTGTGGTATGTCGTTTATGTCTTTATAAGATTTTGACCTAGCTCTATGTGTCATTACAAAAAATCCATTTTTATCAGCCCCTAATCCACAACTTTTTATAGATTGTTTACCGTTTGGTTTTGTTAAATTAACAACAATACCATTATTGTATCGGGTTGTTGAATTAATTAGAGGTAAAATTTCTTCTTTTAATTCTTTTGGTATTTTTTTACTTCTTTCAACTTTACCTTTAACATCAACATTTTGTTCTAATTTTTCATTTATGAAATCGTTATAATTTTTCATGTTATATTTCAATCATATTTTGAGATAATTCACAATCAACAAATTCTCTTTTAGTTTGTGTACCATCTTGGTTTTTAGTTCTTAATTTAGCTCTTATAAATTGACCTTGATAAAAAGTACCATTAAATATTATTCCGTCTTTAAATAAACCATCTTTCCATACACCATTAAACCAAACACCATCTTCCCATGTTCCAAATTTCCATTCTCCTCCTCTAAATGCACCAAATTTCCAAACACCATTATACCATGTACCAGCATTAAAAATTAATGTATCATTTAAAATTTCAATTCTTACTTTAAATGTCTCAGCATCAATAAACCATGACATTTTTTCTTTTACTAAAATCTCTTCTATTTGATATGGTTCGGTATATGTTTTTCCTTTATATTTTAATTCAATATATTTACTCATTTTATAATATATTTTTTAGTATATATTAAAAAACAAATACTATTATTTATAATAATCTTTCTGTCTTATTATTTTTATAATTTGGTATTAATTTCATATTAATTAATTTGTTAATATAACGATTACTCAATTTATATATTTTTGATATAACTTCTCTGTTTTTTAATAATAATCTTATATATTCATATTTTTCATTTACAATTGCAATATGTAATACACTATTGTTATTATAAGATGGATCAAATCTTTTATCATTTAATAAAATATTAATAAAATCTAATCTTTTTAAATAATCATAATTACTTAAAAAAATTATATTATCGAAAACTTTATTATTATATTGTTTAACATTATATGAATTTGATAATAAATATTTTAAAATTTTTACATTATTATAATCTAAACATTTAGATATAGATAAGTTAAAAACACCATCTATATGTTTTTTTGTTCTATAATCACTATACAACAATTTAAAAATTTCTATATTCGATGTTTCAATTGCCAATTCAAATGCGTGATAACCAAAATCACACGTATTTACTTCATCAAATTTAAGTAATTCTTCTACTATATCTATATGATTATAATATACAGACCATCTCAATACATAATTATTATCAGAATCAACAACTATATTTTTCTTTGTTTTTAATAAGTGAATTAAATATTTTTTTAATTCTGCATTATTTATTGATACTTGAATTATATCTTTTAGATTTATCATAATATTAAAATTTATGATGCAAAGATAATAAAAATTATTTAATTTTTGTACTTAAAAATATAAAAAATTCTCTAACTTCAGTAACATCAATTTTGAAAACTTTACCATTGTACTCAAAAAACCCCTTTCTTGCGTCGTTTTCGGGTTTAAAAATTCTTATTCTACCTAAATTATCACTTTCATATTCAATGTGTATTGATGTTTTTTTTGAACCATCTATATCTTCAATTGTATTACCAATTGATAATTTATGATAAATATCATTATCTATTTCAAATTTTATTTCTTTTTTAATAAAATCAAATGAAATGTCATTATCGTTTATCATTCTTTTTATTTTACGATAGTTCAATTCTCTTTCCATTTGATCTCTTTCATTATCATCAACAAATCTTTTATCAAATTCGTTAAATTTTTTTATTATTGACATTTTAAATATTTTTATATTTTTTTAAACATTAACTAAACTATTTACTATATATTAAAAAAAATAAACATAAATGAGCCAATTTTATAAAAAAGATGATATTAATAAAAAAATTGTCACAATTATTGATGAACAAGATACTTTTTATCAATTATCTGATGGACAAATGATTAAAAAAGATATTTTTAATAAATATTATTTACCGTTTGTATCTAAACAACAAAATATACCACAAAATACAACTACAAATGAATCATTAGAAATTGATCCTGTATCATTTTTAAATACACCATCTGTAAAACAAGATATATTAGAAAAAATTAAAAATACTGACGCATCTAAAGTACCAGATACTAAAATGTCACCACAAGTTAAAAACATACCAGATGGTCAAGAATCGTTATATAATAATGAAAGTTTAGTTAAACAAGTTGAAGATTTACCAATACCAAATAATACTAATACTGATGTGTCACAATATAAAGTATATGACGATGACGATGATGCATACAATGATTTTGTTAAAAAAAGTCAGCACCCACCAGTTCAACAACAACCTACACAAAAACCAAAACCAATGAGTGAAATAGAAAAATTATTTGAAGATGAAAAAATGGCATTTGGTGAAGAAGAAGCAATAAGAAGAAGATACATTAGATTAAAAAGAAACCCAGTTGAACAACAACCAACAGAACAAAAACAAACTAATCAACAATTTGATCCATCTGAAATGATGTTTAAATCATTTAAGAGAAATCACCCTATTAGTGTAACTATTAAATTTGAAGATAAAATAGGAAATCCAGATTTTGTTAAAATGATGATGGAAAATATGGATGGTGATATTGTTGGATATTATAAAAAAATAATAATGAATAATATTATTAATAATATAAAACACATCGAAGATGAAGTTGAAATGTGTATAAAAAAGGAAATCTTTGGTGATGAATTAGAAAGTGAATTAATACCAGGTGGAAAAACTAAAAGTGGTAAACAACAATATAAATATATTGATGATAATGGTAAAATCGTTGAAATGTTACCATCTACCGCTAAAAAGAAAAATTTAAAACCTTATAAACCCGAATAATGAATATAGTATTAGATTTTGATGGAACATGTGTATCACATGAATTCCCTGATATTGGAAAAGATATTGGTGCAGTACCAGTATTAAAAGAACTTGTAAATAACGGACATAATTTAATATTATTTACAATGAGGAGTGATAGATTAGAAAATGGTGATACCGGTGATGATAATATATCTGATATCACTGGTCATTTTTTAACAGATGCAATAGATTGGTTTGATGAAAATAATATACCTTTATATGGTATACAGACAAACCCAACTCAAAAAAATTGGACATCATCTCCTAAAGCATTTGGTGATATTTATATAGATGATGCTGCACTTGGTTGCCCTTTAGTTTACGAACATGGTGTTAGACCATATGTTGACTGGATAAAGGTTAAAGAAATGTTAAAATTGATGGGATTAATTTAAAATCCCATATTTTATTTTTAATATGTACTAAAAAAATATAAAAATATGATTAAAAAATTTAAACATTATATAAATGATTCTGATAAAATATCAGAAGATGATTATAGATATTTTAAAAGAAACTTCTTAGATGATAAAGGTAAATATGTAAAAGATATTAAGGATAATAGAAATAAATGGGAAAAGATGATGTTAGCAACATGTAAAAATCATTGGGGTATTGGTGATGGCGGAAAAGATTTCCCAAAAGAAGAAATGAAAAAAGTTATATCTGAATTTTTAGATGATTACATTAAAAAATTTGATAAGATAGATTCTATTTAAATTCTTAGATTCATTTAAACAAAAATAATAAAAACTATATACAAAATTATACCTATATAAATATATATAGGGATTTTTTATGACAATGTATTTAACTAAACCACCATCAAATCCTAAAGATGGTGATTCTTTTTATGATAAAAGAAATAATCAATTTTATATTTACCATTTTAATAAGTGGTATTTGTTTTCTATTGTAAAAAATCAAACAAATATATTATTTGAACGAAAACAAAAAATAAATAAACTTTTATCGATAATTAATAATATGAACTACAAACAAACTGAAGATCTGTTTGTTTCACGTTTCATAGACTTCTCTAGTGAGAACGCCTCACCGTGTTTTTGTTTTAAGTCCGTTGATCAGTCCCTGATCCAGACTATATTTTATTATTTTAACTTGGTTATCGCTAAAATTTTACTTTCATGATTTTACCTGAAACAAGATTTTATTTCAGAACCACATATCATTTCAAAGAACTTTTAATTTATTTTAATATATATATATATATTAAATATTTAAAGTCCTTTTTGAATATTTTAATGATTTTAAATGTTAAATTCATCCAACTGACTGAATATCAGTTGGTTTTCTTTAACAAAATTTTATAAAATAAAAATTAAAAACAAAAATTATGAAAGCAAAAATTATTAAAAAAGAATATTATGTTGCCATTACAGAAGATGGTAAAGAGTATTATGTAGATATTACAGATAATGTCGTTAAAGATGCATACGATAATCAAAAAGAAATACACGGTAAAATTATAGAAGATACAATTGTAGACGTTAATGAAGATGGTACAAATAATAGAAGTTATTCTGTTTATGAGAAGTTTTCACCTTGTGTGTGTAAAAATTGTGATTGTAAATAAAATAAAAAAAAATATATAAATGATAATTATTGATGAAATATATTTAAATGAATCTAAAAGAATTAGGATGGAATATCTTAATAATTTATCGTATATAATATTAAAAGAGGATGAAATAAAAAGTTATATTGATAAATTAGAAACTATAAAAGACGAAATTTACAAATTAGAAGATGGTAATAATTTTGAAGATTTGTATAAAAATAAATTAAATGATATTAATTATAATATTGAAAAATTAAAATCATATATAACTAATTATCACGAAAATATTATTAAATTGGATAATGATCAACGAACACTTTATAACAATATTAAAAGTAAATATGTTAATATAACAGATGATGAAATAAAAGAACAAGTAATTAATTATATCAAAGACGTGGATATAGAATTTAAAAGGAAGAATACAGAATTATATAATAAACTAAAAAATAGAAAAAATGAATAAAGAATTTTTAATAAATTATTTAAGTACAAATTCACCATCAACTTATGAATTAGAAGGTCAACTCTTATGGAAAGATTACTTAAAACCATATGTAGATGATTTTTATGTTGATAATTATGGGACAATTGCTGGAATATTAAAAAGTAAAAATGCAGTTGGATATAAGTATAAAGTAGTAATTGAAGCACATGCTGATGAAATTGGATTTATTGTAAATAATATTACCGATGACGGTTATGTTAATGTTGTAAGTAACGGTGGTATAGATTATAATATAGTACCAGGAACTCATGTTAATATAATGGGAAATAATGGTTTAATTAAGGGTATCTTTGGTTGGGTACCAGTACATTTAATTGATTCTGATAATAAAATATCACCTAAACAAGATAATGTTTTTATTGATATTGGTGCATCTTCAAAAGAAGAAGTAGAAAAAATGGGAGTAGAAATAGGTCAATATATTGTATTTGATAGAAAACCAGAAATCATTAATGATAAAATATTTAGTAAATCACTAGATAATAAAATTGGTGGATTTGTTATTGCCGAAGTTATAAAAAAAATAAAAGATAATAATATAGAATTACCATATGATTTATATGTCGTAAACGCAGTACAAGAAGAGGTTGGTTTAAGAGGAGCAAAAATGATAACTGATGAAATAAAACCTGATATTGCAATATGTATAGATGTATGTCATGATACAAATATACCTTTAATAGATAAGAAGAAACATGGTGATTATAAAATCGGTGATGGTATTGTTATTACACAATCACCAGCGATCCAAAGAAATTTCTTAAAATTAATGAAAGAAACTGCAATTGAAAATGATATTAAATATAAATTAAATATCAAACGATATAATACAGGAACTGATACCGACGCATATAATTTGTCTAATGGTGGTGTAATATCAGGATTAATATCTGTACCAGTTAAATATATGCATACACCAAATGAAGTATCTTCATTATGTGATATAGAAACGTCTATAGATTTTTATTATCATTTATTACAGAAAATTAAACATTCACACGATTTTAAATATTTATAATAGATTGAAAAATAACCACTTAAATAATAAGTGGTTATTTTTTTAGTAAAAGATTTGTATAATTTAAAAATCTTATATACTTTTGTATTCACAAATAAATAATATATGCACATCAAGTTAGATATTGATATAAATTTATTAGATTTAGAATTATCAGGTAATGGAATTTTAAATGGTGATACTATCAAATCAGTATACATTAAATTTAATGATATCGATGATAGGTTTCAGGTATTTAATTGTACAGTAAATCAACAACTATTTATAGATACTAATGGTATGCATATAATGTGTTCAAATGATGCACCAATGGGTAGATTAAATCATAATTCTATAATTTTACCATATAAAAATAAAGTGGGTAAAGAAGTATCTCTAAATTTTTTTGATGACGAATGTAGAAAAGACTATTTAAAACGTTTATATAATTCATTGTTAAATTGGTCAAATAATTGGTGGGGATTTGACAATGATTCTTCTAGTAAAATATCAGTAATTGATAATAAATGGGTTATTTATTGTGAACATAAAGATATTTATAAATACGAAACTATGTATTAATGTAATATTTAAATATAATAATATGAAAAAATTAAAAGATTTTCTTTGACAACAAATAACTATAAATGATAAAGTATCAAATATAGTTCGGTCTTACTAACCGTTAAAAAAGTAAATTAAATTAAATACAATTAATATTAATCAATAACTTAAAAATTAAATTATGTTTACATTTATCGGAATTATTAGTGTTATCATAGGTATTTCACTATTTATTATTAAACCATTTTTAACATTTAATGATGAATACCAAGTAAAAACAGACAGACTTGGAAATCAGGTTAAAGTACCAGTTAAAAGAAAATCACATCCTATACTTTTAAGTCTTACAAAAAACAAAAGAATTTCTATTTTCTTTAGTATTTTAGGTATATTTTTTATGATTTTGCCCTATTTGTTCTTTTATTCGGAAAGAGGTTATAATTATTTATTAGTATTTCCGAGTGGTAAAATGGATGCTGTCATGACACAAGGTATTAAATTTAGAGGTTTTGCTAAAATTGATCCTTGGTTAAAATATATTGATGTAAAGGTTGTGAATGAAACTAATCAAAAAGAAACCGATGTTAATGAATTAGAGGGTGTTATGAGACCCGTACCTATTAGATTTATTGATCAAGTAACAGCAGATGGTTATGTTTCACTTAGGTTTCAACTACCAGAAATTAAAGAATTATTTATTGATCTTGCAGTAAAATATAGAACAATGAGTAACTTAGTATATAATACAATTATACCAACTGCACGTGAACAACTTATTAATACTGGTTATATGTTTGCTGCACAAGATTATATTTCAGGTGATGCTCAAAGTTTTAGACAAACATTTGAAGAACAGTTAAAAAATGGTACTTACGCTGTTAATAAAATCGAAAAAATTGATACAATATATGCGGATATAGAAATGAAAAATAATTCAAGAAGAATTAAAGAAATAAAAACTAGATACGAAGTAAAACGTATTGAAATAGATGGTATAGTAAAACGTATACCACATGAATTATCAGAAAATAATATTATTGTTTCTCAAGTAATTGTAGATGATATTGATCTTGAAAGTGCGTTTAAAACAAGATTGGAAAAACAAAGAGATGAATCTGCAAAAAGACAACTTGAACAACAAATGATTGAAACTGCTAAAGCAGAACAACAACGTATCATTGCTCAAGGTGAACGTGATAAAGCACAAGAAAGAGTAAATCAAGAAAAAGAACAAGTATCTAAGCTTATTGCAATTGAAACTAAACTTAAACAAGAATCAACAGAACGAGATTTAGCGAGAATTGCACTCGAAACTGCTAAACTTCAAGCACAAGCACAAAAAGTAAAAGCAGATGCAGATTCATACCAAAATAGACAACTTGTTAATGCTGGACTTACACCACAAGAACGAGCAAAGATTGATAAAGAAACTGCAATTGGTGTAGCAGCTGAATTGGCTAAAATGAAATTTCCTACCTATATGGTTATCGGTGGAGAAGATGGTAAAAGTAACCCAATTGAATCACTAATTGGTTCAGCAATGGCAAAACAATTACTAGAACCAACAAAAAAATAATTAAAGTATAACTAATTTTAAACCCTATCTCAAAAAGATAGGGTTTTTTATTTTATATATATGGGTATAAAAAATATATCATATATGAAATTAATAAAAACACATCAGGATTACTTAGAAGACTTACTTATAGAATCTATAAGTAAAAACGAATTTATATTTATTATTTCAAATGAATTATTAAATATATTATATTTTATAAAACACCCTATATCATCAGAATTAATTAAATTGACAAATTATTCTTTAAAAAATTTAAAAAAACAAACATATATAGATATATCATATGATGAATATGATAAATGGTATTTTGTTAATAGTTCTAAATTAATATCAGAATTGACAAAAATCGAAGACATCGATAAATACAAACACCCATATGATAAAATGATAGATATCATAGGTAAAAATAATTCAATAATTAATAAAATTAAATCTAAAGTTAAAATAGGTAGATTAATAAAAAAATTATTTGGTGATAAATTTCCTGATAGCGGTAGTGATGATAGTATAGAATCATTTATTGATATGTATAAAAGACAGTTTGATGTAGAAGGTGATTTTAAATTAGTAGAAGGTGACGATATAATAAAATATTATAATTTAAAAAATTATTATCCATCAACTAATAGTAACCCATTACATAATTCCTGTATGAGTTATGATAAATGTTCAGAATATTTAAAATTTTATTCTATAAATCCAGATAAAGTCAAAATGTTAGTTTTATTAGATGATAATAAAGTAAAAGGTAGATCATTAATATGGAATATTGATGAAATCAATGAAAAAGAAGTTGAAAATATATATTTTATGGATAGGGTATATTATATTGATAATAAAACACTTAATGGGTTTATATCATATGCGATAAAAAATAATTTTTTATATAAGAAAAATCAGAATTCGATTGTATCAGAATTTATAGTTAACCCAATTACTTCTTCTGAAGATAAGTTAAAAATTAAAGTTAAAAATTTTAATTATCATGATAATTTAAAATTTCCGTATTTAGATACATTATATAAATATAATCCATATGAAAAAATATTAACAAATGACAATAAATACAACGAAGAAAAAAATTATGTTGTATTAGAATCACAAAATGGATGGAGTAATATCATATGGTCATCGTATTACAATGACATATTATTAAAACATATAAATTGTAAATATTCTAATATTTTAGACGATTTTATTCATATTGATGATGTTAAATTAGTAAAAATAAACAACAGCATAGATTATATTAACAAAAATAATACTGATATTTTAAAAAAATATAAATACAGTAAAATGTATGATGGTTATTATGATTATGATAAGGTAACATATTTAAAAAGGTATGATGATTATATACCAAATGACAAATTAAATTCATATAATGGTTGGGTATGGTCAGAATTTTTTAATGAATATTTAGGTAGTAATGATGCAGTGTATTCTGTTTATATGGGAGATTGGATACCAATTGAAAATTCTATAAAAGTTTTTACAGATGAAAATAAAAAACATCATTACATAACAATGTTAGATGATCCAAATAACAACTTTTATAAATATAACGGTGAATATTATTCTAAAGATGTTAAAAAAGAAAATTTAAAGTAATATGAAAAAAATAATAGGTTTTAATGATTATATAGTAGATTTACTATTGGAGAATATTAGTAAAGATTTACCATTTATTTTATCAGAAAGATTGTTTGATATATTAGAAAACATAGATCATGATATTGTAGATGAACTTTTATCAAAACATAACCAATATGAAAAAATATCATTAATTGATATATCAGATGAATTTGATAAATTCACTGTATCAAATTCACCTAAAATAATTGAATATTTATCAAAATATTATAATAAAAATAATATAGGAGATATTGATTTTTATAATTACATTGATACAAATAAAGATATATGGGATAAATTTAGAAATAAGGTAAAGATAGGTAGATTAATAAAAAAATTATTCGGTGATAAATTTCCTGACAGTGGTAGTAATAATAGTATAGAATCATTTATTAATAAATACAAATCGTATTTTAACATTTTAAATTCTAGTAATGACCTATTTGATATTGTAGAAGGTGATGATATTAAAAAATGGTATGATTATGATAATTATCATAAAGTTAATAAAACTGATACAGTATTACATAATTCTTGTATGGCTGGATATGAATGTAGTAATTATTTGAATTTTTATGCAAAAAATCCTAATAAAGTTAAAATGTTAATATTATATTATGATAATAACAAAGATTCTATAATCGGCAGAGCACTATTATGGTATTTAGATAAACCTAAAAGAGTTTTTATGGATAGAATTTATTATATAATGGATCACCAAATAGATATGTTTAAAAATTATGCGAAAGAAAAAGGGTGGTTATATAAAGAAAGACAGTCATATAATTCACAAATTATTATAGATAGTAAAACAAATGAACCAATAGATGAAAATTTATATGTATATAATATGGAACCGAATAGATATTATCCATATTTAGATACAATTATGTATTATTACCAAGACACAAAAATATTATCTGATGTTAGAATACCTAATAAATATCCAATAGTACTACGAGAAACTGATGGGATGCCTGCATATTCGGTATATTGGTCAAATTATTATAATAAATATATTAATGAAAATGATGATAAATATGTAGAATGTAACTTATTGACAGATGATGATGATTATGATGAATTTTATATGATTAATGATAAATTAAGATTAATAAGTGATTCAAAATATTTTAAATATTATAATGATTACGCACCAATTGATAGAATAGATAATATTATAAATACGACACACGGTGAAAAATATGAGGTTTTAGAAGAAGATGCAGTATGGTTAAAACATTATAATTCATATACAACGGTTAGTTATTCTAGGTATTCTATGATGTATAGTAAATATTTTAATGATTATGTAGATAAAAAGGATTTGGTTATATCATATGATGGTGATCCATTATTTATTGATAAATCTACATTAGTTTATAGAAATGAATTAGATGCATCTAGTGGTCATAATTTTACATATGTACCAAAAGACAAATTAAATGATTTAACCTATAAAAAAAATGGAAATTATATATTAAAAAGTAAAATAATGAAAAATGAAAATTAGGAATGGGTTTGTAAGTAATAGTAGTTCAAGTAGTTTTCTTGTATTTTTTCCTAGAGAAATTAATAATAAAGAAGAACTATATGAATTAATGTGGAATGAAAGAAATGAAAAATCAATCCAAAGTAGATGGGATTTTATTGATGAAAAAACTAAAAAAGATAATAATATAAATAAATTTAAAGACTTTGTAAGGTCATATAATTCTCTTAATATGACATTTGATGAGTTCAAAGATAGTGCAACAGAACACGTTTTTAAAGATATTAAAAAACAAGGTCATAATAATTATCTTTATGCTTTATCAGAAATTAGTGGAGAATTTTGGATAGATAATGACGGTATAATAATCATTGATAACCAAAACGTTAAAACTATTGATGATATTAAAATACTAATAGATGAATTAGAAAAATTAAAAGATATGAAAAATGTTTTTAATTGGGATATTAAAAATGCAGATGATATCTATGAAGATTTAGAAAATGAAATAAATAGTAGATATTCCATAGAAAACATATCTAATACATTGAATGAAATTGAACAATATATTAAAAAACATAAAGGTATGGTATTTTATTCGTTTACTTTTTCTGATGAAGATGGTACATATTTTTCAATAATGGAACATGGTAGGATATTTGGTGATTTACCAGTTTATGTTGAATCAAATCATTAATTAATTTTTTTTTTATTAAATAAATTTATTATCTTTGTTTAAAATATTATATTATGATTACATTTAATAGGTTAGTAAATATTATTGTCTTTCAAGTACTTATGTATAACTGGGAATTTGAAACAATTGATTATATTAAAGAAAAGTATTTAAAAATTTTCAATAAATATCCTGATAATATTTATAAAGATTTTGATTTTAATGAAAAAATAATAGAATTTAAAAAATTGTGGTCAATTGATAATATAGATGACGATGATATTAAAATTCTAAATTTTTGTTATAATCTAGAAAAAGTTAAAACTTTAAAAAAATTAAAACCAAATGATTATATAAAAATATATAATGATTTTTTTAAATCATATGATACAATTAATAATAGTAATCAAATTAAATTATTACATTATAAATTAAAAGAAGAGGTAAATGAATTTATAGATAATTTTGAAATATTTAAATTTTTATACATTAGACAGAAAATAACTTTTAATAATAAATAAGACTAATTTATATTTATTTGATATATAAAAATAAAAAATAAAATGCAAGAATCAGCAGGATTATTAGTAATACATAATAATAAAATGTTATTAGTTCACCCAACAAATGCTCCTTGGTATGGTACTTATTCAATCCCAAAAGGAAAGTTAGAAAAAGGTGAAACATATATAGATGCAGCAATACGTGAAACAAAAGAAGAAACTGGTATTAAAATAAAATTAAATGAAATAAATAAAACTCCTTATAAAATACAATACAAAAATGAAAAAGGTAAAATATATAAGGAGTTAACTTATTTTTTAGTTAATCTAAATTATGATATTAAAATCGATAAAAATAAATTACAATTGAATGAAATTGATTGGGCAGGATTTGTAGATAAAGATGAAGCCATATCAAGAATTTTTTGGAGATTCGAAGAAATGTTAAAATTTTTAGATTAAAATGAATAAACAATTGAAAAAGATATATTTAAATTATGTTATAAATATATTAAATAGAGAACCACTTAAATGGGTATATAAAAACGAATATAGTAGATATGAATCATCTAAATACTATTTATATAAAACAGATGATATAAGAATTGAAATATCTTTAACTGATAAAAAAATTTATATAGTAATAATAAATGACGGAAATAAAATTATAGATATACCTATGTATATTGATTTTATTCTTAATTTTAAATTTATTTTTAGTTTTAATAAAATGAAAAGATTACTAAAAAATAAATTAATAAATGATGAAATTAATAGTTTTCTACAATACACTAAATATAATAGAACATTTAAAATTAAAAAAATATTAAAAAAATGAAAGAATTCGAAAGATTTGTATTGGAACATTCTATTTTACCAAGTGATGATCAATATAATACTGTTGCATTATGTGGTGAATCAGGTTAAGTTGCAAATGTAATTAAAAAAATACAAATAAGAAATAACTTAAACCCAAAAAGAAAAAATCAAAAATCAAGAAATTGAATATAATAGAAAATTTCTAAAATAATATTTTATGAAAATAAGAAACGGATTTGTAAGTAATAGTAGTTCTAGTAATTTTATTATAAAACTTGATGTTGTACCAAATTCAGAACAACATCTTGAAGAAATATTAGGTGTTGAAAATTATGATAATTTAGAATATTGGGGAGATTACATTGACAAAAAAACAGTTGTGAATAAAATATACAATGATATAAAACAAGAATTAAATAAAGTTGGTAATAAAACAATTGAAGATATCAAACTCAGTAATGAAATTTATATTTATGATGAAAGTGATGTCAATGAATATAAAGAATATATATCTGATGATAAATCTAAAGAATATCATATATTATGTAATAAGTTATTAAAACTTAAAGATGAATACCATAATAATAATATTTATGACAAATTCATTATTAGATTAAGATGGTCAATGTCTGACATCTTAACAGAAAGAATAGTAGATTTAATAAAAGAAGGGATGATAAAAAATTTATCAACTAATTCTAAGTTTATTAAATTAACTTATGGTGATGATAACGGTGAATTAGAAGGATATATAGAACATAGTGATATTCTTGAACCGATAACATTTAAAAGATTTAGCCATCATTAAAATATGTATACAATGGATTTTTATAGTTTGTATTAATAATTTTTTAAATCACAATGGTGATAATATGAATTTACTATTATTTAAAATTAAAAAATTATATGAAAATAAGAAAAGGATTTGTTAGTAATAGCAGTTCAAGTAATTTTATTATTCCTTTGTATAAAATAACAGATGAACAAAAATATATGATATATAATCATATAGAAATCGCAAAAAAGATAGATAATGAATTGATAAAACAAGGAAAAGAACCATATTATGAATTCTATGAAGAGTGGGTAATATATGAAGATGATTATTCTATATGGTGTAGTACATACATGGATAATTTTAATTTAATAGATATTATTGTTAATGAATTTAAAATTAATATTAATGACATTATCATGTTAGGAAATAGAATAAGTTTTTACAATTTATATGAAGATCCAATGTATTTAAAAATTAAAAGAACTGATAAGATCAATAAAATAATTAAAAAATAGATTATGAAAAAATTAAGCATACTATTAAATATATTTATGATATTAATTTCCATTATAATAATATATTTATTTTTGATGTTTTTATTTGTACCAATATTTATTATATCTAATTTTGTGGTATTAAGTATCGGTATTTTAATATCTGGTTATCTAATAAAATTAGGTTGTATAAACTTATATAAGAAATTAAAAAAATGATATTTAATATAGAATATGTGGGGGATTATTATTTTATAATTAATGGTGATATTAAAACCCATATAAATGATATAAACATAGACCATGTCGTCGATACTTCTAATAGAAATGAATTATTTATATTTATAAGGAAGTTAAAACTTTATAAATTTTTAAATAAATGCGATAAACATTTAATTGGGTTTAGATTATCTGTTAAATTTAAACCCAGTTTTGATCATTTATCATTATACCCACATATACATACAAGTTTAAATATTAAACCAGATGTAGATGTTATATTTATTGATCATTTATCTAAACTAACCTAAATATGTTAGAAAAAATATTAAAACATAATAGAATTACATTTTTATATAAAACTCCACATGGAAGAAATATGTGTTATTTGTTAGTATCAATTATATCTAAGTATTTTAATAATGTTATGGAGTTTAATAATGATTATTATGATAGAAACACAATAGAAGATATTATTAAATTATCAAATAATGATAATGTTATATTCATAAAAGACAATTTTAGAGTATTTAGTACTAAAAATAACAGATATGAATCTATTATTGATATATATAAATTAAAAAATTTTATAAATATAACAGATATTGGAACTAGTGCATCAACATTTTATGTATCAGATTTGGTTATTTCAGTAAAAGATAGTATCTTTACAATTGAAAAAATTAGGTATTGTAGTATACCAAATATTAATCATTTTAGTTTAGATGATATAAAAATGGATGAACGCAAGTTAAAAATTAAAAAGTTATGGGTAGTATAGTTGATTATATTGATTGTCCGAGATGTAAAGAACCTAATTGTATATCTGATTTTAATTATAAAACAGGTGAAGAATTTATGTTTTGTGATAGTTGTGGGTATTCTAAATCAATTTATATTATAAATAGAGATAAACCGATTAATGATTTAACTGACAGTGATTGGAAAATAGAAGAAATCAAAGAACCTTATTGTTGTTATAGAATAACATATAATAATAATGATTGTCAATTAAATTCAATAAAAACAATTGAAGAATATGATACATTTACAAATGATGTTTTTAAAAATATTAACAAAATAAAAGATTTAACAATATCAAGATATAATGGTTATAAAATAATCACAACTGAATTTAAAGATGTGTTAAGAATCTATAAAATTAAAAAATTGATATATGGAAAAAGATTTAATGAAAATATCAAAGAAGCTAGCTTACTTGCTTCGACATGATCCAAGAGGAATGAAAATGGATCAAGACGGTTGGGTTAGTATTAAAGAATTACTACCTTTGATAAAATCTGATAAAGATACTTTAGATATGATAGTATTCTCAGATGATAAAAAAAGATATTCATATAGGTATTTTGATGGTGAATTGAAAATAAGAGCAAATCAAGGTCATTCTATTGATTTTGTTAATATAAAATTTTCTGAGGTTGAACCACCAACATTTTTATTTCATGGCACTTCTCCAAAATTTATTGATAGTATAATGGTTAATGGGTTAGGTAAAATGACAAGAAAATATGTTCATTTATCAACTAACAAGATCGGATCATTTGAAGTTGGACAAAGACACGCTAAAACGTTAAGACCAATAGTTTTAAAAATTAAATCATCAAAAATGCACGAAGATGGTTATAAATTTTATTTATCTGAAAATAAAGTTTGGTTAACTGATTTTGTACCTGCTAAATATATTAGTATAACAAATATTAAACATAAAAATACTTTGTAATTTAAATAATTTATTGTATATTTGTACTCTAAAATTTTAAGAAATGAAATTAACCAGTAGAATAGATCTTAAAAATATCGAAAAATTAAAAGAATTCGATAGATATGAGGGATCAAGAAGACACGAAATTAAGGTTTTTACAAGAAAAATCGAATATCGTGGTTTTGATATTCTTAAAAATTCATATGTACCTGCCGGTGCATATGGTTATTGGGAAGTTCCTAAATTAAAATATATGGATAAGGGCGGATTAAAAGAAGGTTTCCTTACCGTATCTATTATACAATCAAAAGAAGCCATAGATAAATGGTATGAATTTAATCATCAATTAGAACGTATAATGTAGTATTGGTCATAACGATTTTCATATATATTTTAGGTTTTCATTTTTAATATATACATAAAAATAATAAACGAGTATGAAAAATTTAAAACACATTAAAAGATTTAACGAGTCAGATGAAAACTTGAATATATCTGATGTTAGTGGTAGTGTTTCTAAGGAAGATAAATTTTTAATTAATGGAAGTGGTTTATTTTTCTTCAAATCAAGACTTGATGATAAAAAGAAATTGGAAATATCTAAATGGTATAAAAATTTATCTGACGAACACAGGGAATTCGTTGATATAATAAGAAGTGAGGCGATTGATGAAACAGACTTCTTTTCACAGGGTGATTAACATTACCACTAACGGTCGCAGATATATTTCAGGTTTTTATTTTTAATATATACAAATAAAAGTTAAATTATGGAAAAGAACTTAAAGAACATACAGACGTTTGAACAACATACAGATAAAAACTTGAATATATCTGATGTTATGCCCAGTTTATCTTCTTTGACAGACGATGATTTTTATATGTTTGTAGAAGAGGGTAAGATTTATCTTCAACATTATCATAATCCAAATATGGATGACTTTTTTAAGGATATAAAATGGTTTTGGGAAAAAGATACTGTGTTTATGAAACGTGGTAAAGCAGAAAAAAGAGAAGCTGCTAATAAAACATATAAAAATGTAAAAGATTGGGTAATGTATTGCGGAGGCAGAAACAGTGGGATGTGGATTCCAAATTGGGCATAACGTTTCTCAGATATACGCAGTTCTAACACAAAATTAAATAGATATGGAAAATGTAAATAATAAAAACAAAACTTCGGAAAACGCAGAAAAAGAATTGCATATATCTGATGTTATAAGTAGTTTAACTCTTGAAGATATAACCAAGATTGTAAACGCTTTTACTGACATAAATATACCAATAGAAGCTGTTAAGGAAGAAATAGAGTTAAATTACTTATAACGGTCGGGTGTATATGTAGTGGTGAATAAAGAACATAAATGTTTGACTATTCACAAAATTTTATTGAAACCAAAGATGTTCAAATTATAGATAAAATCACCATTACATATACACCTTGTTATGTGTAGGTGTGGTTAATTAAGGTAGAATTTTTAATCGGAGAACTAAACAAAAATTTTAAAAGAAAAAGAATGGTGGAAATTTTAATTCTTAATATTTATATATAAAAGAAAATACTATAAGTAAAGAAATGAGAAAACATATAAACAGTTTTAGGGAATTTAATTTACTTAACGAAACACTAAAATCAGATAAACTTGATATTGTTATAAAAAAATTAGATAATTTCTTTATTGGAAATGGTCTAAATAAAAAATCTAATTTTGGTGAAGATGTAGATTCACCATATTATCAAATCATCACCGATAAATTTATGATGAATAGAATGTTAAAAGTATATAAAGACAAAAATGATTCATTAACAAAAAGTTTAATAAAGGGTGGAGTTGATATAGATAAGACTATTTCGGATTTAGAAAAACAAATAAGTGAATTTAATTATGGTGATATATCAATATTTACAGATTTTAATAATAAGGAATTATCACTTGGTCTTATATCATTAATAGATAGTATGGGATATTTTATATCTGTTGTAAATCTTAAACCAGGTGAAAAACTAACTAATAAAAATGATATAGAAAAAACCTTAATATATAGTGATAGAATATCCATAATGATAGAGCCAAATTATGATGACAAAGTTAATTTTGAAGGTGAATATCTTTATCACACAACCGACTCCAAAAATTTAGATAAGATAAAGAAATATGGTTTAATACCAAAAACAAAAAATACTAGAAGTTTTTATCCTCAGAGAATTTATTTATCACCTAATGAAGAATGGATGTCTTCAATAAAACAAGAGTTAGTTGGTGATAAAGGTGGCGAATATGTTAATTTAAGAATAGAAAACTTCAAAGGATTATCTTTATATAAAGATTTGAGATTCAAGGGTGGTTTTTTCACATATGATAATATACCACCAAAATATATTAAAATCATTTAATGCGAGTGGGATTTTTCTTTTAAAATTTTCAACCGAAATGTTGATTAGAACGATGAATGGAACACTTACACATAACGGTTGCAAATATAAAACGTTGCAACATAAATATTAATTAATGTAACAAAACTTGAAATTAAACGTATAATATAATTGAAACCACGACAGCAATGTTTTATATTTGTTGTTAGCAAACGTTAATGATATGAGTAGTAAAAATAGAAGAAAATTATTAAGAAAAATAGTTGTAAATGACATCAAATATTTTTGGTGTGTTGTTGATTTTGATTGCGATGGAGATGGTGGTAGTAGATTTCAAATATGGTTAAATAAAGAAAAAATATTTGAGGAACTTATTTGGAATAAAACAATAACACCGAAAATAGTTAGAGAAAAAATATTGAACATCGAAGGTAGTGTTTAATGTTTGCTAACGGCTGCGTGTATGCCCCGTTGGGGATTATTTAGTAGTAACTTAATTAAAAGAAATAAAGATGAATAACTTACAAAACAATCAAAAAAGCGATGCACCCCCAATGGGGTATGACACGCTGTTACCCGCCGTTTTTCCTTGTAAGAAAATCAGAGCAGGTAAATATCTTTATCGTGGTTGGATAATTGGATGTGCTGGATATTATCACCCCGAAAAAAGGGTTGTTTGGGAAGGTTATGACCCTGTAAGTGGCAATGCCGATTTTCACGGATTTTCAAAAGCAGAAATAAAAATGATGATTGATGATGACCTGTCCAGAAATGGCGGGTAACGGTTACAGATATATTTCTGATTTTTATTTTTAATATATACTAAAAAATAATATGACTAAATGAAAAATAAATACGTAAAATCATTCGAAGAAATGAATAAAAATAAAAATTTGAATATATCTGATGTTAGAGAAAGTAAAACATATTCGGATATAGAACCACTTACAATTCAAGAATTTTCTTTACTGAGAGAAGCTATGTATGCAGTAAAAGAATCTAACTCACCATCTGCTTTCCAAGCTAAGGAATTTTTCAAAAATGAAGAAAATTTTGAATTGGTTGTTGAAAAACTTAGAAAGTTATTAACATATGGTAGTGAGATAATATTCTAAGTAGAATAAGTTTTATTGTCTCTAACGTTTGGGTGTATAATTAATAGTATAAATGTTCGATTACTCACAAAACTACATAGAAAGTACAAATGTTGAAAATACAGATGAACCCACCATTACATATACACCTTGTTATGTGTAGGTGTGGTTAATTAAGGTAGAATTTTTAATCGGAGAACTAAACAAAAAATTTAAAAGAAAAATGAAAGATTTGAGAAAGTTTATTAAAACTACTATAAGAGAATATTTGAATGAAAGTAGAAATAATATTAATACTAAAGTTGTTGATGATAATGGGAAACCATTAATAATGTATCATGGTGGTTCATATTCTGGTGGTGAATTTAAAGGTGCTGGTTGGTTCACAGTTTCCAAAGTTGATGCTAAATACTATGCTAAACAAAATGATGGAATATTAACCAAAGCATATCTAATAGTTAATAATCCACTCTATACTGGACACATAAAACACCTTAATATTGAACCAACAAAGGATATTATGGATTCAGTAAAGAAACGAAAACTCAATATCAAAATTGAAGATGGCGTAATTTCTTTTATAGAAGCAAATGGTGGAGTGTTAATAGCGAGGGATATTGGTAGGGATGGTGTTATAGATTTGGTTGATGGAAAAATTTTAGATGTTGTTATTTTTGATAATAACCAAATAGTACCAATTGATAAAATTTCTTAAAAGTGGGTGGGTTTTTTTTAAAATTTTCAACCGAAATGTTGATTAGAAAGGTGATCGGAACACTTACACATAACGATTGGGTGTATATGTAGTTTTTTATTTGGAAATGTCAAAACTTATTCTTACCTTTGTAAAAAAATTACATATACACCTTGTTATAAGTATGTATTATTTTTGTTTTACCGATTAAAAAATTAAATTATGAAACTACCAAAAAGTATTAAACCGAAAGCAAGTCCGATTGATAAATCTTTATTAGAAGAAGTGTTATTTAAAGAAGCAAAAGATAATGGATTCAACACAAGAGAGGAATATGTTAAATGGAAATTAAATAAAGATTTATCAAATATTCAACTCAATTATATAGATATTGACTATGACTCAAAACAAAAATAATATTACTTATAACGTACACAGATATATTTCAGGTTTTCTTTTTTAATATATACACTAAAATAATAAACGAAGATGAAACACATAAAAACACAAAAACAGTTGAACGAAGCATCAGAAAACTTGAATATATCTGATGTTAGCAATAGTGTTTTTTCAATTACAGAGGAACAACTATCTGAACTGATTGAAAAACTTGGTGATAAGATACAAGGAATGTTAAATAGAGAAGGTAGAAGCACAAAGGGATTAGCGTTGACTAATTCAGTTTCAGATACAATTAGAACGTATTTGAAAAAACATTGTTGCTAACGGACGAGTGTATGAGCAGTAGCCGAACACAGAACTTGATTAGAAGTATAAATTTAATTATTAACAACTGCAATAGTTTAAAACGCCTAACGGCTATTGCTTATACACTTTGTTAGGCAACGTTAATTATGACAACACTAAAATTAGTAAACTTGATGATGCGTTCATCAGATTATAACCCGTATAGCGGTAAATTATCAAAGAAAGATAATGTATTGGCTGCAATAGAACTCGCCAAGTTATGTAAAAACTTTGCAGATACAGGACAAACTGATGAAGCAATGAATATTGAAAGCAGCCAATGGGTTGAAGTAATAGGTAAACTTGAAGACAAGCTCCTTAATGTTGACTAACGTTGAGTATAAGAACTGAAAATAATATGATATGAAAGAGAAAAAAGGTTACAAGCGAAAGCTAATAGAAAAGAAACATAGCGAATGGACTAACAAAGTTTACAGAACGTGGGAGTATATGTGGAGTGATGGTACAAAGAGCAAAAAGACTACTGTTAAAGATTGGTAGTATTATTTTTTGTTTTTATACATTGTTAGCGTGTCGTTGTCTTTTGATAAAAGCCGACAACGTTCAAAGATTTGTAGATAATTGATTTATTTACAATGCACGCTAACGGTTGATAATATAAGTAGTAACCGATTTGAAACAAAAATGTAAAATAAAAGTATAAATGATTATAAAAGGTAATAACTTAAATAAACAACATGACTCGGTTATTACTTATATTCTTTGTTATGTGTATGTAAAAAATTATGGAATGGTTTGACGTTAAAATAAAACAACCACCCAAAGATAGGGCGATACTTGTTTGTGTACCAGGTTATCAAATTGATATAGGTGTTTATGATGAGAAAATAGGTTGTTTTATTGATTATTATTATAAACAAGATATAACAGGTGTAATACTATTTTGGATGGAGTTACCCAAACTACCTGAATAATTTTTTATTACACATAACGGACTTGGGTATGGTTTCGTTGCGTAACTGAAACACTACCCTATCGCATTAAAAAGTAACTTAAATTAAAAGAAACATATTATGAGTAAACAAAAACAAAGCAATGAACTATACCCTGTGTTAGCAACAGTTAATTTACGGAAAGGTATGGTAATTCGTTTTAAAGAAGATTTAGAGAATCCAAACGCAAGAAATTGGGTAGTATTACCAGTAACAAAGAAAGACCTAAAAAGGGGTGTAAACGCTGATAAAGAAGGATTATATGCGTTTGGTGGGCTGTGGTATGGAAGAAACCCTATGAAAATAAAAAGCTACGGGAAAATACTACCAATTGATGAAGATGTTTACTTGGTGCGTAGGGATTTATACGCAATAAAAGTTGATGATGTTCAGAAGTTAGTAAATTAATTGTTGCTAACGTTCCTTGTGTATCTGTCAGGTGGGGATTTTGAAACACTTACCTGTCGGATTGTACTAAACTAAAATTAAAAAACTGCACTTGGGTTTAACGGCTAACCCCCACTTGCAGATACACAATGTTAGCCACCGTTTTTATAATGGAAAGAATTATTGAACAATTAAATGAACAAAGAGAAAAGGCTAAAGAAACCTTCATTAAAAACTGCTTAATCAGAAGAGCTTCACCACCTGATTCGCCTGTTCCTGATACAGATTCGTATTTGGATGAAATATACAACCTTAATCAAGCTATCAGTATTTTACAAAATCACGGTGCTTGTAAGTCTGTTGTAAATGGTGGCTAACGTTTTGCGTATATACGAGGTACGCCAAGCGATAAATTTCAAATTATAAACAAATACTTGTGGGCGTATCTTGTATATACGCTGTTAGCAGATAGTAAAAATTACGGTTATGAACACAATAGAAAAAATTGAAAAAGGACACTTTAATTTCAGCGAATTTTCAGAAGAACAAGTAAACTTTATTAAAGGACTTGTAAAGTTTGCTTATAATGATGGACTTGAAGATGGTAAAGCTGAAATTAAAAATAGGATATGGAACGCAATAGAAGCAGAAACGGAGTAATTTTTATTTCTGCTAACGGTTGGGTGTATACGTAGTGTGAGATTTGAAACACGGAACTTCACTTAACCAATGAACTTGATTAAATGAACAAATGTTAGTTTAACCACTGAACCTCACATTACATATACACCTTGTTATGTGTAGGTGTGGATTATTAACCACTAATCTTCATTTGGAGAACTGAATAAAAATTTTAAAAGAAAAAGAAGGTGGGAATTTTAATTCTTAATATTTATATATAAAGAAAAACAAATGAAAGATTTGAAACAATTTATTAAAACCACGATACGAGAGTTTTTGAATGAAAATAAAAAAAATCATTTGGTCGAAGTGATACCAAATAAATATGTCTATCATACATCAAACCCGATTTTCAGAGATAAGATTTCAAAAGAAGGTTTAACACCTAAAGGTAAAAGTGAATCTTGGTTATCTGATACAAATATTGATGGTGAAGTAATATTTGCGGTTAATAGTGATAATAAACAAGATTGGTGGGACTCAACTTACGATGATGACATATATAAAATAGATACAACTAATCTTAATAATAAGTGGTATAATGACCCGAATTTTGACGATAATCTTCATCTAATTACATTTGATAAAATTCCTTTAAATGCTATTAAATTAATATACAAAGGCAGTTTTACGTTAGATGAATCTATAAATATACAAAATCCACAAACAGATGAATATAATGATATTTTTGTTGATGGTGAAAAAGTGGGTTATGTAATCTTATCACCAGCGAGAAAAGAATATTATTGGGTGGATGTTAATTTACCTAATCCGTTAGCGATTGTTGATATTAAAATACTTAATCAATTCAGAGGTAAAAACTATATGAAAGAAACAATGAATTGGTTATATAATTTTGCGAAAGAAAATGGATATAAATCTTTATTTTTAAGAGTTGATGATGATTCAGAAATAAGTCAAGAAACACTATTTAAAATTTATCAGAAATATGGATTTTCTAAATATAGAACAACTGATGATGAAGATGATATTTTTATGTATAAATTATTATAAATGTGTGTGGGATTTTTCTTTTAAAATTTTCAACCGAAATGTTGATTAGAACGATGAACAGAACACTTACACATAACGGTTTGTGTATGAAACGTTGCGATTAAAAGCACTAACTTAAAAATAATTACAAATATGAATAAAAAGAAAGAATGTAGAAATTGGTACAAACTTAGCAATGTTTTTATACACTTTGTTAGGTTTAGCGATAAGCAAATTACCTTGTGGACTAATAGAAAGCAGGGAGGAACAAAATACCAACTACTTATATGGAAAGACGATAGCGGAGTTTGTTTTAAGTTTGGTAAGACTTACGGATTTGTCAGTTGCTGGGAAACCATATTACCTAAACAAAAGACTGGATTGGTTCAACTTAAAACAAATTAAACCTAACGGTTTGGTGTATATATAGTGTGAGATTTAAAACACTAAACTTGACTTAACCACTAATGTTAATTAGAAGTAGAAACTTTAACTTAACCACTGAACCTCACATTACATATACACCTTGTTATGTGTAGTAATTTTGTGGGTGGGTGAAAAATGAAAAATATTATTTAATATATAAAAGAAAAAATTAAAACTATGAAACATATTAGAAAATTCAACGAAAATGTAGGTAATGTAATTCAACATTATTTTGTTAGACAGAGTATAGAAGTTAAAGACATAATTAGGAAACAAGGTGATGGTAAAGAAATAACTATAAATGGAGTTGGAATTATTAAATCCATAAGAGATTTTGGTGATGATATTGGATATGAAGTTGAATTTGATGTTGAATTACAACATAGTAGTCCTTATGGTTCAAAATGGAAAACGAATATAAATAGTTTTTATATCTTTCACATTAAAAATAGAAATAATATAGTTAATGTATTTTAGGGTGGGTAAAAAATTATTACATATAACGGTTGCAAATATAAGCTGTTATTAACGAAAACTTAAATTGAAAAACAGAACTTAATTATTAACAGACAGCTTTTATTTGGAATTGTGAAAATAATTGCTTATATTTGTTGTTATAAGTACGTATTATTTTTGTTTTACCTTATAAAAATTAAATTATGGAAACTGAATTAGAAAAGAACGAAAGACTCTACAAAAGTGAAGTTAATACATTAGATAAACTAATGGAACAAAGGTATGAGCTTGATAGATTAATTAGACATCAAGAGGAGAATGTTAAAAAACGAGCGGAAATATTATTAAAATCAAAACAAAAATAATATTACTTCTAACGGTTTGCGTATATGGCTTGTGGTGGATTAGAAACCACATACCTTTCGTAAATCATAGAAGTAAATAGAATAAGGTAAACTTAATATTAACAGAAAACACCACCATAAGCTATATACGCTGTTATGTGTAGTGCTTTTCACAAATTTTGAAAAGATGAAAATACAAGTTCCAATTGATTACAAAGAAATTCAAATAACAAAAAGTAATCACTTTATCGCAAAAAACGACAAGAAGGAATTTTTTATGGTAGAACTACCAACACCAATAAATAAGTGGTGGATTGATGGCTATAATATTGATGAAAAATTCATTGAAATAACTTTAGTAGATGCAGTTAAATAGCATTACACATAACGGATACAAATATGAAACGGTAGGGATTAAGTGCGAAACCCTATCAGCCGATCACAAATGATGAATAGTAGCACACAGTATAATTCAGCACCACAGCCCTGCTGTTTTATATTTGATGTTATGGGCTGGCGTTTAATACTTTAAAAAAATGGAGAAAACATTCAAATCAATTGACGAATTAATTAAGGAAGAAAATTCGTTTATCAGTTCAATTCCTAATAATTTAGGGATTAATTTATGTAGTGTTAAAGGAATTGAATATGAACAGAGAAAAGACGGGCAATTAGAATCATTAAAGATTTTATTTTTGCCTAACATTAATGACATTAATTTAATTGACACATCTACTTCTGAAGGGAAATTACTTTTAGCTGCTGTTGCAAAAATAACAACTGAAAGTCAAACAGACAAAACGCCTAATGAGGTGATGGAGCAATTAACGGAATTGTCTGCAAAAATGAAATAGGCTATCGGGTGAGCGTAGGGTTTCTTACGCTTGCCCATAACGGCTGGCAATATGAAACGGTTGCCTTATAAGACGTTTTACAATATAGATGCAGTTTCTGGCAACTGTTTTATATTGATTGTTATAGCCAGTTAATTTAAGAGCAATGGATTTAGATAAAATGCAATTACCAAAAGTTAATGAACGTAAGCAACAAAGTAAGATTCAGCAAACTTCATTAAAACTCGAACTTATGAAAACGATTGAAAAGTTTGAAAAAGAAAACAACTATCAATTTGAATCTTACGAAGTGGATAATATTCTGCTCGAAATGGTCAAACGAAACCACGAATTATACTTGAATACCAAGTTTGGTTACGATACTGTTTAATTGGCTATAACGATACTCAGATATATTTAGGTTTTCTTTTTTAATATATAAAATAAAATTTTGATTATGAAAAATAGTAAGAAAATAATAACAACATTGGAAGAGTTTAAAGAAAACTTGAATATATCTGATGTTAGTGAGAGTGAAATTATTAAGTTCAATAAATTATCACATAAAGATAAGATAAAATATTTAGTTGATAATTTTAGTATGGAAAAAGTTGAAGCTTTGGAAATATGTCCAGATAATAAAACTAAAGTGTCGGACTTACCAAAAGAAATTAGAGAATACTTTAAGTAATTTCATTATCACTAACGGTTACAGATAAATACAGTTACGTAATTAAAAATATAATAAAATGATACAAAAAGAAGAATACAAACAAGCACGATATACAGTTAATGAATATGAGAAGCAATTGGATTTATCTGTTGTTAGCGGTAGTACTTGCTGGATATTGCGCAGAACTACTGACGATTTAATATTTGTAACAACAGATGAAGATTATGCCAAAAGACAATACGAAACTGGTGATTACGTAATAAGAAAGAGTAAAATATTTGACCCTTTATAGTATTACCGCTAACGAGTGTGCGGTATGGTTAGTAAAGCCACCCATATCGCTTGCTATGAAACACAAATGTAAATTGGCTTTATTAACTATACCGCTTGTTAGCGTTTCGTTTTTGAGCGTTGGCGGTGCAAAATTTAAAATAATGGAAGGATGTATCAAATGTGAATGTGGTGAGAATAGATTCTACTACTTCGGAGATTATGCAGTATGTTCAAACTGCTCAAACGAATTTAAAGAAACTAAGACAAACAAGGAATGTGTTGTTCCAAATGGAACAGCGATAATGCCTGTTAGGGAATTGTGGATGCGTAGAGTAAATAGGAAAACGGGGAAATATAGTAATTGGGAGCATTGGTCTGGTGCGTTGGCAAATGAACGCTAACGTTTCTCAGATATATTTAGGTTTTCTTTTTAATATATACTATAAAAATAATTTAAAAACATGAAAAATAATAAACACGTAGAAAGTTTCGGAAAGTTTAATGAAAACTTGAATATATCTGATGTTAGTGATAGTAATTCTATAACAGTTACAAAACAAGAATTAATTTCATTTTTGAAAGATTTTGAAGATGGTGTAAGGATAGGTGATTTTTATGACACAACTTTTAATGATGAATCTAAAAAAATAATTAATTTTTTAATAAAAGATTGGGATGGTAGTAATCATTTAGATATTAACGATTTTTATCGTTAAATTATTATCACTAACGATATTCAGATATATTTAGGTTTTCTTTTTAATATATACTATAAAAATAATTTAAAAACATGAAAAATAATAAACACGTAGAAAGTTTCGGAAAGTTTAATGAAAACTTGAATATATCTGATGTTAGTGATA
>JBBAEW010000012.1:0-41555 GCA_041655695.1 Saccharofermentanales bacterium
ATTAAAAGTTTAAGAACCTGAACCTTTTGTTCTCCAATCAGATAATTCATTTTCGTTTAAATATTTTCTAACTGACGTTCTTATAGTATTTGGTTCAAATTTTATTTTTGGATTTTTTACTTTTGATTTATTAAAATATGGTATAAATAAATTTAACGTATTTTGTTTTTCTTCTCCTCTCTTTGGTATTATATAAGATTCTCCAATAGCTATTATATTTTTATTCCATACTCTTTGAACAGTAATAAAATCATTTGGTTTGTTTTTAAACAAATCTTCCCATCCAACATGACTATCATTTATTATTCCTTTGTTTTTCAAAAATAACAATATATCAATATGTATAACATCACTCATAATGGATGCTAGATATAAATCTCCATTTTTAGTTATTACCCCCCTTACACCATATTCAATATTATCTAAATTGATAGGGTTTTTTATTATATCAGTTTTTCCAATAGTACCTATAATATTATCTTTTTTTAATTTAGATTTATTATATGTTTTTTCAAAATCTTCAAACTTATCTGGTATATTATATTTTCTTTTAAGATATTTATCTCCAACTCCTTCTTCTATCTTATTTAAGAATTCATTAAATTTTAATATATTAGACATAAATTAAATATTATTTTTATTTATATATAAATATTATTTATTTATAAATTTATCAAAATCATATAATATCTTATCAGATGTATTATTTAATGCATAATTTCTAAAATCACCGATATATTGTTTAAAATCATTAATAACATTACCCAAAACTTTACCTTTTAATTGTGGATATTTACTCATAATAATTCTACCATTAAATTTATCTGATATTATTTTATTTTCTTTTTCCTTTATTTCGTTTTCTTTAATATTATTTTTAATATCACTAATATCTTTTATTGGTTTGCATTCTAATTCACTACCACCATAATCTGCGGTTGAAAATTTTTCCAAGTATTTAAAATATTTATGATTTATAAGATTTTTCTGTATGTTTAATCTCATTTCATCTATATGTTTATATCGCATATGATTTTGAATAACATACTCTATAATATTTATATCACCTCCCATTTTTTTAATCCAGTTAGAATATTTATTTAATATTTTAACTGATATATCTTCGTGACCAGGTGCTGACCAAGATTGTTTCTTATCATCAAAATAAGTAGTATAAGTTTTTCCTAAATCATGAAAAAATCCAGACAATGTTAAATTTATATCATTATAACAATTGTGTAATCTATTTGTTACTAATTTTATATGTATATATGTATTTCCTTCTGGATGCCAATATGGATTTTGTTCTATATTTTTTGTTTTATCAATTTCTTCTTTTAATAAAGAAGGAGCAATGTCATATAGTTCATTGAACATATCTATATATTGATTATTATTATTATTATTATTATATTTTTTAAATTCGACTATCATTATTTATAATTAATGAATTTTTCATCTATTTCCAAATTATTACTAAAAGATAATATTTTTTTTAATCGTTTTTTATTTTTTCTAATTGATTCTAAATTTTTAAAATTAATATCAATACCATCTTTACTCATTGTTACTGAACCATTTGAATGGATAATAACATTGAATTTTAATTCTTCTTCTAAATCATTTTTATCAAAAAATATCATTTCTTTTTCCGGTTTAAAGAAATTACTATTAGCACATAAAAATTTAATTTCTTTATATATTATATCATACACTTCATCAAAAATATTAAACAATTTATACATAGGTAAATCAGATACTTTTTGAACATATTCTGGTTCTTTTGAATCAAAATTTTCTGGTTCTCTAACCACTGATAATGATTCCCAGTCTATTTTTGTACACACATCACATAATTCTAAAAGATAATCTAAATCTTGTTCTTCTGTAACTTTATGTTCATTAAAATAACCTACTGATAAATTTGTACATTCTGGTATAATTGACATAAAATATGCTGAATCGGTTCTAACCCCATATGGATCTGATTTAAAATCCATACCATATTTACCAAATTCAATTGATAAATCATTAACAAACTCATCTGAACAACACCACTTACCAACTTGTCTAGATATAATAGATCCATATCCTCTTCTATCGAATGATACACATCTATCATAATTAGATAACATATTAAACATATACTTAGCTAACAATCTAGATCCTGCTCCTCCTGTTTCTTCACCAATAAGAAAATAATATAAACCAGGTACATTATTTTCTATCATATTTAACATAATAGTTACACCTGCTTTATCATCAGCACCCAATATTGTATTACCATCAGTTTTTACAAATCTATGTCCATCCTTTTCATAAATTTCATAATTTACTTTAAGTTTTTGTTTTCCAACTGTATCTAAATGACTGGTAAATAAAGTTTTTGATTCTCCAATTTTTATATAATAATTACTAAATTGATCTTTTTTTAAATTATTAGGTAATATATTTTCTTTTACATAATCTTCATACCCATAAATATAAGTATATTCTACTAGTTTTAAAAATTTATTTTCTAATTCAACTTTATTCATAACTTCTTTTTATTTTTTTTGTTTTGTAATTTGGTATAAGTTTATTTTTTAATTCTATATCTAAATTTGATAAAATATAATCATTTAATAAAAATCTATACAATAATTTACTATTATATCTATGTAACAACTTTATCAATTTATTTATATATTTAATATTTTTAATAGTAAATGAATTTGATGTTATTAACATATTAATAATATCAATTTTAGAACCATTATATAAACAAGAATTTAAACAAATATTATCATCAAATGATACATCTTCAATATATGGTAATATTTTTGATGTGGTATAAATATTATTATTTATAACCGATGTTAATAATTCATCTTTTAAATCATTATCATTTTTATTTAATAATAAATAATCAAATATTTTTTTATTATTTAACAAAATTGACCTATTTAATAATATTTTATTATAACTTCCAATATCAAATTTACAATATAACAATTTAAAATATTTAAAAATATTATCAACATTAATATTTATCATATCGTATAAAATATTATACACCATATCGATATCTATTAATTCTTTATTTAAATTTTTAAACATATATTCTACATGTTTAAAATATCTTTCATGTAAACAAAAATCTATTATTCTATCAAATTTATAATATATTAACTTTTTCGTTTTTTCATTATTATATAATTTATAAAACTCTTCCAAATAAATATTTTTATCAATTTTATATTTATTATCCTTTGGATATTTACCCTCAATATAATCTAATAAAATAATAACAGTATTGTATACAGTATGATCATTTAAAAATAAATTTTCATACTTCATTAAACAATGATATGTATCTAAATCACCATATCTATATATGGATTGATTTAAAAAATATTTTATATCATATTCATTAATAATGTAATAATATTTACCATTTTTATTATATAAATAAAATATATGTTCTAAAAATTCTATACGTTTTAATTCTTCATCTAAAATAAAGTATACAACAAGGTATAATCTAGACATCCAAATACTAACATTTTCATTTGATTTATCTATAAAACTATTGGTTAGTAGAATGAATTCATCTATTTTATTATTCAGTATTAACTTTTTTAAGACTCTATTAAATCTTAATATCTTTGCCAAAATTAATAATCGATAAATAAATACCTTTATTTTTAATAAAAACATATTTAAAAATTAAATTATTCCACAAATATACTAATTTTTTTGATATTAGAAAAGTTTATCTTTATAAAAATTAAATATTTCTTCTACTTTATTTTTATCTGACATTTGACATGATATAGAATCATGTATAGTAAACAAATTCATATTATCATATGATTTATAGATATTATCTACTACTGTATTAAATATAAATTTACTTTCTAAAAGTTGTAAATCGTGACTTAATGATTTATAATTATCATTTACTGATTTATAATCTTTTATAAAAGAATAAACATTAGGAAATAAACTATAAAACATTTTATTCTCTTTACGAGTATTTCCATTTTGACCAAATAAAACTTTATACATCATTATCTTTGCTTCATCTCTATCTGATAATTCAAATTTATTTATAAATTCTTCATATATTAACCCGTTGTGTACCAAATCTATATATCTGGATACATCTTTTTTAATTATTTTTTGTATATCCATTTGTTCTTTCATAATAACAGTTAGAAAATATGGTTGTGAATTCTTCATATCAATTTCGTATGTCAATTCACCATTTATTGTTAAATAATTTTGTCTAATGTACTTTTTTAAAACTGTAAAATTTGTATGTAGTCTACCATATTCATCAAATTTAAAAAAAATATTATTATTTGATATATTATCAATACTAATTGTATTTTTAATATATTTATTATATGATATTAATTTATTATCTTTTAAATATTTAAGATAATTTGTTGATGAATCAATATCAATTTTTATATGGTATAAATCATCTACTAATCTTCTTCTTATATTAATTGGTATAGGACTATTATTTAATTCTAAAAATGACTTTTGTAAAAATTCTTTTGTATGTTTTTTTAAAATTATTTTATCAGTTATTCTACACTTTTTTACATCTAATGCATTAGATATATTTAATTTATATGTTCTTGCCTTTTTATTCTTATAATAATCTGATACTAAATATATAAAATCACTTTCTATAAGATAATTAATATAATAATTATATTTAGATCCATAATTCTTTCTTAATATACTAGACCACATATTAAAATGTATTTCTTTATCTATCAAATCTTCTTTATTGAAATAATACTTCATCATTACTTCATTAATGATATTAATGATATAATCAGTCTTCAAATTAACACCGTTATATTGAATTTTCTTATCCTTTGTTAAATAACTATACTTACTAGGAATAAATTGAATTAAATTTGTTTTATTCATAAAAAATATTATAATGTATTTACATATATTATCTATAAATACTATAATGTTTATGTATTTTTATATATTTTTATAATTAGATTGATAATCAGTAAAATAAAAAAGGTGCAAGATTATGATATATATATTTATATTTATATTTATTTTATTATGAACCGAAATTTAAATCTAAAGTGTCTTCGTCCCAATCATCATTAAATGATTTAATTTCTTTCATGTCAAATCCATCTATTTTAATTTTAGGTCTAAAGTGTCCATATCCGTCGAAATACGCTTTAAATGATCTACCAGCTCCAACATTACCACACCATTCCATAAATTTAAACATTTTTAAAAAATCTTTTGCTGTTGAATCATCGATATTAGATATTGAAACATTTATGGTTATATTACCATTTTCATCTTTTAAAGTTTCTAGATTTATATCGTTATCCTTTTTTTCATTTAATTGATTAAATCTTTTAATTTTCATAATCTAATTTTGTTTTTTATTATATATAAAAAACAAATTATTTTTAATGTTAACATACGAAAAATTTATAGAAAATTATGATATTGTTGTTACTATACCAACAACTATTAAATGGGAAGATTATGAAAAGGAATTAATTGATGTACAACAAAATAATTATGTTTTAAATTTTAAAGTTAATTCTTTTCCTAAATATACTAAAAAGGGAAACAAGTGTTATTTGGTTCATAATAATTATATGGTAGGTTGGTTGGAAATTGTTGGATTTTATGAAAAAGAATTTACCTGCCAAACGACAGGTAAAAAATGGAAAGGTAAATTTATATTAAGAAGTCCAAAGTTTAATAAGATTGAACCAATATATATGAAGGGGTTTAGAGGATTTAAGTATTTGAAATAGTATTTAATATTTTTTTAATTTTAGATGATCTAATTTTTTGTAATTTATATTTACTTTTATATTCCCTTATACCTCTAATTTTACAACTATTATTTTTATCAATAATAAATTTCTTTTTTTGTAAAAAGAAACCATTTATACCATGTTCTATTTCATATGGTAATTCTAACCAATCAAACTGTTCTTTTATTTCTTTTGTTAGAAAATCTAAATATATTACATCAGTATCTACATAAATAATATTATCAATATAATCGTTTTTAAATGTAACTAATGGGTGATGAATGTATTCACATATTAGTCGATGTTTATCTACATAAAAATTAGAAAATTTAGGATTTGATAATGCACCGTATGTATAATTTATTAAAAATTTAAATAATAATTTACTAACATCTGTTAAATTTTTATGATTTTTAATTATATTAATATTTTTAACCATAAATGAATATATGATAGCAAATTCATCAATATTAAATTTTAATTTACCATTTTCGTATAATTTAACTATGATATTAGGATATAATACATTAAATGAAATTTTAAATATATTTGTATGCCAATAATTTTTTAATTTATCATTAATTAATGTCGTTCCATAAGAACGATTGTCTGATATTTCTAAATCATTAATTTGATAAGAATCAAAGAAATAATCAATAAAATTTAAAAATACATTATTGAAATCTTTAATAGAAAATCTATTTAAAGAATTTAAAGTAAATTGTTCATTAGTAAATTTTTGTTGATTTAATAGATATACGATGTTATCTATATTGATAGGATTTTTTGTTTTCATAGAATTTATCTTTTTTTAGTTTGAAGTTATCTCAATTTATTATAGTATAGAAAACAAAAAAGTTTATATCAAGAAAAAGGAGCGGTCGAATTTCCGCTCCCATGTTTCTAATTAGATTTAAGAATACCTCCTTTCACAATTAACCAGTTTTTAACCCAAAAATAATTATAAATCTGAAATTCCTGGACGTGAATCAGGAGGTTTTCCATATCATTCTTTTTTCCACTATAACCATAGTAATTTACATTATTTTTTGAGTAATATAAAACGATTACAATATTATATATTTAATATAGAAATCTTATATTTTTCCATTTTTAAAAATCTGTTTTAATTTTTTAATATATAAATATACATAAAAATAATTTATGATTATGAAAGATAATAAACACATACAAAGTTTTGAAAAATTCAATGAAAAATTGAATATATTTGATGTTAGAAATAGTAAAAAAGTTATTTTAAATGATTATACTATTCTTAACTTTATACAAAAAAGTCGAGGAAAATTAAAAAAGATTTTAAAATTAATATCAGAAAAACTTACACAAGAATATATTACTCTTTATCATGAAGATTGTAAAGATGTTATTGATAGTTTAAAATCTTTTGGGTTTGATATCAAAATATATGATGATAGTAATGAATATAGTGAAAATTTTGATGATAAAATTAAGATAAGTTGGAAATGTGATTTTAAAAACACTATTTCTGATGATGATTATTCAGGTGAATAACTTTTTTATTACTTCTAACGGTTGGGTGTATATGTAGTGTGAGACTAGAAGAACAGAACTTTCAATTACAGATAAACTTGATTAAATGAAAGAAACTTGAATACACCACTGAAACTCACATTACATATACACCTTGTTATGTACAGGTGTGGTAAAGTTCAGACTAAACTCAATTAGAAACACAGACAAAAACAAAAATAATTTTGGGGTGGAAATTTAATTTTCAAATATTTATATATAAAATAAAAAGATGAAAGATTTGAGAAAGTTTATCAAAACCACCATAAGAGAATATCTGAATGAAAATGAAGATAATTATTCATCATTTAAAGGAATGAAACCATACCATCAAAGGAAACAAGATTTTATAAATTCAATTAAATCTTTTAAGGATATTGATGATGATAAAATTCGTGAAATTTTTGACTTTTTTGGCACAGAAGGTTACAATGATGAAGAAGAAGCTTTTGGAGATTTTAAAGATAAAATTAAAGAGTGGCGTAATTTTCCAAATCCTGTTAAATTATATAGAGTTGTTGGTGTTAAAGATAAAAAATTAATAAAAAAGGATGAGATTGGTGAATATTGGACACCTTATGAATGGAATTTAGATGGTGATATGTTGATGTCTATTGGATATGAGTTATGGGATGATGAGACTAAACCATTTGTGATTGAAGCATTAGTACCTTTGTCTGAAATAGATGTTATTCAAACAATAATTCAGAATTTATCATTTCCAAATGAACACGAAATAAATTTGAAAAATAAAGAAAAAAATATTAAATTTGTAAAATCATATAAATTAAAAGGGTTTTAAAAACTGCGTTGGAAAAATTCTTTTTGTTTTCTTCACTGAACTCAATTAGAAGCACCAATGTAGCACTTGTACATAACGGTTGGGTGTATATGTAGTGTGAGATTAGAAGGACTGATCTTTCACTTAACAGATAAACTTGATTAGAAGTAGAAACTCTGAATATACCACTGAACCTCACATTACATATACACCTTGTTATGTGTAGTAATTTTGTGTGTTTTCAAATTAAATTTTACAATATTTATATATAAAGATAAAACTATGAGTAAAGAAATGAGAAAATACATTGACACATTCAAAAAGTTTAATTTGAATGAAAATCAAAACAACTTACCAACACAAGAGATGATTGACTGGTATCAAAAAAATACTCAATATATGGATGATTGGGATGAACTTGATAGAGATGTGGAAATGGATAGAGTTAGACAAGATTTTTTTGATACATTTGAAGATGAACTTAAAGGTGTGGATATGTTTGATATATGGAGTAAGTTGTTTTGATTGTGTGTGTGGGTAAAAAATTATTACACATAACGTTCTTCAGATATATTCAGTTCTGATTTTAATATATAGTAGAAAATAAATTTGATAATATGAAATTTAAAAATATTAAAACATTTGAACAACATTCATCAGAATTGAATATATCTGATGTTAGTGATAGTTATATTCATTGGTTTATGACAAGATTAGGTTATGGAGAAAGGGAAAAGATAAGAAATCATTATAATCTCAATGAACCAACTTTAAAGATAACCAATGAAATAATAAAGGATATATATGAAAAAGAATTAAAAAGACCAAAATATCATAGGCTATTAGATGATAGGTTTTATAATATATAATTATCACTAACGGTTGCGTGTATGGCACGTTGCTTATACAAAACTTAATTTGAAACACAAAACTATAAAGATATGAAAAAAGATAATTTGAAACACGAAAAGCAATGTGTTATACACGATGTTATAGCGAGTTTTTTGTGTGGGGTTGGGTTAGAAAATGTTGATGTTGTTGATTTAGAAACCGCAAAGTATATAAAGAAACTGGGATTTAATAAACCAACTCACTGGTATTGGCAAGATAAAACATTAACATTTGTTGAAAAGGGGTTGAAACGAGTGAAAATGGGTAAAAAACGAATGAACCATAATAAATATGATGAATGGATTTATTCAGCACCAACACGAGATGAACTTGTTCGTTGGGTAAATTCGCTATAACTAGTATATATACTTAAGTGTTTATATTTAATTGATAATTAATATAAAATCATTATCAACTCTCAAAAAATTTGAAAATATTTTGATAGTTGATATTTTTTATGTATATTTGCATTCTAAAAAATGTTAATAATGTTCAATTTTGATTACATATTTGTATGTGGTGATATTCACGGTGAATTCGACGTTATTCCTAATTTTCTTAAAAATAACGAGTTAAAAAACTGTGCTATTATTGTCGCTGGTGATTTTGGTATTGGATTTGATGATGTTATCAAAGAAGATAGGAAAATGAACCATCTTAATAACAGACTAAAAAAATACAATAGTACTATTTTTGCTGTTCGTGGAAACCACGATGATCCCAATTATTTCAACGGAGAATTAGACATTAATAAAGAATATGTTAAATTTGTTAATGACTATAGTGTTTTAGAAATAAATGGTTGGAATATTTTATGTGTAGGTGGAGCAACAAGTATTGATAGAACAAATCGTAAAAGATATATATTAGGAAAAGGTAGAGACTGGTGGAAAGACGAAGTGTTTGTTTATGATGAAGATAAAGCTAACAATTTAAAAAATATTGATTTTGTTATTACTCATACTGCTCCAAATTTTGCATATCCTTTTGTTAAGGTAGGGTTAGATTATTGGAAAAATAGAGATATTCACTTAAATGGTGATTTAGAAAAAGAAAGAAATGATGCTACTAAACTTTATGAAAATTTGTATAAAAACGGTAATAAAATTATAAAATGGTATTATGGTCATTTTCATATGACTAAAACATTATTATTTAATAATACCGAATTCAATTGTGTAGATATTAATGAAATAAAAGAATTATTCTATTTAAATAATAAAAATTATGATTAATGAAATAAAAAGTAGTATTAAAAAATTAGAAAAAGAACTAAAGAATAATAAAGGAAAATTAATATCATCTATATTTATGGTATTTTTTCTAATAATTATGTTATTAACTGGTGATAATAGTGTTATTTTTGAATACTTCGTGACCATAGTTTTTTTAGTTTATATTATCGGTGTATTTTATTTTTCAAAAACTATTTTTGATATTTCAGGTGAATTATCACATTATAAAATATTATTATATGAATATGAATTAAATGAAATGAAAAAAAGATATAATAGTAGTTATAGTGATTATAAAAAAGTATACAAACCAACAATTAGTAAAAACATTAAAAATAGTTATCAATTAATGGGATTAAATATAAATGATGATATTATTAAAATTAAAAATAGATATAGAGATTTGGTTAAAAAATGGCATCCTGATGTATTTTCTAATGATACAAAAGAAAATCAAGAAATATCTAAAAGAAATATGCAAAAATTGAATAATGCTTATAATATCATAAAAAAACATAAAAATATAAAATAAAAAAGGAAGATTTAATCTTCCTTTTTTTTATACTTTAATACTTCATTAATAGCATCATCTAATGTTATATCACCACTCTTAAGTTTAGGATCAAGTTCTTTTTTAATATCACCTATTAATTTGCAAGGTTGTATATTTAATAAATCCATAATTATATTACCTGTTAATGGTGATCTCCATTTAGATTCTTCATCCTTTTGTCTTATTTCTACTATTCTATTTTTAATTGTGTTTAAACTATTTACTATTCTATTTCTTTTATCATTAAATTTAGTTGTAATATCACATTTACAGAATTCAATTAAATCAAATATAATATCTTGTCCTACTTCTTTATCTAATCTTCTTATGGCTGATTCTGATACATCTCTGTGTATTTTAACTCTACCATGATAATATATCATTCTATACACATAATCTCTTAAATAATCATCTTTTATATTCAATCTATCAAATATATCCATTGTCATTTTAGCACCAACTGATTCGTGGTTATAAAATGTCCATTTTCCATTACTATTATCTTTTGTTTTATATTTACCAATATCGTGAAATAATGCCACTAATTTAATTTTATAATCATTAGTAATTTTACATACATTATCTAAAACACTTAAAGTGTGATAAAAGTTATTTTTATAACCTTTATCACACGTATCTAAGATAGTAACTTCTGGTAAAAATTTATCTAGTTTTTTTTCTTTGTATAATTCTAGAATAATAATAGATGGTTTATCTGCTTTAATTATATCTAATATATCCATTTAAACTTTTATTTTTTCTCTTTGTTTATTATACCATTCGTCAAAATCAAAATCGTTAATACCATTTACTAAATCATCGTTTTTAATTTTTTTATCTTTCGATGGAGTTATTGTGGAATTAACTGAATTATTATAGTAATCATCATCATAAAAACTACCATAATTACCATAATTGTATGAATTGTATGAATTATAGGTTGATTTCTTACCCTTGTATGAAATATTATCACATGACCTTTCAATTGGTAATGTTTCCCAATCTATTTTAGTACAAGCAATAGATAATAATTCCAAGAATTCTATATCTTGTTTTTCAGAAACAGTATGTTCATTAAAATAACCACATGATATATTTGTACATTCATCTATTATATCCATAAACTCAGCTGAATCGGTATAAACACCTGTATTATCTGGTTTAAACCAAAATCCATATTCATTAAATCTATTAGATAGTTCAGTAGCAAATTTATCAGATGAACATACCCCACCCATTTGACGTGTTATAATAGAATCATATCCTTTTCTATCAAATGATATACACTTTTTAATACTAGGTATATTATTATCAGATAATATACTATCAAATATTCTTGATAATGAACTAGAACCAATACACCCACTTTCTTCACCGATGAAAAAATAATATAAACCTGGTATATTTTCACTTATCATATTTAACATAATAGTCATACCTGCTTTATCATCTGCGCCTAAATTAGAATTACCATCTGTTTTTATAAAATCATCATCAAAAACATGTTTTACGAATTTATAATCAATATTAGTTGATGGTTCTTTACTAGGATCAATTATATCCCATTTTTTAGTACTTATATTCCATTTTCTATTAGAATAGTCAATCTTATTATAATTTAATGTTCTATCAATAGTATCTAAATGGCTAGTAAACATAGTATTAGAAAAATCACCATTTTCTTTTTTAACTATTATATAATAATTACCAATACTATCTTTTTTAAAATTATAGTTAGGTAATAATTTAATAACATCATCTTCTGTACCATGTGGGTATCTTTTTGATGTTAGTAATAAAAATGTAGATTTAATATCAATCATAATATATTATTGTTGTTTAATTTTACAAAGATATAAAAAAAAAATTAGATACCAAAAAAATAATATATAAATTTATATATATTATAAAAAACGAAATTATTATTTAATATATAATGATAATACTAAAAAAATAAATATATTTGCAATGAAAAAAATACAAACGTTTCAAGATTACTTAACCGATAAAATTTTAGAAAAAATGAATTTGAAAATTAAAGAATTAGAACTAATTTTATCTCCAAAAATGATTAAAATACTTAAAGATATTAATCATAAAATCGCAGATGATTTATTAGATTTGCATTTAGATAGTGAACCTAAATTTAAAATTACATTTGTTGATTTAGGAGATGAACCAGATATGGTTTCTTTTATACAGTCTAACAAAGTACCCGAACTTATAGAATTTGATTTAGTTCACGGTACATATAATAGAGATATAAATGATAAAGACAAAGAATATAAAGGTGGTCATTATGACTATATACCAATGTATAAAAATCCATGGATAAAGGACGATGATCATATTATAGATTTATTTGATCCACAATTTAAATCTAAAGATCATCCAGTTTGGACAAAATTCAGATCAGAAATAAAAATAGGTAGATTTATAAAAAGAATATTTGGTAATAAATATCCAGATAATGTTAGAAGATCAGATTTATCATCAGGTAAAAAACCTGAAGATGTAGAATCATTTGTAAATATGTTTATTGCTACTGTCGAAGAAAATTCAAAGAAATTTGTAATTGTTAACGGTGAAGATATTAAATATTGGTATAAACAAGAAAATTATTTTAAAAATACAGGAACTTTAGGTGGATCGTGTATGAAATATAAGGAAAAATCTAAATATTTTGATATTTATTCTGAAAATGATGATAAGGTTCAAATGTTGATACTACATCCAGAAGATGTTAGAGATAAAATTATAGGTAGAGCATTAGTTTGGAAATTAGATGAACCAGAAGGTAGATATTTTATGGATAGAATCTATACCGCTAATGATTCTGATGAATATATGTTTATAGAATATGCAAAAAGAAAAGGTTGGTTATATAAATCATCACAATCCATAGGTCATGATATTAATACAATTGATCCAAAAAATGATAAATCTGATACTATCAAGATGGTAGTTAATCTTAAACCAAATGGATATGATTATTATCCATACCTAGATACTATGAGATTTTATAACCCATATACAGGGATGTTAACAAATTCATATAAATTCGCATATGAATATAATACAAAAGAAGAATCAGAACAATTTATTAGGTTAACGAGTGATAGTGGTAATTATAGTTCGTCATTAGGATAAAATATAATAATATAAAATGAAATTAATAACCAGTTATAATAATTATATAATAGAAAAAATGTTAGTAGAATCAGTAAGGGAAATGAAGTTCATACTATCTAAAAGACTTATAGATATTTTAAAACATATAAATAGTGATATAACAGATGAATTATTAAAATGTCATAATGACTTAGATTTTAAAACAAAACATACATTTATCGATGTTAATAATAATTCTAATGATTCAATATCATTTATATTGGCGAATAAAGCATCTGATATATTGAACATAACGGATGAAAATGAACTGGATAGTGATAATGAATTTAAGATGCATTTAAGAGATGATATAGATATAAGTGATGATGTGTATAACAGATATAGAGGGAATATGAAATTAGGTAGATTTATAAATACTATATTCCCTGGTAAATTTAAATCATCTACGAGAACACCTAAAGAAAAAATTGATGATATTGAAACATTTGTGAATACATTTAAAGTTGTATCAGGTAAAGAAGATAAATTCAAATTATTTGATATAGTAAAAGGTGACGATATATCAAAATGGTATCATTGTGATAATTATATGGAAAGAAATAATGGATCATTAGGTGGTTCATGTATGTCAAGACATGATTCATATATATTTAATATATATACCGAAAATGAAGATAAAGTAAATCTATTGATATATTATGAAGATGATACAAAACAAAAGATAAGAGCAAGAGCATTGTTATGGAAATTGGACGAACCAGAAGGTAGATGTTTCATGGATAGAATTTATACAAATGATTATTCTGATGAAAAACTATTTATCGAATATGCAAAAACAAAAAAATGGTTAATGAGATCCGTTCAGGGATATCAAGAATATGGTGATATAGCTGATTCAATGTTAAATAGAAATGTAGATATTACGTTAAAAGTATATGTCGAACCAAAGGAATATAATAATTATCCATATTTAGATACATTGTATTATTTTAACCCTGAAACTGGATTACTATCAAATAAGCACTATAATGCAATTTATTTATTAAATGATACTGGTGGTGGCTATGAATATTTAGATGAAGAAGATTATAGAACAGTTTATAGTAATTATCACAATGATGATATTTTAAGAAGAGAATCTGTATATTGTCAATTAGGTGAAGATTGGGTATTGATGAGTCAAGCGATCAGAGTATATAATACTGGATTAGGAACAGAAGTATATGCAGTTCCTGGATATGAAGGTATTGTACATTGTAATATTCCTAATAAAATTGATAAATATTTCCCTAAAGAAAAATGTGTATGGTCAGATTATCATAATACCTGGATATTTAAATCAAGTGCAAGAAAAATTTATTTAGATAAAAATAAAACTAATAGTATTTTATCTCATAAAGTGAATGAAAACGATACTTTTGCTAAAGTTGGTGAAGAATACTATGATATAGGATTAGTGACAAAAGACAGTAATAATAATTGGGTATTAAAGGACTAAATATTTAGTCCTTTTTTTATTTCATTTAATTTAATATTGATATCATCTTTATATGAAATTCTATATAATTTAATATTATTATTTAAACAATAATTATTTTTAATACTATCTTTAATTTTTTGTTCGTTTAATCTCTTATATCCTCCAAAAAATTTCAAAGATTTAAAATGTTGAATACCGTCATATTCAATACAAATATTATAATCCATTAAATAAAAATCAAATGGTAATGATAATTTATATTTACAATTTTTAAATCTTTTTTGAATAATATATTTTATATTATTATCTTCTAGAAATAATCTTATTGTTCTTTCTCCAATAGATTCTTTGCATTTAGGACAACCACTTTTTTTATTTATGTGATTATTTGGTGTTACTTTAAAATCACCGTGTTTTGGACAAGTGACTATCATCTTTGTTTTATTATTTATATAAATCGATTTATCATAATTATATAAATTATTATGGATTTCGTTTGATTTTGATATAATATCCTTTAGATTATTTCTTAATTTACCACTACATTTAATACAACCATGTCCATTTAAATGATCATCTGGTCTTTGTTTGAAAATACCATGTTTTGGACAAATAATATTTACTTTAGTTTTATTATTTATATAATTTACCAGTGAATAGTCATAATAATTATTGTGTTTATTTTTTGATATTTGTTTAAAATCTAAATTAGTTTTTTTAGTGTCTTGGCATTTTGGGCATTTTTGTCCATTTAAATGGGCATGTGGAGTTTGTTCAAAAATACCGTGTATTGGACAAATAATTTTTATTTTAGTTTTATTATCTATATAATCGACTATAGAATAATCATATTGGTTATTATGAATAATTGATGATCTTTTTATGAAATTATCATTATTATTTCGCATTTTATCAATATGACATGATGGACAACCACTACCACTTAAATGTGAATATGGTTTTTGTTGAAATATACCATGTATAGGGCATATTATTTCAACCTTAGTGTTGGAGTTTTTATAATCAACTAAAGAATAATTATATTTATTATTATGAATATCCTTTGATTTTTTTATAAAATTTTCTTTTGTATTACTTCTTCTTGTAACACTACATTTTGGACATTTAGAACCTCTAATATGATGAGATGGTATTTGTTCAAAAACACCATGTTTTGGACAAATAATTTTAATTTTTGTATTATTATTTTTATAATCAACCAATGAATAATCATAATAATTGTTATGTATTTTATTAACAATATCGATAAATTGGTTTATATTTCTTTTTTTACTCATATTCATTATATATAAAAAAAACCGAAGTTTTAAAACTTCGGTTTTTTAATTTTTAATCATCTATTTTTGGAACATGCTCTAAAATTGCGTTGTAATATTTTTCAAATCTATCATCTGACAAAAACTCCTCAACTGCATCATTTTCGTTATCATTATCTTTCATATATTTGTAGTCATCATCTAATACTTTAAGAATGAAAGATACTGCTTCGTCATCTGATATGGATAATATAAATTTCTTAACATTTTCTCTCTGATAATCTTTAAGGCTCATTACATTCATTTGTTTTAATGAATTTAATAGTTCAGATTTTTTATCTCTATTTAAAGATTCGATTTGTTCTTTAAGTTCATCATATCTTTCAAGTAGATCTTTTATACCAAATTTAAGACTTTCATCTAAATATCTTATGAGTCTAGAATTTGCACCTGTTCCAACAAAACCAGAACCAATATCTCGTATATCATCAATAAAATCTCTGATACTAGATTCCATTCCAAAATTACTAATAATGTAATCACTTAAAAATGTCCAAGAACGTGGAGTAGCGTAAGCATTTTGACTTTTCGATCTCTTTTCATCATAACTATGTAAAAAGTGTTCTTCGTTACTTTTTAAGAAATTAATAATAACAGGGTGTACATTATCATTTGCAAAGTCATCAATCCATTCTGGTAGTGTCAATGTATGTTGCATATGAATTAATCGGTTATTTAGTGCTCTATCGAATTCCTCAACATCAGTACCGTCCATGTCACCTAAGTTACCAGATGATACCATAAAAACATTGTTATTAAATTTGAAAGTTGTACCAATTGCTCTTTCTAGAAGAATTTGTAAAGCTGCGTTTCTAACAGCTAGAGGTGCTCTATTTAGCTCTTCAAAGTGGATAATAGTTGGTTTAAGATTAGCCATATATGCCCATTCTGGAATAGCATATGACATTACACTAATTATTTTTTTAACCGTTTCTCCGCTATCATCAGTTAAATCAATTTCCATATCTTTTCTATATGGGAATAGACCAACATCAATTTCATCAACCATTGATAATCGAACATCAAAGTATTGAAATCCTAATTTATCAGCAATAGATTTCATTATTGCTGATTTTGCTACACCTGGTTCTGCGGTAATAAATAGTACACCAGATTGACCTCTCATTATCTTGAAGTACTTTTTTTGTTTAGGTGTTAACTTATTAAATTTTTCTTCACTGATTTTAAAAAACGCCATATTTTTAATTTTTAGGTTATTTTAATTATTACAAAGGTATATAAAATATTTTAAATATAAAATATTTATTCCACTTTATCTGACAAATCATCTAATAATTCTTCTAATAGTGATTTAATAATATCATTATTAAATATCATTTCATAAGAATTAGGTAATTTTTCATCACTTTCATCAGATGTAAATTTATAGTCAATTGTATCAACAATATTATTTATTACATCTTTTAGTTCATCTTTTGGTAATTTTATCAATTCACCGATTAAATTTTCTACTTCTTGTTCTGTAGAATTCAAATAGTCAAAATTTTTTACTTTTTCAATCATAGTTTTTATTTTTATTTTTTAGTTATGTAATGAATCATTTACATCAATTTTAATAATTTTAACCTTTCCTTTTGGATCATTTATTGTTGGTGGAGTAGACGTTGTTAATATTAAAGTTTTTCCTTTAACTTCACTGAAATCTAAATTATCACAATACCCATCAGTTAACATAACATTATTAAATGAATATATTTTATTTTTTGGTTCACTAATATAATTCAATGCTGGTTGTAAAACAGTTCCACCTAATCCCCTTATTTTTAATTTTTCTAATTCTTTTTTATTTTTAATCCCTTGTACTGCTTTTACTTCAGTATCAATTTGAATTAAATTTATATGTATATCATTTTGAAAAACATATGATAATACAGATTCAAAATCACCACCCATTGATCCAGATGTATCTAATATACAGTTTATTACATTTTTGTATTTTTTCTTACCTTTGATACCCTCTATACCTCTTCTATTTGGTTTAATTATCGATTTTCTTTTAGTTGTACCAAATACGTGGTGTGATATGGTTCTTTTAATTTCTTTTAGATAATCATGTTTAGATTTTCTTAATTTATTAAGAATTTTTTCAACATCAGATGATACCAATCCTCTATTTTTTAATCTTTGCATAAAATCATTAACCATAGATTTTCTAGCATCATTTGATACTTCATCATCCATATGATTGTCTAATGTTAATTTTTCATTATTTTCAATAGAATCAAATATAGAATCTAATGATGCACATTCAACACCATTTTGTCCATTTTTCCCATATCTAGGTTTCCCAAAACTATCTTTAGTTCTATCTTCTTGTCCTTGTTGATCTCCTTGTCCTTGTTGATCTCCTTGTCCTTGTTGATCTCCTTGTCCTTGTTGATCTCCTTGTCCTTGTTTACTTTTAGTATTTGATTTTAACTGTTCTTTTCTTTTTTTATAATTATTAAATTCATCTTTTAACCATTCATAAAGATCCTCGAATATGTGTGGACCAGTATATTCAATTGGCATAAACAATCCCATATTTTTATTATAAAATGGATTTTTTATTGGTTTACCAGATTTATCTAAAATTTGTTTTCCATTTTTATCTATAATAAATTCATCTTTACTTTTAGGAATATCTATTTTATCTTTATTTTTATCATTAGTCATAATTTCATCATAAATTATTTGATTTATGATCATGTCTTGTGCAATATTAGAAAATTCTTTATTATAAAGAATTGATCTTTTTGTGTGATCAAATAATAGATGAAAATCTTCGTGTAGCAATATAAACAATGCTTCTTTATCTGTTAAGTTATCAACAAATTCTTTATTCCAATAAAAATTACATCCCTCTCTAGATACATTAACACCACATGTTGGTATTGTATTTGTTTCATAGTAGTTTAAAAACGTATTAAATTCTGCATAATATGGTAAGATGTTTGCAGATAACATCATCACAGTACAATCAATAAATTTAGGATGTTCTCCCTTTTTAATGATTATCTGTTTTGTGTTATTTTTTAGTTCTTCACTCATAATTTTTAATCTTATAATTATATTTATGGTACAAATATAGTAAAAAGTTTTTAAATAATAAAAATTTTATTGTATTAGTTTTTATTTGTAAATTTTTATAATTTTATAATCTAACATAATTTATTATATTAATAATTTATACTTTATAAAAAGGTGAAGATATATACTAGTTATACGCAATTATAAAGAACCCAATCGTGAATGAATTTTATTGAAGATTCAAAAGCATCTATTAGTGGTTGCTATAATTTTTTTTTAATTCCATATTCTTAAATAGTTTTATTATATATATTCAAATTTTAATTTTCCTTCCCATAAAAAATAAAACAAAAAGGTTAAGTTCTTCGTATGTTGTTTAGTGTTATAATCAAGTGAATCACCACTTAACCCACCTTTATAATGTCTTATTATACAATTACGCATGTGTTCTGATTGTTTATCAAAATCCATCCTATCTAAAATAGTATAAATATTTGGTAGTTTATCTGTCATAATTATTAAATTTATTGTTATGTATATTTATATGTAGATTATATTACTTGTTTCGTTATTTTTAACTAAATGTCATTTAAATTATTAAAATATCAAAATTTTTTTATCATTTTATAGTAATATATAAACTATTATCATTATAATAATATTCTACAGTATTAACACCCATATCATAAATATCATAAATGTCAAAAATTTCACCAGTTCCATACATATCATCATTATAATTTTTATGTATACCATTTATATAAATATTATAATTAGATAATACTGCATTACTTATAATATCAGAATACTGATCTATATTTTCGATTTTTTTATTCATATTATTATTTTTATTTTTAATTATTGATAAATATAGTAAATAATTGTGAATTATCAAAAAATATTTTAGTCTTTTTTATTTTTTAAATCATCTTTTATCAATTTCTCAATATATTTAGATTTATTATTAATACCTAATTTATTTAAATATAAATCTAATTTATCATTAACTACTTCATTTATTGTTATTGATATTTCTTTCTTTTTTATATCTTCTGGTAACTTTTTTCTTGACATATTCTTTTATGATTTTTATATTATATTATTTTTATTATAAAAAGATTAAAAAAGATAAAAATAATTGAAAAATAATTGAAAAATAATTGTTTTTGACTTTTTAAATTTTATAAATAAAATAAAATAATATATAATTATGAAAAAAATAACTAAAAAAAGATTAACGGTTTCTTTAGATCAAACCATTTTTAACAAAATGGAAGAACGAATCTTTAATAGATCTAAATATATTGAACATCTTATTTACCAAGATTTATTAAGAAATACTAAAGATGAGAATTTAAAAAAATTATTACTTTGATTATGCCAAAACAAATAACAACTAAACAATTTATTGAAAGATCTAAAAATATACATGGTGATAAATATGATTATTCTTTAACAGATTATATAAGATCTAAAATAAAAGTAAAAATAATTTGTCCTGTACATGGTATGTTTGAACAAAGACCAAATGACCATTTAAGTGGGTATGGTTGCTTAAAATGTGTAAAAAATTATAAATTAAATACAGATATTTTTATAAAAAGATCAAAAATTAAACATAATAATATTTATGATTATTCATTGGTTAATTATATAAATTATGAAACTAAGGTTAAAATAATTTGTCCAATACACGGTATTTTTGAACAAACTCCACATCATCACCTTAATGGTATTAAATGTCCTAATTGCTCACATAATAAAAAAATTAAATTAGAAGAATTTATAAATCAATGTATAAAAACACATGGTAATAAATACGATTATTCTTTAGTTGAATATAAAAATTCAAGAAAAAATAAAATTAAAATAATATGCAAAAAACATGGTATTTTTGAACAAACTCCATATGAACATAAAAAAGGTTCAGGCTGTCCAATATGTAATGAAAGTAAAGGAGAAAGAAATATTCGATTTATATTAGATAACAAAAATATTAAATATAAATATCAAAAAAAATTTAAAGATTGTAAATATAAATCGATATTATCATTTGATTTTTATTTACCTGAATATAATTTATGTATTGAATTTGATGGAGTACAACACGAAACCCCTATAAATATATTTGGTGGAATTAAAGGATTGAAAATAAGACAAAAAAGAGACCAAATAAAAAACGAATATTGTCAAAATAACAATATTCGTCTAATTAGAATAAAACATGATGATAATATTGATAAAATTTTATCGGATATTTAAGATTTTTTTACATAATTCAACTTCATCTTTATCACCGGTATTTTTACCTTTGTTATCAGATAATTTTACAGCAGGTATCCAATCGTCATTAACTAAAACTTCAGATATTTTAATTACCATGTTCAATGGTTTAACACCCAGATCATTAGTCAAATAAGTTCCAATCCCAAAGGCACTTTTAATTTTACCAACACAATATTCTTTTATTTCGGTTGCTAAATCAATATCTAACCCATCACTAAAAATAATAGTTTTTGACATAGTATCAATTCCCATTGATTTGTAATGATTTATTACCTTATCAGTAAATTCAAATGGATCACCACTATCATGTCTAACTCCATCAAATAATTTAGATTGTTTCGTATCAAATGATTTGAAGAAAACATCAGATGTATAAGTATCTGATAAAGCTATACCAAGCGATCCTTCATAGGTATTAACCCAATTATCAAGTGATAATTTATTTGACATTTTATATCCGAATAATGCAGCATGTACCATAAACCATTCGTGAGCCATAGTACCTGTGCATTTGATATTATATTTATGTGCTAAAAAAACATTTGATGTACCTGTAAAAATAGGACAATCTTTGTAAAGTGATACGATTTTTTCTTGATTTTTAAAGGAGTATCTTCTTCGTGTACCAAAATCTGCAAAAAATGCATTATGTTCAGTCATTTTTTGTAGTTTGTTCCTATCTTTTAAAACAATATTATCATCAAAAATATCAATGATTTGACCAGTTTTTTGAAAGTAAAGTTCTGATATTATTGCCATTAATGGTACTTCCCATAGAATTGTACGATACCAGAATCCTTCAATATCAATATGTAATTTATTATCATCATCTAAATACACATCAACTTCAGATGAATCAAAACGATATCCACTTAAAAAATCAATATATGTAGGTGGTAGAAATTTTCCTAAATTTCTAGTTACCCATGTTTTTTCCAATTGTGTTAAAAATAAAGATTCCATATTTTTAACTTCATCCATAACATCTTTATCAAAATTATCAGGGAAAGAAATATTATTTCTATCTGTGAATTTATATCTAACTTTTTGATAAGGGAAATTTTTAACAACGGCGAATCCCATTGTTAGTTTATAAAGATCGGTGTCTAAAATACTTTTGATTATCATATAATTGTATTTTAAAATTATTTTTGTGATTCCCAAATTATTTGAATTTCTCTACCTGTTAGAGAATACAATACTCTATCATCGAAATATTGTTTACATAATTCAATTTTTACATCAGTGTCTAATTTATTCCACCATGATAATGCGGCTATTCTTTTTTCTTGAAATTCAGTTAACATATTATTTTATTTTTTACAAAAATACATATAATTTAATAATTAAACAAATAATTATGCTAATTTTTTATTTCTTATAAGTTCTCTTAAAAATTCATTTTTATGACCTCCTATAGTATCAATCCAATCATTATATTCAATAGGAAAATTTTCTTTAAGAATATTAATATCTTTACTATTTATTAATATAAAAGACACTTTTTCTTCATCAGTTATTTCTTTTAATAAAAAATTAACAAAATCTACATAGTCTTTTTTATTAAATACTCTTTCATCTGCGATAAAACAAACAGCAGTGAGTGAGTCATTTAAATCTGGCTCATTAAATAATGAATAATCAATATTATTCATTGTTAATTGATGTGCAATATTATTTAATGAACCAATGTATGGTTCTGTATCTATTCGATAATCTGAATTTGGTTTACTATGTGAATTTGTTGTACCACCATTTAATATAATCCATGTTTTATGATTATCTACAAAATCTTTAAATAATTCAGTATCACCATATTTTCTAGCATATTCTAATGAAGAGTGACCAGCTTGTATAGCTTGTTGAATCGGTGAAATGTTATAAGGTACAAAAAAATACATTCTTTTTTCCATAATTTTATTCATTGTTTTATAATTCATCATGTGTTCCATCCATTACTGAAATACCATGTTTTAAACCCCATATAAATGTTTCAACATCGTCTTCCTCTGTAAAATATTTATAGATTATTTGTCCAATATCGTTACCGATATCAAACAATTCATTTCCTCTAAAATATTTATGACCTTCTAATTCAGTTGCCAATTTTTCAATTCTTGCAAATCCTGTTATTCTATTATCTTCCATTTTATAATTCATTTAAAATATTAATTATTTCATTTTTTTTTCTTCATCAAAATCTCTAACTTTTTTAATTTTAGTAGTGTACTTTGAATAGTTTTCTTCTATTGTTTTAACTTAACATCATCGAAGAAAACTGGATAATCATCATAATCCCATGTATCACAAACTGAAACTATATATTTATGATTATTATTTTTTGCAAATTCTATACAACGATTTACATCTTCTCTAGTTGATGCCATTTTTAAATATTTTATTAAGTTTAAATCTTCTTTTTATTTATTTTTTATTAATATTTTACTAAAAAATATTTCAAATGTTATAGTAAATGATAAATATAATAATATAGTATCAACATACCAATTAAATATTGGTTTATACATAACAACAGATAATACAAAAAATAATATCATTAATGATTTAGCAAAATGCCAAAAATCTGTTAAAAAAACTAAAAATGTAGAAGAACCAAAAAACTTTTCACCTTGATTAATATCACCGTTTTTCCATTTATTTTTCCACGATATAGATGGATTCATCCATTTATCATTAATTCCATTAAAAATAGACTTATTCCACCTATATCTTATAACATCCATAATAGAGTTAAAAAAACCTGATAATATAAGTAATATTATTGACCACATTATTTTTTAATTTTATTTTTTAACCATATTATTGGGTTAATTATCCAAGCAAAAATAATTAATATTAAAGTGTATAATATAAAATATGAAACAGGCGCAATTAACAAATTTAAATATATAGTATTGTTAGTAATTCTATAGTTCAGTAAAATAGTGTCAAACAATGACAATATATTTTACATTTTTTTCCTAATTCACTGTGCTTGCTATTGCAATGCACTCCAAAGGCTTTAAATCGGGTGAACTCAACCCTATTTTATTTAATTTAATTTTTATTCCTTCATTTTTTATATTAATTGCAGCATTTAAATCCCTGTCTAACACTGAATTACATTGATTACATTTCCATTTTCTATCTTTCAATGTTAAATCTTTATTTATATAACCACAGCAACTACAAGTTTTACTTGAAGGAAAAAACCTATCGACAAAAACTAAATCTCTTTCATACCATTCTGATTTATAAGACATTATAGTTTTAAATCTGTTTAATGATAATTCTTGAATTGATTTTGCTAAATTTTTGTTTTTTAACATTCCACTCACATTTAAATCTTCCATAACAATTACTTGGTTTTCGTTAATTATTTGGTTAACAATTAAATGTAAATAATTTTCTTTAATGTTATTTAATTTTTCATGATATTTAGCTAATTTAATCCTTGATTTATTTTTATTTTTACTTCCTTTTTGTTTTCTTGATAAATTTTGATTAAGTTTTCTAAGTTTTCTTTCATTGGATCTTTTAATTTTAAGATTTTCATAATTTTGTCCTTCGGACGTAACTATGAAATCCTTAATTCCTAAATCCAATCCAACCACTTTATCTGTTTTTGGTAATGATTTTGATGGTTTAATGTCAATTAAAACACTTAAATGATAATCACCTGATTTATTTTTAGTTAGTGTAGCAGATTTAATTAAATTTTGATATTTATTAAGTAATTTTTCATCTTTTTTAGAGCATTTAAAGTGAATGTTACTTAATGGTTTAATTATGTTTATTCTATTTCCTTTTACACCTGAAATTGCATCTACAGGAAATCTACATGATTGTTTGCTAAATTTCTTTTTAAATTTTGGAAAACCACTTTTAGTTTTAAAAAAGTTATTGTAAGCATTATTTAAATTAATCAAAGATTGTTGAAGGACTTTAGAGTGTGATTCTTTGATCCATTCAAATTCACCTTTTAAATCAGTTAAATATTTACCTAACTCTTTGAATGATATTGATTTATTGTTATTTTTATATTCATTTATTTTATAGTTCAAACAATTATTATAAACAAATCTACTACAACCAAACAATTTATTTGAATAAACTATTTGATCATCATTAAGATATAATTTAACTTTAATTGATTTCATATATTTATATATAAAATATATAAAGTCAAAAAAATTTGATGAAAATGGTACTATTTTTCATTAAATGACATTAAAAAATGTAAACATTTATAATACATTATACCAAAAATCATAATTAATATTAAAGATATTAATAATATTATACCGTGGTTTTTTTGAAAAAATTTTTAATTTTATTCATATTTTAAATTTTTATTTTCCGTTTATGATATATGATATAATATATATAATCATCATTAGAATTATAATCGACAAATAAAATAATGGTATATATGACAATCTAAGTAAAATAAGATGTCCTGTTATATTATATGATACTAAAAGTATAAATGAAAATAACACAGATAGTATTATTTTTAACCCTACATTCCTTTTTAAAATTTTTATTATATTATCCATATTATTTAATAAATTTTTCAGAGTATTCAAAACTAATTCCATTATTTTTCATTTCTTCTAAATGGCTACCTTTGTCATTATCAATCGATTGAGTGGCATCTAATACTAGTGTAGTATCAAATCCTTCGTTTACACTGTCGATGGCAGTATATTTCACACAAAAATCCATTGCTAATCCACAAATAACAGTTTTTGTTACGTCCTTACTTTTTAGAAATTCTGACAAACCAGTAGATGATTTGTGATCATTATCATAAAACGCAGAATAACTATCAACATTTGGATTCATACCTTTTTTGAAGATATAAGAATTTGGTTTCCCTATTATAATTTCATTATGTATATATGATCCTGGTGTATTTTGGATACAATGTTCTGGCCAAAGTACTTGTTGAATACCATTCAAATTAATAACATCAAATACGTTTTTGTTTTCATATTGTGATGCAAATGATTTGTGATCAGATGGATGCCAATCTTTAGTAAAAATTATATAATCAAAATCCCCTTTAACAATCATATCGTTTATTACTGGAATAATTTTATTACTATCTTTAACTTCAAGATTACCTCCTTCTAAGAAGTCATTTTGTACATCTACAACAATTAGTGATTTTTTCATAGTATTATTTTTAAATTATTTATTAATATATGTTAAATTATGTTCGTGGTATAAATTTTTATAGTCATAACGCAATCCAGTTTTGGTATTCCAAATTGCAACTTTTTTAAATTTTTTATTATTATCACTATTAAATCTACCATCCATTTCTTTCAATACATAAAGTACTGTATTATATTTGTTTGCAATTTCGATTAGTTTATTTGAATCTTGCGTCAAATCCAAATCACCAAACCAAATTTTTTCACCTTTTTTAAAGAGTGAACCCTTTATAAAAATATTTGCATTAAATACAACTAAATTATCAGGGAAAGTGTTATAATACATGGATTTACTACCCGAAATCATTCTACCAGTTAATCCAATTTTTTCAGATATGTCATTTAGTATATTTTCCATAATTATTAATTTTTATTTATAAAATTTTGTTAAATTCATTAAAATATTCAAAAAGAACTTTAAATATTTAATATATACTAAAGTAAATTAAAAGTTTTTTGAAATTATATATGGTTCTGAAATAAAATCTTGTTTCAGGTAAAATCATGAAAGTAAAATTTTAGCGATAATCAAGTTAAAATAATAAAATACAGTCTGGATCAGGGACTGATCAACGGACTTAAAACAAAAACACGGTGAGGCGTTCTCATTAGAGAAGTCTACGAAACGTGAAACAAACAAATCTTCAGTTTGTTTGTAGTTCATGCAAATATAATACATTATTATTATTAATCCAAATAAAGTTTATTATTAATAATATATTCTAAAACATTCTTATCTAAATACTTTAATAATAATTTATAATTTTTACCATTTGTATCATAGAATACTTCTAATTCTTTTCTAACTAGTGTAGATGATACCTCTAAAATTTTATTTTCATCTTTAAGATAAATATGGGGATAATTTAAATACCAATTTACAGATTCATCTCTTTTTATCCCTGTTCTTGGAATAACAACAAATTGAATTAATCTATCTAATTCATTATAATTAACCCATTTATCAAAGGTATTTGCATTATCCATGCCTATAATTAATGAAAAATTATGTTTTTCTGTTAATTTTTTTTCTTCTTTTAATCTTTTAACAAAATTATAAGTGGAACCTGATAATTGGTTATCGATTTCATATGGAAAAACTTTAATTCTACCATCTACTTTAGATGCAATTTCACACATATTTAATCTATGTTCAGGTGATACCATATTTTTATTATACATATGTTTAAATGATGGCATTAACCAAACTTCATCAAATTCTCTTGATGTGTTTAAAACAAATTGTGCAGTTTGTATATGTCCAAGTGTTATAGGATTGAAAGCTCCCCCAAATATTGCAACTTTTAATTTTCTACCAAGTGATTTATATTGTAATGTTCTAGATTTTATTTTTTCTAAGTTATCTTTTATCAATTCATCTATTGTCCAACCACTTTCGTTACATAATTGGATTAATGAAGATAGTAAGTCACCTGTTTCTTCTTTTAAATTGTGAATATCTGACCATTTCATTAACTCAAAAAACTCCTTTTGGATATCGTTTAACCTTTCTGACAAAGGGGTATACCCAAAGTTATCTTTATATGTATCATTAATTAGTTTTTGTAATTTATTGGTTTCCATATAATATTTTTATAATTTTATTTTTTTTTTACATAACCCAAAACTCACCATTAACAATAATTTTATTGTTATTTTTTATATTTCTATTATAAATTATTTTATTTTCATTTATACCCCAATCTTCTAAACAGTAATATAACTTTTTTAAATATGAATGTCTTTCTACATCACTCTTAAATTTATAAGATATTATGTGATTAGGTTTTAAATTTTTTAAAAATGGTAAGACAAATACATTATTTGATATTTTACCATCATCTAATATATAAATTATAAAATTATCTTTAATGTGATAGTGAATTCTTTTAACATTATTATCATCTAGATATTCTTTATCCCAATGTATAATTTTTATATCTAAAACATTATTAATTTTTAATATTATTTGTAATACAAATTTATTCATAACTATTAATATATTAACCAAAAATTATCAAAAATATCAATATTGTTACCCTTTGGTGAGTAATTATTTATAAAAATTCTTTTATCTCTACACCATGTTTGTAAAGATTCATATAGTTTTCTTAATCCTTCTTTCCTATTACCATCTGATTCATAATCATATAAAAATGATATGTTGTTAACATTATTAACAGTTTCTGGAAATCTCATATATTTATCACTAAATGAAAAAAATTTACCTGACCATATATGAAAATTATTTTTATAATTTGAATGTATAATAGAATCCTTTTCTGATGACATTGCAGTATCATCGATATATAATAACCCAATTGATAACTTAGATTCACCAATAAGATTAATTTCTAAACAAGATTTATATATTCGGTTACCTGTATTATTCATAATGCAAATATAATTAAATAATTTTTAATAAAAAAATATTAATAGAATAATATATAATTAATATATAAAATAAAAAATTAATCCTATGTCATCAGCACAAGAACAAATTAATTTATTAGAAGAAAATATTGAAGAACTAGAAGAAATCATATATAGGTTAACAAAAAAAGAAGAACCAGTTGATATATGGGAATATTTATTAACACCTAGACAAATAGCCAAAAAAATAATGGCATATAGTGCACCAATGATACCAACATTAGACGGTGAAGAAATTCTACCTGTAGAAGATATGGATAAGTCCATTCATATGGTAGTATATGGTAAATATATGGTAGGTGATGACGGTGTTTTAATTGACAATGAAATAAAATATCCCGAATGTGTCGATAGAGAAAAATCAATAAAAGATGATCATCCTATCTTCAAAGAAAAGATTAAAAATATGAAGAAGGAAATTAAAAATTCTATTAATCAACTATCTATTAAAAAGGAACAATTGAAAGATGCTTATAAATTGGCTGGTCAACAAATAATAACAGGAACAGCAGCATTAGTATCATCTGCTACCATATTACCACCTGGTTCGGGATTACCTGCTGCTTTAGCTAGTATTCAAACAATAATTAGCGCAATCACAGATTTACAATATAAAACATTAGAATTATTACCACTATTAGGTCCTTTAATTAATATACCATTAATAATAATGGATGCTGGTATTGCTATTATTTTAGGTACAATTAATTTAATATTAAGTATGTTAATAGTTTTAATCGGTTCTATTGCAACATTAAAAGAATTATTAATGCCTTTAATTAAAGCATTAGGTTAATCTTCATTAATTAAAATATTTCGTTTATCTATATTTTCTAATTTATCTACATATTTTTTTAGAATATCACCATGACAAGGTAATGGTGAGCACCAACAACCTAAAGTTTTATATTTGAGTTCATGTAAAGAATTCATTAATTCTTTGTTATTTAATAAATATTCTTCATATTTTTTAATTGATTCTTGTCTTGTATCAACTTTAAATTCTGCTATCGTATCATCTTTATGTGAATATGGATTACCCCATTTAGAAGGTCTCCCTATATAAATATCAAATTTTTCTTTTTTACAATGTACAACTTTGCACATATTAGATATTATTTATTATTTTATTTATCTTTTTAAATCTTAATTTTGATTTATTAACTTCTATATTGGTCATATTTGTAAAATCAATATCTGATAATATTGTTGTATTTGGTTTATTTTTTAAAATAAAATTATTTATGATATTTATATTATTTTTGTCATTTATTTCGTTTACTGATATATTAATCAATATATCTTTAATATTATTTGTTACAATAATACTAAATAATTTAGATTTATCAAATAAATCCATATATGATTCATATTCAACATCACCGTCTTTAAAATACCCACCAGATGTTTCACTATTATTTCTAAAATTAATCTTTTTATTAGATAGTATCCAATCAGCATAAAACTGGTAAATTGATTCTTTCTGATACTGTGTTAATCTTTTAGATATATCTTTCATTTTATTTATTTAATATTTTTAATATTTTATACCTTCTTTCAAATAATTTAAAATGTGTATCTAATGATATGGATAATTTTGGATATTTATTATAAAATTTATAATAATCTTTTAAAATATCAATATCAACATTTTCAATTATGGCAATGCATTCGATTAAATTTATATGACCATTTTTCTCAATTAATTCCCTTGTATTATCATTATACATTGATATCGACATCTTATATCATTTAATTTTTTTTCTTAATAATAATTTAATTCTATATTATTCCCATTTAAAATAATAAACTGGTATTATATCAATTTTAAGACCTTTAAATGTTTTATTTAGAATATCAGTATTATCATTATCAATTGCAAATACTACTAAATTATCCATTTTAGATACTTTAATATTTGGTATATCATTTTGTATGTTTTTAACATAGTCTGATATCATTTTAGATGTATCATCAGTAACTATACCATTTTCATCAAAATTAACATCAGGGAAGATATTAATCATATCACCTATAAATTTAGTATTTATAATTACACCATTATAAGTATAAATATTAAATAATGACATAAGATAATTTATATTTTCGTGATATGTTTTTAATCCAGAAAATACATAACCAGGTTTATAATATTTAGATATATAATATTTAATTATATTGTCTAATTGTTCATAATCAAATATATTTTTTATGTAATTATAAAAATTTAATAATTCATCTTTTTTATATTCATTAATATCTATATCAGTTATATAGTTAAATAATCTATCTTTACTAATATTGGAATATTCTTTAATATTAGGGTATTTACCCTTAAATGAATTTTCTATTATATTTTCTAATTCAACATTAGAAATATCAGATTTATTTTTATTTAATTTTTTTTCAATAATATCTCTAATTCTAGGATCTATATCATATTTCTTCATTAAACTCATATTTATATGTTTTTATAGTTTTTTAAAAAATCGATTTCTATCTTTGATATTGATTCAATACCAAGTTTACTAATTTTATTTAATATGTCATCTAAATTTAAGTGATTTTCATCATATTGGTTATTATTTTCATTTATTGTACCATTTAATTCTAATATAATATTATTTTGTCTTTTAAGTATCTCTAAATAATTATTACACATACCTACTAATTCATTAGATTTTTTATATACAGATTCATATGATGATTTAACATCTTTGTATAATTTTCTATATCTATATAATCTTATAGATAAAATAGTAACAATGATTGATAATAATATAATTAATATATTTACGTGCATATTAGTATATTTTATATGTTAACAATTTGTGATTCTGTTGGTTCTATAATCTTTAAGGGGACAAATAAATCATATCCGTTATCATCTTCTAAATGATTTATTTTATCAATAAACCAATGACCGAATTTACTTCTCATATAAAAAAATTCATTACCATTCCATTTAGCAACCGTAGTATTTCTACATTTACCAAAATAGTAATTACCAATAATTAAATCTTTTTTAGGAATTACCCCTTTACTAAAAAGTTCTTTATATAAAGATTCGGGTATAGGTTTAGGCAAACGACCAATTTTATAATAGTTGGTTTCGTCAAATTTTTCAATATTTGGATAATGTATCATATTTAAAATGTTTAAATACAAAAATAATAAATAAATTTTAAATAACAAAACTTATTCATTATTATCATCATCTTTTTTTCTTGTTCTTGTATTTTTTTGTGTATCATCTTTTTTTGTATCTTCAGTAGATATGAATAAATTATAAATTTCTAATATTCTACTAATATCACCATATTCTTTTAGAAATTTATCATGTGAACTTGATATTATGAGTGGATCAACTGTAATTTTACCTTTATTTGATTTATATGCATCATGTAATATCATATATTCTTCTGTTAAAAATTTAACTTTACCTACTAATAATTCAATTAAATTTGATTGATCTATTTCTATTTTATTCTTCATATATTTTTTATTTTATTTTAGTGTATAATTAATATTAAGTTTTTAATATATAAATAAAAAATTAAACAATGATTTACGAATCTATAAATATAGAAAATTGTTATGATTATTCTTTTCATAAAGAATTAGAAGGAGAAGATGATGGTGATAAATATGTATCTTTTATATTTACATTTAATAATAGATTTGATACAACTTATTATGTAACAATAACATCATTTTATTTTAGTCCAAAATGGTTTACAGTTGATTTTTTTGATAGTGAACAATATGAAAAAAATAAAGATGTAGAAATAACAAATAGAGTCTATTTAAATACAAATACATTTGATTCCTTTAAAGTATTATCAACAGTTTTTACAATAATAAAAGATTTTTACGAACATAATAAAAATATATTAGAAGGTATATGTTTTACTGCGGATTCTAAAAGAAGAAATATTTATAAAAATATAATAAAGAGATTTTTTCCTAATTGGGTATTAACTAAAGATGATTTTGATCATGAAGAAAATATGTATGTAATAAATTATGAATTTAAACAATTGGTATAATTTTTGTTTTAATAATATTAAAAAACTAAAAATTATGAAAACAAAAATTATTTTATTCTTATTAAGTTCAATTTTATTTTTAAGTTGTTCTACAACTGATAAATTATCTAAAAACACTGATGATATTTATCACAATACTAAAATTGTAGAAAATGATACTACTAAGTATGAGTCTAAAGATATTTTCTATACTGATATAGAAAATAAATATAATGATATTCTTAGTAATAGTAATGATGAAAATATTGATACTATTATATATGAATCCGAATTAGAATATGTTAATCCATATGTAGAAATAGTATCTGATTCTTATCAAGAATCATATAAAAGAAGATTAAATGCTAAATTAAATATGAATTCATTATCAAATTATAATAATAACTGTTGGTATATTAATCCATATTTATATGATTCTCATTATAGGGTAGTTTTCGTAAATGGTTATGTGTGGGTTGAACCATATTATATTTATAATATGTTTACCAATAAATATAGATTTAATCATTTTGGTTATTATGGGTATGGTGGATATCATTATTATCAAAGACATTATAATTGGAATATGTTTAACTATTATAATAATTATGGTTATAATAATTATGGTTATAATAGATATAGTAAAAATGTAAGATATGGTAAAAGACCTGTTAATTCATTGAACAATAATACAGAATTTAAAAACAATAAAAATGAAACATACGGTAAAAGACCAATTAATTCATCAAACAATACTAGATTAAATAAAAGAAATTTAAATGATAAACCCAGAACTTATACTAGACCAAAAACAGGAAGTTCAAATATTTATAATAATGTTAACAGAAGTCCATATAAAGAGATATTAAATGGTAATATATCAACTAGACCTAGAAATAGACAAATTAATAGACCTAGTAATAGAAAACCAATAAAAAATATACATAATAATGGTTCACAAAATATAAATAACAGTAATAATAGAAATAATAATAGATATAATGGTTCATCATCATATACTGGAACTGGTAGAAGAAATTCTAGTAGTATCAGCACTGGAACTAGTAGAAGTAATAATAGTAGTGGTAGTAGTACAGGTAATAGTAACAATAGTACAAGAAAAAGATAATATATCATTAAAAAATAACCCCCTATCAAATCTGATAGGGGGTTATTTTTATTTATTCTTTTGGTATTGTATCACCAGAAACATGTTCCGGTAGTAATAGTTCTTTAATTGTTAGTATTTCTAATTTATTAGAATTTTCTTTATGTGATATAAATACTTTGTCACCACTTTTGATATCCTTTGTTATTATTTTAAGAGATATCTCGTCTTGGATATATTTTTGTATTGCTCTTTTTAGTGGTCTAGCACCCATATCTTCATCCCATCCTTTTTCTAAAATAAAATCCTTAGCTGTATCATCCAATTCAAAATCTATATTATTATCTACTAATCTATTTTTAAAGTTAGAAATTTCAATATCAATAATTTTTCTTATATTATCTTTATCTAAAGAATCAAAGTGAACAACTTCATCTATTCTATTTAGAAATTCTGGTGAAAACTTCTTTTTAAGTTCTTTTTCGACAATTGATTTACCCATAATTTGTTTGTCACTATTAAACCCAATTCCACCACCTCTAAGTTTAGACTCTTTGGAACCAATATTAGATGTCATTATAATTACAGTATTTTTAAAATCAACAGTTCTACCCTGACTATCAGTTAATATACCATCATCAAAAACTTGTAACAATATATTCCATACATCATTGTGTGCTTTTTCTATTTCATCTAGTAAAACAATAGAATATGGTTTATTTTTAACTGCATCTGTTAACTGACCACCATCTTCGTGACCTACATAACCTGGAGGTGCTCCTATTAATCTTGATACAGAATGTTTTTCCATATATTCTGACATATCAATTCTAATATAATCTCTTTCGCTATTAAATAATTGTTCAGCTAATTTTTTAACCATATGAGTTTTCCCTGTACCAGTAGGACCTAGTAATAGAAATGTACCAATTGGTTTTTTACCATCATTCAAACCAGCTTTATTTCTTAATATAGCCATTGATATTTTATCAACTGCATCATCTTGTCCAATAACTCTCTTTTTCAATTCTATTGGCAAATTTATTAATTTAGATGTATCATCATCAGTAATATTTTTAGATGGGATATTCGTCATTATAGATATAACTTCACATACATCTTCTTTTGTAACTTTTTTCTTTTTTAGTAATCTTTTAGTATTTAGATCATCCCTCATAGTTTTTATTTCTGATTCTAAACTTTTTTGCTTTTTGTGTAGATCAGCAGCATATAGAAAATCTTGTTCAGTTACTTTTTTCATTTTTAACTTAATAGTATCATCTAATTCCTTTTCTTTATTGATAATATCAACAGGTGTTTCTATATTTATTCTAACAGACGATCCTGATTCATCCATTACATCAATAGCTTTATCTGGAAAATTTCTATCTGTTATATATCTATCTGATAGTTTAAGACAAGCTTCAATAGCATCATCTGTATATTCTACCATATGGTGTTCTTCATATCTTTCTTTTAAATTTTGTAAAATTTCATATGTTTCATTATATGTAGGTTCATCTACTCTAACCTTTTGAAATCTTCTTTCTAATGCACTATCTTTTTCGATTTTTTTATATTCTTCATTAGTAGTAGATCCTATGCAACTAATTTCACCCCTAGATAGTGCTGGTTTTAGAATATTAGCGGCATCTAAAGAACCAGTTGAACCACCTGCTCCTACAATTGTATGAATTTCATCTATATAAATTATAACATCTTTATTTTGTTTTAGTTCATCAACAATTTTTTTCATTCTTTCTTCAAATTCGCCTCGATATTTAGTACCAGCTACGATTGATCCCATTTCAAGAGATAAAATTCTTTTATTGTGTAATACATCAGGAGTTTCTTTTTTAATTATAGATTGTGCTAAACCATCAACAATAGCAGTTTTCCCAACACCTGCACTACCAATAAGAATAGGATTATTTTTTTTCCTTCTTGATAAAACTTGAGCAATCCTTTTGATTTCTTTATCTCTACCAATTACTGGATCTAATTTACCCTCTTTTGCTAGTTCTGTTAAATCTGTACTAAACTCGTCTAATATAGGAGTTTTTGATTTATTTGATAAAGATTTAGGTTTTTCTTGTTCCATGTTGTTATTTTCATTAGTATTCATCATATTATTATACATTTCTTCTACATCAGAATACCTTATATTAGGTACTACTTTTGCTCTTATTATAGAAAGTACTAAATGTTCAGTTCTAACTATATTAGATTTATATTTTTTAGCTTCTAATTGTGATTGCATCATAATGTTTTGTGCATCTGTACTTAATGATGATAACTCATCATCTTTTTCAATAGTATCAGTTAATGTATTTTCATTAATGAAAAACTTTTTCATTTTTTTCTTAGCATCATTAATATCGATTAACTTTGATAGTATTTTGTAACCCATACAATCTTCAACACTTATTACGCCAAATAATAAATGAGTTGGTTCTATAATACTATTTGAGTATTCTTTTGCTTTTTTTATTACTAATTTAAAATTTTCAGAATATTCCATATTTTCAGTTTTTGATTTATAATTTATAATTTATATATAAAATTAAAGACATATTGTTTACAAAAAATATACCAATATTAATATATTGTCAATTTAACAGTATTATATTAATATTTTGTAATTAATGTACCATATTTACCAAATAGTATTAATTCAAACCCTAGTATATTAATATCACCAAAGTTACTATTTTCTTTAAAATTATATGATCTTTTTTTAAGTATTTCAATCTGTTCTTTAGTTGGTTCTGTTTCAAAAAATATTATAAGGTTATTTGAATCTGATTCATCCAATTGTACTGGTCTATAACAACCATAATCATCAGGTAAATCTTTAATATTACTAAATTTATTTGTGATGTTTTCATCTATAAAATTTTTACCTACACCACATTCACCAATTTGACCTGTCATATATGCACATATTTCTCTTTCAAAATTACCTGCATAAGTATTTGTTTTGACTTTAAATCCCCAATAAGAATTATTCATAATTATTATATTTTAATTTTTAATTATTTTCAATTGTAGCTTCTAAATTCCTATCATTTAATCCCCTTTTCATTTTATACATATCATCATATGAACCACTTTTTATGACACATTTACCTTTATTATGTGCTTCCATTGTAAATTTAACACAGTCGTCACTCGGGATTTGACAAACTTCATAAAGTGCTAATATAACATCCATCATATTATTTACATGATCATTCCACAAAACAAGGTTATAAATATCTGATTTTGAATTTTTTATACCCAGTTCTTCTAATAGTTCTGTGATACTATCAGTGTCTGATTCGATATTATTAGTACTATTTATAATATCATTTAACATTTCTTGATATTTTTCTTTATTGAACATCATAATAGATAATTTTGATACAAAGATAATAAAAATATTTTATTTAAAAAATACTTTTGGGTATTTTATTTATATGTGGTATATTTCGTTTTAGTCTAAAATTATTTATATAGATATTATAGTTATCATTAGATATTTTAAAATTACTATAACAATCAGAACACATTCCAATATTTTCATTTCTATTTACATCTTCTTTATATTTACCACAATTGGAACATATTTTTTCAAAAGATTGTATATTATTTTCATTAATTACGTTATCAAATTTTTCTTTTGTTACTAATTTATTCTCTATATATTTAACGTAATTATCATTTAAAATATCTTTATTTAAAATATCATATTTTATTTTATTTATTTCTCCATATTTATAAACAATAACATCTTTTTGTAACAATGGTTTATAAAAATCATCATCTAATAAACACCAATTCGGTATACTAATTTTTTTCAATGGTCTATGATAACCTCTATCATATGTATAATAATAAATTTTTTCAATTAGTTTATTATTATTTAAACATATTGCTTCTTTTTTTAAAGAATTAATATTTAAATATGGGCATAAATTACAACTCATTAAAGATAAACAAGTTGGTTTATTATTTACTAATGTAGATATATATTTACTCATTATTTTATTTTTATATCACTTAAAAATTTAAAATGTGATTTAATCCCAATATCACGTTTTAATCTAAAATTATTTATGTATGATAATTTTTTATTATATTCATTATGTTTAGATATTTCCCAACAACTATCACACATACCGTAATTATTGTTTCTGTTTACGTTATCATCTTCTTCCCCGCATAAAGAACATATTTTATGGTTTATTTTTTTAATATTATTGTAATTAGATTTTTTCGTATAATCATATACGAAATCAGTCATATCAGTAATATTAAAATATTCTATAGTTTTTAATTTTGATATATCTAAATTATTTTTAGATATTGATATTGAGTTTTTAAAAATTTTAAAAATATTACTATTTTTTAAATCTTGTGTGTTATTTGATAATCTACACCAATTTGGTATATTGATGTAATCAAATATCCTATATAAATTTTTATTATAATTTGATATATTGTCTTTTACTAATCGATAACTATTATATCTACATTTACAAGATTTATTTGTAAAATCAATATTAAGTAAAGGACATTTATTACAATTAGATATTGATAATATAACAGTTTCGTTTTTATAATATGTTAATAGATATTTATTCATATTTTATTTTTTACAAAGATAAAAAAAAATATCTAAAATAATTAAAATTTTAGATATTTTTTTATTAAATCATTTAAAATGTTTTTATTTATAGGTTTATTTAAGATATCATCGAATACGGATGAGTCACTAATATCATATAAACTATAAGCTGTAACTGCTACGATATTTATATTTATATTACTATTAATATTATTTCTAATATATTTAGAAGATTCTACACCATCCATTATCGGCATATTTATATCCATGAATATCAAATCTACATTATTGTTTTTAACAACATCTATTGCATTTTTACCATTATCTGATTCAATAATATTGATGTCATATTCTATAAGTTGTTTTAAAATGAACCTATTAACTTGTAAATCATCTACTATTAATATGGTTTGCATTTAATTTTATTTTTATATATTAAAAATGATATTTTATTTTTTATCTTTTTTATCCCTCTTGGTATTATTTACATCCCTAACCTCTTTTTTCCATACAGATTTTTGAGTATAATTATACCCAGATTTTAAATATTTATCAACTTCATTATCCTTTACTCTGATTATATCATTATCCCTCTTTAATGTTTTCATATTTATTCATTTTGTTTTTTTTTAACTATAAAGTAAACCTGGTTTTTTATAACCTTCTTGTTGAAATATTTCATTAAGTTGTTCAGTAGTTAATTTTTCTTTATCCCAACCTTTTTCTTTAGTATATTTATCAACAAATTTTTCCCTTAAATATACTAAATCTTTTTCTGATAAACCTGTTTCTTTAATCATTTTTTCTTTCATAATTAACCATTATTTTTTTATAATATTAAAAATTATAATTGTTTAGTTTTATTTCTTTCAGAATTGTAAATTTACAATTTGTATTTTTAATTTTATTTATTTTTAATTTTCTTATATATAAATCATTATATATTGGTATTAATCTATTATCATCCCATCTCATATCACTATCTAGATGTACTTTTATCCTACCTGCCAATATTAATGTAAGACTTTTTTTATCACGATTAAATGATGGTATAATACCCATTAAATTTGATATTATATTACCATTGGTTTTAATTTCCGTAAAGTTATAAATATTAGAAAAATTTATAATATCCGTGATAATTTCCCTGGTTATGGTTGATAAATTTTCTGTAGGTAATACATTATCATTAATATCTATATTAATATATTCTGTCATTATTTACAATAATTTTCATAATCTATTTTAGTCATAAAATTATCAAAAGTTGTTTTTGTTAATTTTCCATTATCACCATTTATGTATACTATATACTTTGTATTAAAGTCATTATCTATTTTAACTTTAATATCTGTTATCTTATATTCGGTGTATAAAGTAAAGTTATTTTGTTTTTTTATACAAATTAATGTATGATTTTTTAACTTTAATAATATACCTTTAATTTGTTGTGATAACGATTCGGTTTTTTTAGATATATATTTAGTATTTTTGTGATTTTTTACTTCTTGTTTAATATCATCGTTATCATCAATTTTATCTCCTTTTATCTCATTACACTTTTTACATAATAATTGATAATTACTTAATTCATTTTTTCCTCCTTTACTTTTAGGGTATACATGATCAATTGTATACATATAATGGTCATTTTTATAATCACTATATAAATCTAAATGCCATCTATTAATTTTATCTTTACCTAGAGCAAAATATTCTGGTATTTTTTTACATTGTTTACATTCTAACCCATCTCTTTTAATTAATTCTCTGATTATTTTAGCTCTATATAAAGAATCATCCCTATCTTTATTATGGTATAATAATTCATCTGGTAATGAATTATTATTTAAATTTTCAAAAATTTCTTCTATACTATATTTTTTATAAATAATATAATTATGGTTAATGTTACACATGTATTTAAATATATTTTTTTTAGATATATTAAAAAAATATTAATAAGTTTAATATTAATGATTTTTATTATATGAATAAATATAGTTTAATGGATCAACTGGTCTATTATTTAGTAGTATTTCATAATGTAAATGATTATTTGTAGAAGAACC
>JBBAEW010000013.1:0-40075 GCA_041655695.1 Saccharofermentanales bacterium
ATCCAGTGTGGGAACGTCAGACAGATGATATACATGCGGGCCAATACTATTCTCAGTCAGGCCTAGGATTACGTTATGACGGGAACCTTGTGTTAGCCAGCAGTAAGGATATTTTTGATGCGAGCTGATAAGAAATTATTAAACCTTAATGGGGTGACAATGATCATAAATATCTCAATTCGGCATGTTTAGGCACTATGGATTCGTAATGATTGATAACGAGAGCTGCAGGAGCATATTTCGCCTTTCTGATCTGCTTTATGAATCAAGCTGTCTATCTTGATATCTGTGGTATGGGCTGGATGCAGGGCAGTTGAGTAGTGAGCTAAGTATCATTATTCGAGGTATGGTCAATCGCGTGTTTCGTGCGGACAGGAGAAGAACAGGGGAACTAATGGAAAGAAGCGAAGAAAAAAGAATATGGATATGGAACCATTACGCGACCCGTATGTTCGAGAATCAGGGCGGAAGGCATTTTTATTTTGCTAAATATCTGATAGGGCATGGTTATAAGCCAACCATTTTTTGTGCGGATACTCTCCATGGAACTGACAAAAAAATCGATGATGGAGATGGTCTCCATTCTTCTTCTTCGATTGATGGCATTGACTTCGTCTTTGTTAAAACTTCCACTTATCGTGACAATGGTATTGGCCGCATTCGGAATATGTTCTCTTTCTACAGGAATGTTAAGAGGGTAGCCAAAAAGATGATTAAAGAAAATGGAACTCCTAACGTCATTCTGGCATCCTCGGTTCATCCGCTGACGCTGGTTGCTGGACAGCAAACAGCACGAAGATATGGAATTCCCTGTATCTGTGAAATTCGGGATTTATGGCCGGAATCGTTAGTCTGCTTTGGCTTCTTGCGCCCCGAGAGCATGCTGACAAAATATCTTTACTATCGAGAGCGGAAAATTTACGAACAGGCAGACAGTCTGATATTTACGATCAAGGGTGGTTCGGACTACATTATCGAAAAAGGATGGGATATTGGAAGCGGTGGGCGGATTGATCTTTCCAAAGTCTATAACATTAACAATGGTGTCGATTTGGCTGCTTTTGATGTGAACGCAGAAGAACAATCGGATGAAAGTTACGTGCAGTATTTTTCTGGTGAAAACACGAATCTTATATACGCCGGTTCAATAAGAAAAGTAAATAACCTTGAACTCATACTCCATCCAGTCTCTCAGCTCATCGAGGAGGGAGTAAGATTAAATTTTGTTGTAGTTGGTGATGGTGACGAGAGACAGATGCTTGCAGAAAAGTATGCGTACCTTAATGACCAAATCCATTTTGTAGGTAGAATTCATAAATCACATGTTCCTTCAATCTTGCATAAGGCAGATATCTGCGTTCTCCACAGCACGCTGAATTCTCTTAAGAGATTTGGTATCAGTCAAAATAAACTCTTTGATTATTTGGCGGCAGGGAAACCAATATTTAGCACAATTATCTCTAACTACGACATTATTGAAGAGTACCGGTGTGGACTTGTGACTCAAAATCAATCTGTTGAATCGATTAAGGATGGGCTTCGGTCTATTATTGGCATGAAGGGCGAAGAGCTTGATGATATGAGGAAAGCTGCGAGAAAGGCCGCTGAAGAATATGACTTTCAGATTTTGACCGATAAACTGGTCAGAATTGTTGAAGGGTTATTGTGAGGGATAGACTTAGGCAGTGAGAAAGAATTATGAAGAAGAAAATCTTAGAAAAAATTGCTAGCAAATCAATCCGTGTCGGAGTTGTCGGGTTAGGATATGTCGGCCTGCCTCTCGCAGTTGAAAAAGCAAAAGCTGGTTTTCTAACCATAGGATTTGATATCCAGAGTAAAAAGGTCGATTTTGTCAATCAAGGGCAAAACTACGTAGGGGATGTAGTGGATGCGGACCTGAAAGAGATCGTCAGGAGCGGAATGCTTCGAGCAACGTCCGATTTTTCATTTATCAAGGACGTTGATTTTATCGCCATTTGTGTGCCTACGCCTTTGGATGCTTACCAGCAGCCAAATATCAGCTACGTCCGATCTTCATGTGAGAATATTTCCAGGTATCTTAAAAAAGGCAGCATTGTTGTTTTAGAGTCCACCACCTATCCAGGCACGACCGAAGAGCTGATTCGACCAATACTGGAAGAAGGATCCGGATTAAAATGCGGTGTTGACTTCTATCTGGGTTTTTCTCCTGAGAGGGTTGATCCCGGCAATAAGACTTTTAAGATCAAAAACACCCCAAAAGTGGTCGGTGCCATAGGTGAAGACGCAACCGAAGTGATCGCTGCCATGTACGAAGCGGTATTGGACGGCGAGGTTTTTAGAGTTTCATCTCCGGCCGTTGCCGAGATGGAAAAGATACTCGAGAATACCTATAGAAATGTCAATATTGGATTGGTTAACGAGTTGGCTATCCTGTGTGAACGCATGGGTATCAATATCTGGGAAGTAATCGAGGCGGCCAATACCAAACCATATGGTTTTCAAGCTTTCTATCCGGGCCCTGGGCTTGGCGGGCACTGTATTCCGTTGGATCCTTATTACTTATCCTGGAAAGCTAGGGAGTACGATTTCCATACGTCAATGATTGAAGCTTCCATGATGGTCAATGACCGGATGCCCGAATACTGTGTCCAACGTGCCGCCGACATTCTCAATGACAACCAAAAATCTTTGAATGGATCGAGAATTTTGGCCCTGGGCGTTGCTTATAAAAGTAATATTGACGATTATCGGGAAAGTCCGGCTGTTGAGGTAATCGAGTTACTGCGGGCAAAGGGGGCACTCGTAGAATTTTTTGATCCCCACATTCCTTCCTACCGTCATAAGGGCAGCCAATATATGGGACTTCATTCTCTTGAATCAATCGACATTGCAGCCTACGACTTGGTCATTGTCCTGACTGGACATACAAGTGTTGACTACGAACTGGTCTGTACCCATGCGCGAAAAGTCTTTGATACAAGGAATGCCTGTAAGCATATTACAGAACGTAAAAAGATTGTTCTGTTATAAAGGGAGCCTGAATGTTGAATTATGCTCTGATAGGGTGCGGCAGAATATCACCTAACCATATAGCCGCCGCCTTAAGTAACCGCTTAAATATCCGAGCCCTTTGCGATGTGTTGCCGGAGGCGGCAAGCAAAGCTGCCCAATTACATAATCTCGAGGATCTTCATTTCTACGAAGATTACCAAGAGATGTTGAGCAAAGAGAAGTTGGATCTTGTGGCGATCGCTACCGAAAGTGGCAATCACGCGGCCCTTGTTATGGATTGCTTGAGGGCAGGGGTACACGTGATCGTCGAAAAACCCATAGCTCTTTCTCTCGCGGACGCGGATGCCATGGCTGAGCTTGCCAAATCCAAGCAACTGATTCTTTGTCCTTGCCATCAAAACCGTTTCAATAAATCGATTCTTAAAATCCGCGAAGCCATAGATCAAAACCGATTTGGAAAGCTGCTGCACGCCGCCGCCCATATTCGTTGGAGCAGAGGCAAAGCCTATTACGAGCAGGCTCCCTGGCGTGGGACTTGGGCACAGGACGGAGGGGCCTTGATGAATCAATGTATCCACAATATTGATCTATTGCGTTGGATGATGGGTGACGAAATTGAGGAAGTATTTGCCTATACAGATCAGTTGATGCACCCTTACATTGAGGCTGAGGATCTTGGACTTGCTTTAGTTAAGTTCAAGAATGGCGCCTACGGTTTGATCGAGGGAACTACCAATATTTTTCCGTCAAACCTGGAAGAAACCCTCTACCTCTTCGGCAGCGCGGGAACAGTCAAGGCCGGGGGAAAATCTGTCAATATCATCGAAGAGTGGCGTTTCGAAGACGGAATCGATCACCCGGAGGACGTCAAGGCAAATAGCAGCGAAGAACCTCCCAATATCTACGGATTCGGCCATACGCCCTTGTATGCTGATGTAATCGACTCAATAATAAATGAGCGAGATCCGTTTATTACGGCAGAGGCGGGGAGAAGAGCTGTGGAATTGGTTCTGGCCATTTACCTGTCGGCTTCTTTGGGACGTCCAGTTAAATTTCCGCTTGAACCGATCAGTACAGTTGATTTTGCAGGCTTGTATACAGATTAATGAAATCAGAATTAGTCTGATTGACAAAGATTTTGAAAGCATGGTGCCAAGATGGATCGAATAGTATTTCGTGACCTAAAGAGACAATATCAAGCACTGAAGGACAGAATCGATCGAGCTGTGCTTGATATCATGATTGACGGGCAATTTATAGGAGGTGAACCTGTTGTCAAACTTGAAGACCTTCTAGCAGAGTATGCCGGGGTGAAACACTGTATAACCTGCGCTAATGGAACGGACGCACTCCAACTTGCTCTGATGGCACTTGGTATCGGGCCGGGGGATGCAGTCTTTATTCCGGACTTCACTTTTTTTGCTACAGGAGAAATTATCCCTCAAGTTGGCGCAACTCCCGTATTTGTCGATGTTGACGCGCGAACATTCAATATGGATCCAGAGTCTCTTCGTCAGGCGGTCAAGGCAATTCTTGACGTGGGCGAGTTAAAACCGGCTGCTGTTATACCGGTGGATTTGTTCGGTTTGCCTGCAGACTATCCGGGCATTATGGAGGTGGCTACCGATTTCGGGCTCCTGGTTATCGAAGATGCCGCTCAAGGATTTGGAGGGGCAATCGGAAGCAAGCGTTGCTGTTCCTTTGGCCATGTCGCAACAACCTCGTTCTTCCCAGCAAAACCACTGGGTTGTTACGGTGACGGCGGTGCGGTTTTCACCAACGATACGGATCTGGCGACTTTGATTGGTTCTTTGAAAGTGCATGGAAAAGGTCAGCACAAGTATGAGAACATAAGAATTGGTATGAACTCTCGGCTCGATACCATTCAGGCTGGAATACTTATGGTAAAGCTTCAGGCATTCATTGACGATGAATTGGCAATGATGGCAACTATTCATAATCAATACACAAAAGAGCTTTCCGATTATGTTGAAGTACCTTTTATTCCGGATGGATATCAAACATGTCACGCACAGTACACGATAAAGACTGTAAGCGCTGAAAATAGAGATCAACTCCAAAGACATCTCGATTTACATGGAATTCCAACCATGATCTATTACCCGATTCCCATGCATCAACAACTTGCATTTGCGAAGATAGGTGTTTCACCGGTTAGTCTGGAGCAAACCAGACGGCTATGTGAGACCGTCTTATCTCTGCCTATCCATCCATATCTCACGCAACCTGAAATTGACATGGTAGTAAGTAGGGTGAAAGAAGGAATCAAAAGCAGCAGAATGGATTTATCTCATAGTAGTCTATGAAAAAACCTGAATCTAATTCGCGTTTTGAAAGGATAAGTATCTAGCTCGCCAATTCGTTTTTTGTGATGTGAGATAATGATTAAAATTACCGTACTGTGAAGTATGTGTTTAGAAGAGAGATATGAGATACAAAGACGGCTGGCTTTGATTGATGGTCAGACTGCATTTGACAGGGAGATTCAGTCGTCCGGACACACCCGGTAGTTGAAAAAGGAGTGCTGTGGCCTCGGATATATACATTTTGAGAATGAAAGGTAATTTGCGCAGACAAGATGATCTGGACCGCACTTTCTCGATTGCAATCTTAATCCCACATGTTGTCTTAGCGCTTGATAGCCTCTTGTTTTCTTTGCAAAATTTGATGCCTTTTCTCCCTATCGGGTTCATTTCCCAACTGGGGAAAATGATCATCGCCCTTGGCTACGTCTATGCATTTTTCAAATCATCAAGAATGACCTCTTCTTTGTTGTTCATAACGATTTCGACGTGTCTCCTTGTTGCCATAATTTCCTGGATGCTTTTCCCGCACAATCAATCCTACCTGATCCCTGTCATTGTGCGGCTGATCTTGGCTGCATTACCTGCATTTGTTTTTGCCTATTCAGTGAATGATACTGTGCTTTTTCAAGCAATCATGCGCAAAATTTCCTATCTCATTTATTTTCTCGCTATGGCTCAAACAATAGTGATGTTCTATGACAACCCTTTTGTGGGCAACTACAGCATGGCATTGTCTTATAGCCTTATGCTGCCAGCTCTTATTGCTCTTGATGATTTGTTTGTAAAGGTGACCCTTAAATCATCGTTTGTATTTGTTACTTCTCTCATGGCTATTCTGGTTTTTGGTTCCCGGGGCGTGCTTCTTTCTATAGCAGCCTTCTATTTAATTTATGTAGTCATAAGACTTGTATCCGCATCCAGAAATAGGTTTACAGAATTGATAATGCTTGTAATTCCTTTTCTAGTACTATTCCTCAGAAAAAACATAATTCGGGTAATTATGGTCTTGTTGCCCGAGAAAGGACAGGTAAGCAGGACTCTGAACCTTTTCCTTAAAGATAATATTTCTCTAAGTGGCCGCGACAACATATATTTGGGGTTGTTGGAAAAAATTCGAGAAAATCCGATCATGGGGATTGGGATTGCGGGGGATCGATATCTATTCGGCGAGCCCGGCCTCTATGCTCATAACATTTTTCTGGAAATAGTTGCTGATTTTGGGATGATTGTGGGGACAGTCCTGATTATCTTGTTAGTTTATATCGCTATCAAAACAGTCTTCGTGAATTCGACGATTAGCAATCGATTATATTTGATATGGTTTTGTATTGGTTTTGTCTCGCTGCTTGTAAGTTCGTCCTATCTTGAGTCATTTCGATTTTGGACTTTTCTTGGGTTTTCAGTTCGCTGGTTATCAAACAAACAAGAAGCCACAAGCAGGTCAGCTTCCTTACACGAGGAAAACGACTTAGCTCACATTCGGAAATCTCGAAGTTGCTGATTGAGGGTGTTTTATACTCAGACAATTAGGCACGCGGGTTCCTTGCGAATTTTGCGCGCAACCGATGAATTGTCTGCCTGATTTCGTCGATTTGAAGCAGATAGCCAAGGACGAAATATAGCACGAGTGCGCTGAGACTACCCACGATAAAAATTATGTTTTCGGTGCTTACGGCAAAATTGTAACGAGATGTAAACGAGAATAAGAGACCAATCATCAGGGCACAGGCGAGACTCATGCCCAATATCTTGATGAAGTAAATCAAGTGCTTGAAATTCAGAAGCTTGTGTTTGTGTTTGCGTTCAAACCAAAAAATCAACAAGATAGTTACAGTGATACTTGTGATGCTGGAAGCCAGGGCTATGCCCAGAACCCCCATTTTCCTAATCAGAAGAATATTCAACGCAATATTGAACAGTAAGGATAAGACCGAAGATATAGCAGGTGATTTCGTATCTTTGGTTGCATGGAAAGCCTTAAATAGAATAAGAAGGAAGGCTGAAGTCGGCATGCCGATACCGTACATGGCCAGGACGCCAGCAGTGACCAGAGTATGTTCATGTGTAAACCGGCCTCGCTCAAATAGTAGCTTAATGACCGGCTCGGAGTAAGAGAACAAATATATCGAAAGAGGGATTGTTAAAAGAAGAGTTAACCGAAAAGATCTTGTAAGCAATTTGTTTGCCTTGGTGGGATTCCCCGAAGCATAAGCTTTAGACATTGCCGGAAAGACGACCATGATAAGAGAATAGATGAATACGCTTATGACCGTTCCATTTACCATTCCGCCATAATTCAAGTAGGTAACTGACCCCGTTGGCAGCCAAGTTGCGATGCTCTTGTCAACGATTTGACTGGCCTCAGTCAAAATAGTACTCAAAATAACAGGAACACTGAGTTTAGCCATTTTCCGGAGATATGGGTCTCGTAAATCAAGAATAGGCATGTACTGAAAGTGTTTCCTCTTGAGGCTGGGTATCAAGAAGAAAATTTGTGCTACGGTAGCGAATACGCTCGCCCACGTGAGACCGACAATCCCAAATCGGCTGGATAGAAATATCAGATAAACAAGATAAACTGCATTAAGAGGTATTCCGATCATGGAAGACGATATAAAGGATCTGTTGAATTGAAGAAACCCTGTTAGTATTCCCAACGCTCCAGGTAACAGCAAATTGATGATTGAAATCCTGCTCAGCCGAACCGATAATTCGAAGATTGCAGGATCATCAGATGCAAAGCCGCCTGCCAGAAGGTGCGTCAGAGGCCTGACGAATACTAAGGCAACAAGGAAAAGAACAACTGACAGGATAATCACAGCGTTCAGGATATTATTATAAACTTTTCTCGTCTTTTCGCTTTCATTTGTAGAAGACTCTGCCAGAACTGGAATGAACGTTGTATTGATGGCGTTTACTAAATAAATGTAGAAAAATTGCGCAATAGTCAACGAAAAAAAATAAGCGTCTGTTTCACCGCTTGAACCGAAGTATTTGGTAAGCAGCACTTCACGTACAAAACCGATGACACGACTGATGGCAGAAATGATTACAATCCAAACAACGATATTGTTGTTTGACTTCTTTCGATCATCGCTATTTATCTTAGTTAAGTCATTCAACGCGTATGGGGCCTTTCCTATTCAGTGAAAAAGATCTGGCAACTGCGGAAGAGGGTCTGTTACTGTGAAATGCTATCATACCGTTCATGGCAATGCGACCGCTTGCTGTGAGTGTTCATCCTCTGCACGAACTATACAATTTGAAGTTTGTTATAATATCGGGCAACAGATAGAGAGTTGAGAATACGGTTAATGGCAAGACCTGAACAATCCATGGGAATTTCGGATCTAATTTTTATTGTATTAAGATCCTGGAGACGGCTGATCATTTTCGCGCTTCTGGGGGCCGTTCTCTTCGCGGGCGTTGATCTTTTGCGTAACTGGCGAGCACTGGCGGGAGAAGATTGGATGCCCTCCGCTACGTTGTCTGATAAGACGATCGAGGAGATTCGCGCCGATGTGCAAGTATCGCATCCTGCGGCATTGACTCATTCCAAGAGGATCGCTGAGCTTTCAGTCCGGACGGATGAAATAGCGGATCAATTAGCCAACAGCGTCTTGCTTGGACTTGGAGAGGGAGAGCAGCCGGTATCTTCCTTCCTGGTGAATTTGCATTATTTCAAAGAAGTGAATGAGGATGATGATCTTGTTGAACAGAAGCGTCATCAGTTGTTACTCGATTACGTAAGTTTAACCAGAAGCGAAGAATTCTTTGAATTTCTGGTTGTCAAAATGGATGGCCTGATTTCGGGTAAGTGGATTAAAGAACTCTTTGAGATTGATGTTCGTCAAAATGCTGCTATTCACTTCGAGGTGACAGGTTCTGATAAAGAGGGCGCCGAAAAGCTGGCTCTCGCCATTCAAGACTATCTCCTGCGCGAAGCAAGAGGGGAGATCAACACACCTTATGCTCATCAGGTAACAATCAGCGATGCCCAATATGCTGTCAGATCAAATCCGCAGATTCAATCCAGGCGGGAACGTTTGGAGACGGAGCTTGCAGGGGCGTTGAATGAAATCCAGACGGAAAAGGAAACAATCGAAGGCATTATCGAGCAGGTTGTAGAGGAGAGACGGCAGGAACTGGCAGACGAACTGATTGCGACGAATACACCACCGGCGGTGGCCAGAGGATTGGTGAAATATGCGGTCGCGGGAGCTTTTGTAGGAGTTTTGGCGGCGGCATTCCTGGCTGTCTATAAGGAGAGCACCGCAGGCCTGATCCGCCATCCGGAGGAATTTGCGGAACAGTTGGGCGTTCTTTATATCGGTCAGCTTGGTATTCCTCAAGGAGATTCAGATGGAAAAGAAGGATCCGGTTTCGATCGTTTCCTTGAAAGTGCTTTCTACAGAAGGAAGAACCAGGTGTCCGGCCAGCTGAATTTGCAGCATGCAGCGTCTATTGTTGGTGGACTTTGTGCCGATTCATCCTGCAAGACTCTTGCCATACTGGGCGATGGGGAGGCAGCTCCGCTTCTAGTTGACATTCTCAACGCTGAAGCAGGAGAAGGGGTGGCAGGCCTTTCAGCTGAGATCGGGCAAGAAAGGGCTATAACAGCCTTGCAGCAGGCTGATGCCGCACTTGTTCTGGTTCGTCCCAGGGCAACCCGGCTCAATGAACTTGCTCGGGATATTAGTATCGCCAACCAGATGGGCAAGAAGATCATCGGTGTTCTTGCCAGTGAAGTTGAGCCCCAATAGCCAGCCCCTTGGCCGTACAACTGCACAGTGGCGGAGCTGATTCATTTGCATGCCAGAAAGATAAACCGTAAAATGGTCGATATGAAGCAGGCGCTTCCTGTTTGCTTTGGAAAAAAGAGGCTCTATGCGGCAGAAACGTAAAATCGATCGTATCCTTATGGCCACTGCGCTGGTTTTACTGGCAGCCGTTTCCGTCGCTGCTCTTTTCCGTCTGATCAATAAAGATGACAAGACCAAGGACCCGGCTTTAACAGGCAATAAGGTTGAAGGACTGGGTTGGCTGTCCGAGGAAGGGCTCTTTAATATTGACGGCTTGATTGACCGTCATCATCCCGATAATGAGTTCATTTTTCTCCTGGATGAAGTCCAGGCACCTGTCCCGGATGACTATCTGTACACGGAGCCGCCGGCTGTGACCGCACCGACGAATCAGACTACAACGTCACCCACTACATCACCCACTACTTCGGGTACCTCGGCGACCAGCCCGGAAAGTCCTGCTTTCCGGGATGTCGATATCCGCTATTACGTTCTTTCAAAGACAGGCTTGAATCTTCGCCAGACACCCTCAACCAATGCTCCGGTCCTGAAGAAATTGGAGTACGGCCAGGCTATCCGTGTGATCGGTTTGAGCAATGATTGGGCCAAAGTCAGGCTTTCCGGTCAGGAAATCGGATATGTGGCCAAGGTCTATATTAGTCAGTATCCTCCCGTGACTACAACGACCGCAACGACCTCTCCGACGACCAAGGCTCCGACGACAACCCGGCCTCCAGTCAACCATGGTCAGGGGGACACGCCTTTCAATTTCGTATTGACGGGGACACCGGACGCCAAGGCAAAGGCTAATTTCAACATCATCAAGAATGCCGGTCTGGTCAATAAGGAAGTCAGCAGCAACATTAACCGCCACTATCAAAGCTTCCAGGACAACGGAGACGGCACCATTACAGTTGACGGTCTGACAGTCGGCTACATCGATAAGTACGGGTCACGCTATGCGACCCATTACGACGGCCTGGAGGTCTGCCGCCAGCAGATCAAGGCCCGGGGTGGCAAATGCAGGCTGGGACATACGACGCCGACCAACCATCCGACAGGCTCCGGCATACCGGCACAGCGCGGCCTGGTGGCCGTGGGCGAAGTTGATGTCTATTACTATCCCCGCGGAACCGTTCTCTTTGTTGTCGATTATGGATTTGCCGTGGTCGCAGACCGGAGCGGCGGTAACTTCGATTTGTGTTATGACGCAGATGAGTGCGGTATATTGACGCGATCCAACCGGGTTTCCGGTATTTACGTCATTGCCCGGCCGTGAGTGAACCATTGAGTCCAGAATCCGGACCGGGTAAGGAGCTTTCCCTCTTTCAGCTGCTTAGGAAGCACGGAATCTATCCGACCAAATCGCTGGGCCAGGTCTTTCTGGCTGAGGAGAAGGTCATCGACTGGATTGTCGATACCTTGTCTCCGCAAGAAACCGATGTCGTCGTGGAGATCGGGGCTGGCCCCGGACTGATTACAAAAGCTTTGGCGGAGCGGGCAGGACAGGTCATCGCCCTGGAAATTGATCACAAATTTCTTCCCCTTCACCAGGATTTGTTCGCACCTCTTGCCAAGCCGCCGCTTGTTCTTTACGAAGATGCCAAGAAGGCGGACTGGCAAACACAGCTTGAAGAGACTTCAGGCAGACGGCTGGTCTTTGGTAATTTACCCTACTACTTGACGACTGAGTTGATCCTGGATGCCATCAGCAAACTGCCGGATATGTCCCTGGCCCTCTTCATGGTTGAACAGGAAGTCGGCGAACGCCTGTTTGCCAAGCCGGGTGACAAGAAGTACGGAACCCTCTCCATTGTCAGTCAGCTCTTCGGGCAATGGAAGCAGCTTCGCACGGTGTCGCGTGGATCCTTCTTCCCCAAGCCAAATGCCACATCGTCTTTACTGACTCTGACGCCTCAGGGTGACAAGCGTGAGCTGGCGGCTGACCTGGCCTTCCAGCGTTTCATTATTGGGCTCATGCAGTACAGGCGAAAGACCATGGCCAACGCCCTGAAGATGTCAGGGGCCATGTCTTCTGATAATTCCCAGGCCTTGATCGACTTCCTGGACGGTGAGGGGCTTCAGCTGGAAGTCAGGGCAGAGCAATTGACACCGGATCAGCTGGCCCGGCTCTTCTGCCAGCTTGGCGTTTGTCAGCCCCATGGCAATCCCGTAGAATAGCTGTAAATACTCAGGAAAGAAGCCTTCTTTGTGATCCCGGAATTGTACTACACGCTTGAACCGGGGGCCACTGCCCCCAAACGCGCCTCGCAGGAAGCGGCGGGTTATGATCTCTTCGCTCACCATGACGCGGTTATTGAACCGGGCAGGACCGTCCTTGTCTCTGCTGGCATCCGCCTTGCCATTCCTGCAGGTTATGAAGCCCAGGTCAGGCCAAGGAGCGGCCTGTCACTGCGGACCCCTCTGCGGATCGCTAATTCACCCGGCACCATCGACGCCGATTACAGGGGACTGGTATCCATCATCTGCGAGAACACCGCCTCCCTCCTGGATCCTTACAAAATCCTTGAGGACAAGCCGGAACTGGTTGATACCCTGATACATGACTTCCATCCGGTGGATATTGCCCACTATTACCGGGACAAACTGGGCATAGCGCTTCCCTTTGGATTGCCCGCTGCCACCGTCTACCTGGATAGCGATGGTTATCCCTTGGGGACTATCTTCATCAAGGCCGGCGAGCGGATTGCCCAGATGGTCATTGCCAAGGTAGTCTTTCCGGATTTTGTTGAAGCGGACGATGTCTCTCTGATCGGTGAGGATCGGGGCGGCGGCTTCGGTTCGACAGGCAAGCTTTGATCTTCTATAAGGAATAGTGAAATGTATCTATCTGAAATATTGAAAGAAATGGGAATTGATAGATTCTCGACGATTGATGAACGCGAGTTCGATTACCTGTCCTTACTCCTTCCTACCGATAAGGAGCGGATGTTGAGTTTCATGGACAACCTGGTTTATAAGGAGGATATTCCGGGAAATCTTTCCATGTTGCTGGTCAAGGAAGACATGGTATCAGAACTTGGCAATCGGGATTATGGCTTGTGCCTCGTGGCAGATCCCCGCGATTTGTTCTTCCGGCTTCATAATTATCTTTGTGATCGGGAGGGCTATATGCGCCCCGTCTTCGCTTCCCGGATCCATCCGTCTGCCAGTATTTCCGATCAGTCTTTCATTTCAGATACAAATGTCGTGATAGGCAGGGATGTTGTCATTGAGCCCTTTGTCATGGTTTATCCTAATACAGTTATCGAGGACCATACGATTATTCGGGCTGGTACAACTATTGGCGGTATGGGATTTGAGTTCAAGCGGTCAAAGAATATCATTATGAGCGTGGCACACGCCGGCGGGGTCGTGATTGGGGACTATGTCGAGATTCAGAATAACAGCTGCATCGATCGGGCTGTCTATCCATGGGATGATACGGTCATCGGGTCTTATTCCAAAGTAAATAATTTTGTACACATTGCCCACGGCTGCAAAATCGGAAAGCGTGCCATGATCGTAGCTCATGTTAGCCTGGGCGGTCGGGTCGTAGTCGGCGATGATGTCTGGCTGGGAACGGGCGTTTCCATTCGCAATGGGATCACCATCGGCGATGGGGCCCGGGTCAATATGGGCAGTGTGGTTACGCGTTCGGTTGGGGCGGGTGAGTCGGTCACGGGTAATTTCGCTATCCCGCATGACCAATTCCTGGCCCGTTTGAAAAAGGATCTTCAATCGCTGTCTGACAAAGAATCGTAAAACTATTTACTGATTTATTTAAGTCTGGAAGGTGCTTACCCCTTTCTTTTCATGAGCAAAAGATACGCCTGAATTTGACCGGAATCCCTATAATATAGGCACGGAATCCGTTTGGTTCCGTGTTAGAAATATAACCCTTTAGGGTGGAGGAATAGATCATGCTTGAGCTTGTTGATGTGACGGTTGCTGTTCCTGTCGGGGATGGGATTAAAGAGATTTTGCGGGACGTCAATCTTCGGATTGACGACCAGTTTGTCGCGGTGACGGGACCCAATGGAAGCGGTAAATCGACTTTGGCCAAAGTCATTATGGGGATTGTCAGGCCGACCAGTGGGCGGATTTTGTTTAATGGTAAGGATATCACGGACCTGGGGATTCATGAGAGGGCTGGTTTGGGCATCAGTTATGCCTTTCAGCAGCCGGTCAAGTTTAAGGGCTTGAAGGTCTTTGAGCTTATTTCATTGGCTGCGGGCCGGGATCTGACCAAGGATGATGCCTGTGAGTATCTGTCCCAGGTGGGGCTTTGCGCTTTGGATTATGTTGACCGGGACCTGGACGCCAGTTTGTCGGGCGGTGAGCTCAAGCGGATTGAGATCGCCATGATGCTGGCCCGCGGGACCTTCTTTACCATCCTGGATGAGCCCGAGGCGGGGATTGATCTTTGGAGTTTCCAGAATCTGATCGGGGTCTTCCGTCATCTGCATGAAGTGACGGACGGATCCATCCTGATCATCTCCCACCAGGAACGGATCCTGGATATGGTGGACCAGATCATTGTCCTCAATGAGGGGCGGGTTGAACAGGCAGGCCCTAAGGATGAGATCCTGCCTGGACTTCTTCTGCCGGCTGATACCTGCCGGGCCGCCTGTGATTATTACGCCGTGTCGTGAGGTAGCTTATGGAAAAAGAGATTAAGCCGGTCAATCCGGTCAAGGATAAAATTTACCAGAATCTTCTGCAGGAAATCGCGGGACTTTATACCATGCCCATGGGTGCTTTTAATATCCGGGCTGACGGTCAGGGAGTTGAGCGGCAGACCACGGCCAACATCGATATCGAGACCAAGAAGGATCAGCCGGGGATCGATATCCGGGTCAAGGCCGGAACAAAGAACGAGAGTATCCATATTCCGGTTGTCATCGGGCGGACGGGTTTGAAGGATCTGGTTTACAACGATTTTTACATCGGGGCAGATGCCGATGTCACCATCGTCGCGGGCTGTGCCATCCACAATCCGGGGCTTGAAGACAGCGAACATGACGGTATCCACCGCTTCTTCGTAGGTGAGAACGCCAAGGTCAAATACATAGAAAAGCATTACGGCGAAGGGGAGGGGGCAGGCAAGCGCGTCCTCAACCCTACCACGGTCATAGAACTTGCCCGCGGCAGCACCATGGAGATGGACAGCGTCCAGATCCAGGGGGTGGATTCCACCATCCGGGAGACCCGGGCTGTCGTGGGAGAGGGGGCTACCCTCATTATCAGCGAAAAGATCATGACGGACGGGGATCAGTACGCCAAAACCATCTTCGAGGTGGATCTGGACGGGGAGGATTCCCGGACCCACCTGATCTCCCGGGCGGTCGTCCAGGGCGACTCAGAGCAGATCTTCGTCTCAAAGATGGAAGGCAACAACAGGAGCCGGGGACATTCCGAGTGTGACGCCATTCTCATGAGCCGGGGCAAGGCCGTAGCCATCCCGGAGGTTACCGCCAATCATCCGGAGGCGGAGCTGATCCATGAGGCCGTCATCGGTAAAATCGCGGGGGAGCAGCTGACCAAACTCATGACGCTGGGCCTCAGCGAAGAGGAAGCCGAGGCCCAGATCATCAGCGGGTTTATGAAATAGCAGGCATCAGACCACCGAGTACTCGAAGAAGAGCTCCCTGCGCTCAAAGCGGCCGATATCCAGATCGGACACATCAATGGTCAGGGGCTTATCCAGGATCATCTCCGTAATCAGGCGGCCCGTGGCGGGCGCCAGCATGAAGCCATGGCCGGAGAAGCCGAGGGCCAGATAGAAGCCCTCAAGGCCCGGAGCCGGTCCGTAGATGGGCTGAGCGTCCTCTGTGTTGCAGTAGTGGCCGGCCCACTGGCGCAGAATCTTGGCCGACCGCAGGTAGGGGAGCAGGGTCCCGCAGGTCCGGGTCATCTCCTCCATGAACTGCCAGCCGGGTGTGACCCGCAGGTCAAAGGGTTCCGTGGCGTCACTCCGGCCCATGATGATGGAACCGTGCGGCACCTGCTGGATGTAGATGTTGTAGGCAAAACCCATGACCATGGGGCGCAGGATAGGCTCCAGGGGCTCGGTCACCAGAATCTGGTGGCGCTGGACAAAGATGGGAATATCGATGCCCGCCATGAGGCCGATATCCTTGGACCAGCCGCCTGCGGCATTGACCACGATGGGGGTGACGATCCGGCCCCGGTTGGTCTGGACGGCCTGGATTTTGCCCTCCTTGACCTCAATGCCGGTCACTTCCGTGTGCTTGTAGAACTTGACGCCCAGGCGTTCAGCCGCCAGGGCATAGGCTTCCGTTGTGTGGAAGGGGTTCAGATGGCCGTCCCGGTGGCAGAAGGTAGCTGCCACGAACTCCGAGGTGTTGATGTGGGGGACGATCTCCTGAGCCTCCTGGGGCGTCAGGTAGCAGGAATCAATGCCCAGGCTGTTTTGCAGGGCGACATTCTTCTTGAACTGCTCGGCTTCCTTGTCGTTGGCAGCCACAATCAGGTAGCCGGACTGGTCGAACTCAATATCCCGCTCGTATTCCAGGATCTCATTGGCCTTCTCGAAAAATTCAATGGAGTAAAGCGCCAGCTGGCAGTTGCGCTTGGCGCCCCACTGCATGCGGACACCGGCCCCGCAGCGGCCGGTGGAGCCGTTGCCCAGGGTATCCTTCTCCAGAACAACGATATCCCTGACGCCTTCCCGGGCAAGGTTCCAGGCGATGGAGCAGCCGGAGACGCCGCCTCCGATGATCACGATTGAGGCAGTTTTCTCAAGGCTCATTTGTGGCATCCTCCATAAAGAATGAGATGGGCAAAGGCTTGACGGGCGGCCTATGGGCCGAAGGTTCGACGTCCTCAACCGCCGTGCCTGTCAGGCGTGCGATCTCGGAAGCGATCAGGGGGCCGCAGGTCCGGGCCTGACAGGGGCCCATACCCGCCCTGCTGATGCGCTTGATCTCATCAACCGTGGTGTAGCCCTCCTGGATCAGGCGGCGGATATCGCCGACCGTGATGCCTTCGCAGCGGCAGAGGATGGTCAGCTCCTGGTTGGTTTGGCTGTCTTCTGATTTTAAGGCCGCTTGTGCGGAAGGAATCATTTCTTCTTGCTCTTCTCTGGTCTTGAAGAAGCGAATAGTATGGGCCAGATCCCGAGGAACCTCCAGGGTCACCAGGGGGGTTCCGTTCTTCTTACCCTTCTGGACGCGGAGAACCTGGGCCTCTGAGACTGGTTGGCCTTCCCGGTCAAGGGCCAGAACCTGGTCGCCCTTCTGGGGCAGGGGGACAAACTCGTAGGGGATGGAGATCCGGGCGGTCCCGTCACCTTTGGATTCATCCACGATGAAAATGGCAAGGCCGGGGCAGACGCCGGCGCAGATGCCGCAGCCGGTACAAAGATCCAGAACCAGCCGGGGCAGCTCATTGATATCCTCCATGGGCAGGATGGCGTCAAAGGGACAGGAGATGCTGCAGGGGTTGCAGGGGATCTCCTGGAAGCACTCGATGACCGCATAGGGGCCTTTGGCCCGGCGCTCAGGGGAGGGCCGGGTGGTGTCGATGAGTTCAGGCGGCACAAGGCCTTTTTCATACAGCATGGTCTACCTCCGGACGGCTCACAGGGAGAGCGGCGGTACGCGACAGACCCTGGCGGATCTTCTGGCCCGCGGGGCCGGCCCGCAGGGAACGGAGCTGTTCCATGCAGTCCTGGCGCTCAGCCTCATAGGATTCAGTTTTGTAGCCCAAAGAGGCGGCAGCTTCCAGACCGGCCAGGTGGCCTTCCACCATGGCAGCTGAGGCTTCCTCGATGCCAGTCAGGTCTCCGGCGATGTAAAGGCCAGGGACAGTGGTCTCCAGCCGTTCATTCCGGACCGGTACATGACCGCCCAGCTCCCTGACATAGCGCATTTCACAGCCCGCCTGCCAGAGGAGTTCGGCAAGGGGGGAAAGACCGACTGCGATGCAGATGACATCACAGGGGATGGTCTCCTCCGTACCCGGGATGGGATTCCAGGAGGAGTCGACCCTGGCAATGACGGCTGATTCGACCGACTGACGGCCGTCCGCCCTCAGGATGGTATGAGAGGTCAGGATGGGGACGCCGGCCCTGCGGATCTTGCTGGCATGGACGATGTAACCGCCGATGACAGGAAGGCCTTCCACGATGGCCGCTACCTGGACGCCGGCCTGCAGGAGCTGATAGCTGACGATCAGGCCGATATTGCCGGCGCCGATCATGAGGACCCGCTGGCCCGGCTTGACCCCGTGGACATTCATCATGGTCTGAACGGCTCCCGCGCCATAAATGCCGGGCAGGTCGTTGTTGGGGAAGGAGAGGTATTTCTCGGAGGCGCCTGTCGCGACCACCAGGCGGGCAGGCTTGATCCGCTTATAGACCCCCTGGTGCTCAACCGTCAGGACACCGTCCTCGTAAAGTCCGATGGCCGTGGCCTCGGTCCAGATTTCTGCGCGTTCGGACAAGTCCTTGAGCTGACTTTCCAGGAGGCTGGCAATCTCAATGCCCCGGACTGAGGCGTGCTGCTTTTCGGAGCCGAAAAACTTGTGGGTCTGCTTGACCAGCTGGCCTCCCAGGTGGCGGTCGCGCTCCAGGAGGAGGACGCTGGCCCCGGCTTTGGCCGCTGTAAGGGCTGCCATGAGACCGGCAGGCCCGCCGCCGATAACAGCCAGATCAGGTTCATAAAACATCCGGATACCCCCTGCCTTCCTGTGTCTCAACCACCATGCCGGCCCGGAGCGGTTCCGTGCAGGTGCGGACATTGGCCTTGCCGTCGACAATCATCAGGCAGGAGGAACAATTGCCGATAGCGCAGTAGTAGCCGCGCGGCCGGCCGGTCTTGAAGTGGCTGCCCAGAACCTTGACACCGGCGGCGTGAAGGGCAGAGGCGATGGTGTCGCCTTCCAGGCCCGTCATGGGCTGGCCGTCGAAGGTAAAGGCCAGGGTCTTGCGGTCACCGAAATCCAGGATGGGATGCTGGTCAATCCGCAGGGACGGGTACGATTCTCCCATTTACGCTTCCTCCATGTAAGGGTAGGGGACGCCCACGATGGGCACGAAGTTCTCCTTGATGGAACGCGGGCTGGTCCAGCGGATGATGTTGAGGAAGGATCCGGCCTTGTCGTTGGTACCTGAAGCGCGCGAACCGCCGAAGGGCTGTTGGCCGACCACGGCGCCCGTCGGCTTGTCGTTGAGATAGAAATTGCCCGCGGCATGGGCCAGGGCCTTTTCCATATAGACCAGGGCCTCTCTGTCCTGGGCGAAAATGGCGCCGGTCAAACCGTAAGTGGTGCAGGAATCGCAGAGCTCCAGGGCCCGGTCCAGTTCCTGGTCAGGGTAGACGTAGAGGGTCAGGACCGGGGCGAAAATCTCCTCGACCATGGTCACGTAGTCGGGTTTTTTGGCCAGGATCAGGGTGGGCTGGATGAAGTAGCCCTTGCTGTCATCGTAGCCGCCCGTCAGAACTTCCGCGTCCTGGCTCTCGCGGGCGTCATCAATGTACTTTTTGGTGTTGTCGAAGGAGGCCCGGTCGATGACGGCACCCATAAAGGTGGAAAAGTCAGCGGGGTCACCCACCTTGAGCTGGCTGATCTCATGCAGAAGCTCTTTTTTGAGGTCAGGCCAGAGGCTTTCCGGGATGTAGGCCCGGGAGGCGGCCGAACACTTCTGTCCCTGGTATTCGAAGGCGCCCCGGACCAGGGCGGTCACCAGTGAAGGCAGATGGGCCGTGGGATGGGCAAAGACGAAATCCTTGCCGCCTGTCTCACCGACCAGGCGGGGGTACTGCTGGTAGCTGGAAATATTGCAGCCCACCTGGCGCCAGATCTCCTGGAAGGTCGATGTTGAGCCGGTGAAGTGGATGCCCCCCAGCCTGGGATCGCTGACTACCAGGCGGCCGACATCGGAGCCCGACGAAGGGACAAAGTTGATGACGCCCGGCGGCAGGCCTGCTTCCTCAAGAAGAAGGCAGATGTAGTAGCTGGAAAGAGCGGCTGTTCCGGCGGGCTTCCAGACAACCGTATTGCCCATGAGGGCCGGCGCAGTCGGCAGATTGCCTGCGATGGAAGTGAAGTTGAAGGGGGTGATGGCCAGGACGAAGCCGTCCAGGGGCCGGTACTCCAAACGGTTCCAGATACCCTTGGAGCTCTCCGGCTGCATGCGGTAGATCTGGTCGGCGAAGGCTACGTTGTAGCGGAAGAAATCACAGAGCTCGCAAGCCGAATCGATTTCGGCCTGGAAGACGGTCTTGCTCTGACCCAGCATGGTGGAAGCGTTGATGCGGTCACGCCAGGGACCCGCAAGGAGGTCGGCTGCCTTGAGGAAGATAGCCTGGCGGTGCTCAAAAGGCATGGCGGCCCAGGTCTTTTTGGCCTCCATGGCGGCGTCCATGGCTTGCGTCAACTCCGCTTCACCGGCCTGGTGCACACGGGCCAGGACGTGGCCGTGATCGTGGGGCATGACAACTTCCTTGGTCCGTCCGGTCCTGATTTCCTTCCCCCCAATTAAAACCGGTATATCGAGGATCATACCGGCTTGTCGGGAGAGTTCTTTTTTTAGTGAGGAGCGGGCGGGTGAACCGGGAGTGTAATCCAAAAGCGGTTCATTGTAGACAGGGGGGACAGAGAAGATTCCGTTCATACGTCGTTCCTTTCAATGGCGATCAAAGATCCGACCAGGTACCCGTGGCTGCGTCCGGTCTTCATGTCCCCGGCCGGCAGCCCTACACATTATAAGGTATCCGGCCTCTTTTTTCCCGGCCGGGAAAAGCAATCCCAAAAGAGATTCAGGTCAGGGCAGATAAGTGCCGAGAAAATCCTCCAGAGCCTGGGTGTAGGCGGCGGGATCCTCCAGATAGGCAGTCAGGTGACCGCTGCCGGGGGCCTGGTAAAGCGAGGTCCGCTGGGGATGCAGGCGCAGGCGTTCCTCAATCAGGGGCTTTACATCGCTTGCGTCAAGCAGACTGTCTTCCTGGTGGCCCAGGATAAGGACCGGCAGGGTCATGGAGGTGAAATGGGCGAAATGGTCCTGCTTCTCACCCCTGCCTACGGAGAGGCGGATGGCATAGGGCGTTGTTTGGGGCAGCCAGAAGGCCATCTTTTTGCTGGTGGCCCGTACAGCCGAGCGGATATAGGCGTCGCTGTCCCTGGCCGGGGAATCAAAGATGGCGGCGCTGATCCCCAACAGGGTATTGCGGGCTGTCTCCTGGAGGGTCAGGTCCTCGGTCTGCCTGCTCTCGGTCTCCAATTTCTGCAAGGCCCGCATAATGGCCGTGGTCCCGGAACCGAAACCGTAGAGAACCAGAGGGGATCCGGGCCTCTGGCGCATGACCCACTGGATGGCTGAAGCCACATCCTCTGATTCCGCATAGCCGAAAGAGGACATGCCGCCGCCCGATTCGCCGCTGTGGCGCAGATCAAAAGCCAGGGTATAAAAGCCCTGGCGGCTTAAGTCCTTGATCAGGGGGAGAGTCTCCAGACCGAAGGGAAGTCGGTTGCCGCCCTGGTCGTGAACCAGGAGGACGGTAGCCCGGGCAGGTTCCCTGTCTGCCTTGATCAGCCAGCCCTTGAGGGTAATCTGACCACCCGAGGTGAAAGACACCGACTGGAAGGAGGGCAGCATATTGACCGCGTAGGGGGGGATGGCCTCCGAAGGCAGCTTCATGAGCCGGTCTGCCTTGATCAGGGAGCTTGCAGCTACTGTCAGAGCAAAGGCCAGGAGGAGGGTCAGGAGAATGACAAGCGGCTTGAAGGCGGAGCGCTTGCGCCTGGTGGCTTGCATGTAGCGTCTGGCCGTCACGGATCTCTCCTTTCCGGGATAGCGGCAGCAGGGTCTGCCGGCCCCTTTCCGATGGTACAATCATAGACCGGTTGGCTATTCTATTGTACATTGTGGGAGACAAGCGAAGGATAAGGACATGCAAGTTTCGAAGGACAATTGCATACTGGGGATTGAAACCTCCTGCGATGAAACGGCCGCCTCGGTCGTCGCCAACGGCCGCAGGGTTCTTTCAAGTGTGGTCGCTTCGCAAATTGATCTCCACGCGGGCTACGGGGGCGTCGTACCGGAACTGGCCTCGCGTGAGCATGTCAAATCCATGCTGCCTGTCCTGGAGCGGGCCATGAGCCTGGCGGGCAAGGAGCTTTCAGACCTTGACGCCATCGCTGTCACCTATGGGCCCGGCCTGGTGGGCGCCCTCCTGGTGGGGGTCGCCGCGGCTAAGGGGCTGGCGGCAGCGTCAGGCCTTCCCCTGATCCCCATCCATCACCTGGAAGGCCATATCGCCTCGGCCTACCTTTCGGATCCTGAACTGACGCCTCCCTTCCTCTGCCTGATTGTTTCGGGCGGCCATGCCAGCCTGATCCAGGTTTCCGACTACGCGGACTTCAAGGTTCTGGGGCGGACCAGGGATGACGCGCCGGGCGAAGCTCTGGACAAGATTGCCCGGGTCCTGGGCCTTGGCTATCCGGGCGGCCCCCTGATCGAAGAGGCGGCCAAGGGAGGGCGTAAAGACGCCTTTGAACTGCCCCGGCCCCATTTTCCCGACTCCTATGACTTCTCTTTCAGCGGCATCAAGACGGCTGCCATTAACCAGTACCAGAAGATCCGGCAGGCAGGCCAGAGAGAAGGCCTTGAATGGCCGGCCTCCTGCAGTCTTTCAGACTTTGCCGCCACCTTCCAGGAAACCGTGGTCCAGACCCTGGCCGCCCACACGCGTGAGGCTCTGGAAGCCGGAGGCTTCAGCTGGCTTGTCATCGCCGGCGGGGTCTCCGCCAATGGGCGCCTGAGGGAGGTCATGGCCTCCATGACTGAGGAGCTGGGTGTTCGCCTGGTCCTTCCCGACTGGGCTTACTGCACTGACAATGCGGCCATGGTCGCCTCGGCCGGTTACTATGCCTGGCAGGCTGGCAGGCGGGCAGGGCTGGATCTGAACGCGGACCCTATGGCGGAGCTGGAAGAAGTCCGCCATTTTGAGGGACGGTAAAAACTATGGCTAATCAAGATAAAAAAACCAAACTGATCGTTGAGAACCGGCGGGCCCGCCACCAATACCATATCCTGCGCAAGCTGGAGACAGGTATGGTGCTGACGGGGACTGAAGTCAAATCCATTCGCCAGGGCCATTTCAGCATCGGCGAATCCTATGTGACGGTCAAAGGCGGCGAACTCTATCTGGTAGGCGCCCATATCAGCCCTTACGAGCAGGGCAACCGCTTCAATCCGGATCCCATCCGTGACCGCAAGCTCCTGGCCCATAAGCATGAGATTGCTCAATTGGAGGTGGCTGTCCAGCAAAAGGGCATGACCCTCATTCCCTTGCGGGCCTACTTCTCCGACGGCCGCGTCAAACTGGAAATTGGCATGGCCCGGGGCAAGAAGCTGCATGACAAGCGGGACGCCATCAAGGAGCGCGACATGGACCGGGACATTGCCCGCAGCATCAAGGACAAAGGCCGCGACTAGCAGGAGCCATTCTGCGTCTTTTTTCTTCTCCTTCCGGATAAATTGGCATAGATTCCTTTTCTTCATACAGTCTGTTTGCGTGTTTTCAGGGCTTATAAGTCTTTGGGTGTATAATCAAAGAAGTAAGCCGGAAGAAAGCAACAGCAAAGACCTTAGAGGAGAAAGGACAGTTGATTCTATGAAACGGGTAGTTTGGTTTTTGATTGCATTCGTTATTGCAGGTTCTTTGCTCGTGGGCTGTGCGGCCAGAGGGCCTTCGAATGGCAGTTCAGAACCGGGTAAGACAGAAAGTGAACCAGGAAAGACAGAAACAGAAACGGTTAAGCCAGAGGAGCCCTCAAGCGGAAGCAGTGCGGTTGACTCCTTCGAGGTTTATACCCAGGCCAAAAGTCAGTTTGTCGAACGTTTAATGGACGCTTTTGCGGCGGACGGCAACCCAGTCGTCTATACACTCAATTTTCTCAGCATAAGCATGGTTGACCTCAGCATGTGGCCGGCTCTCATTCTGGGCCTGGAAGAGTCACAGGTCCTGGCAAGCCAGTTTCTTACGACAGGCGCGGATATCCGCTACGCCAAAGACGGCAACCGGACTGTACTGTCCGTCACGGACAGCGACGGCCGGGAGGTGACAACGACCTCTGTCTATCATGAAAACGAGGATTGGTATACCTATACTGCTTCGGAAGATGGAGGCCCCGTCACCTTCTACGCAGAGTACAGGAAGACATCCTATGGATACGTGGCCCAATATTTTGTAGATCATCAGGACGGGTCGGCCAACCATTATCTTCTGACTCTGGAGGGTGAAGATGGAACGGTCGGCTATACAACGGCATCCGGTATCCCCTCGCCCCTGACAGGCAAAGAGACAACCGATTTCGCCAAGGCGGCGGAAGAATGGTACAGCATCCACGGCAAGGCGGTGACCGGTCGTGACCCCGACGGAAATGCCCTGAGCTTCACGATTCCATAGACGCTTGACCCTGGCAGTTTAAGGGAGGTGCCCGTCACCTCCCTTTTCGATGAATTGGGAGGACAAGAGCCGTGCTGGTATTTCAGAAGAACCATGAGCCGGTCAGGACCCTTACCGGGACTTTGGATGGACCTGCCGTTATTCTGGCAGATCCGGGCGAGGGCGATCAGGCCAGGAAGCTGGCCGGCCTCGGTGACAGTCCCGGCTTTCCTGAGGCAGAAGCCGATTCCATCCGCTTTGAGTCCCGGGATACCTTTGATTACCTGTCGGTTCACATCCCGGCCTTTCAGCAGGATGAAGATCCCCAAGAGATTGAGTGCCTCCTCTCAAGGAATTTTCTGGTCGTGGTAGGGGAGGGGCCTGTCTTTGGAAAACTGCGGCTCTGCCTGGAGTCAGGTTCCTGCAGTCCGGAGGTCCCGGCCCAGGTTCTGGCCTCTCTTTTCAATTTTCTCCTGGCAGAGGAAAGCGGCCTTCTGGACCGTTTGGACGATACCATCGAAGATCTGGAGGACCAGGCGACCTCGCGCAAGCCGGCCGATCATTCCCTGGAGATCAGCTCCATCCGCAAGGATCTGTCTGCTGTCAAACGCTATTACGAGGCGCTCTACGACCTGCTCTCGGAGCTGGAGGACAACCACAATGGCCACCTGACCAGAAACCAGCTGCAGGTAATCAGAGCCCAAAGGAACAAAGCCAACCGCATGGTCAGCCGGACCTTAAGCCTTCGCGAGCACCTGACCCAGGTCAGGGAGGCCTTCCAAAATCAGCTGGACATCAGCCTCAACGAGACTATGCGCTTTTTCACCGTTATTACGGCCGTCTTCCTGCCTCTGACCCTGATCGCCGGCTGGTATGGCATGAACCTTCAGATGCCCGAATTGGATTCAGCCCTGACTTACCCCATCATCATTGGAGTAAGTCTGGGCTTTCTGGTGATCAGCCTGGTCTTCTGCAAAAAGAAGGGCTGGTTCTAGGTCTTTCTGGATCGCTTGACCAGGTAGACAATCAACTGGACCAGGAGTCCAGCCCCCAGACCTATGGTCAAGATAACCAGGAAGGACAGCAAACCGACCAGGTCCTCCCAGCCCGCTGCCCCCTGATAGAAGGTGATCAGCATGAGGGCCGATGCGACTGCCAGGCCGGCCGCAAAGATTCCAAAGGCGTAGTAGAGCCTGAAGAGAAGGAAGATGAAGACAATCCCTCCCAGCAGCAGACCCATGACAGCCATGGCCAGGTAGTTGGTTAAATCCAGCGGTGTTTCAAGAAAGATTCCCACACCTACGTAGAAGACAGCAACGATATAGAGGATGGTAAGCAAGCCGGCCAGAAGGGCCGCTTTGACATTCAGTTTCTTAGTGGCCATAAGGGTCACCTCCTTTTGTATCCTGCTCCCGCCGCCAGTATGACAGGAAAGGGGGCGGCTTATGGTATCGGAGGGGACACTGGCCAAAAAGCAGAAGACCCGCCATGGCGGGCCTTCTGTCTCTACTGCCTGTAGCAGGTCATGGTGGAAGCGAGGGGAGTCGAACCCCTGTCCGAAATCATCTCCAACGGGACATCTCCGGGTGCAGTCTGTGATTTGGTTTCCCTCATCCCCCAGGATCACAGGCAGTCCTGAAGGCGAAGTAGTCTGATCGTACACGGCATGGCCTCAAGACATTGGCCCGCCGGTTGCCCCCCTTAACCTGCCCGGGAGGAGAGGTCTGCTGTTGACGTCCTTACGCGGTTAGCAGATTCACCGCGGGGACGGCAGCGTTAAGCCGCTGCGAGTGCCGGTTTATTGGCAATTATAAAAGTTTCCCGTTTTTTAAAGAGGCCAACGAGAATCCTCTACCCGCTTTCCCGATTTCAACAACCCCGTCGAAACCAGTACGCTCCCATAAGTGAGCGATTCATTATAGCACGAGGGCCAGAGGAGGTGCGGGAACATATATTTGCTGGGTGGTATCCTGTGATATAAAGAGCTTAAGAGAAGAAAGGCGGTGCTTCATGGATCAGGATCAAGCCTGTGTCATGGCGGTTGATGTGGGAACCCAGAGCGTTCGCGCCATTGTCTTCGACCGGGAAGGCGGTCAGGTGGCTCAGGCCCGCAAGATCAGCAAACCTTACTACAGTCTCCAATTAGGCTGGGCGGAAGTGCCTGCTGATCAGTTCTTCCAGGATACATGCGAAGTCATCCGCCTCTGTCTGGAGTCCCTGGGCAGCCGTGTGTCGGACCTGAAAGCTGTGGCCATTACTGCCAACCGAGACAACATCCTGCCTCTGGACGATGACGGGGAGCCTCTGCGGGATTGGATCACCTGGGTCGATACCAGGCGGTCGCCCGAGGCCAAGGAAGCCCTCAAGAAGGAATTGACAGGGGTGGATCTGGCCATCTACCTGGCTGACTATGCCTTCTTCTCCATGGTCGCTTACAGGTCCAAGTTCAACTGGATCAAATACAACGAGCCGGAAATCTACAAGAGAGCCAGCAAGTATGTCTCCCTGACCGGCTATCTCAACCTCAAGCTATGCGGGGTCTTCCGCGACGCCCGCGGCATGCAGGTGGGTTACGTGCCTTACCAGGCCAAGCGTCAGGACTGGTACCGGATCAAGGGGGTCTTCAAATTCCTGGGCGTCCGCAGGGACCAGCTTCCCGATCTGGTTACGGCGGGCCAGGAGATCGGCCGGATCACCGAGGCCGGTCACAAGGCCTGCGGCCTCCCGGTCGGCCTGCCGGTAATTGCCTCGGCAGGGGACAAGCAGTGCGAGATCCTGGGCGGTGGTGTCTTTGACCCCTCCCAGGCCGTTATCAGCTATGGCACAATGGCCACCCTGGGAACGACCACCCTGCATCACATTGAGGATAAGAAGCTGAAGTTCTACACCTTCTCAAGCTGCATCCCTGATGCCTGGAATCCTGAATACAGCATCTACCGGGGCTATTGGCTGGTGACCTGGTTCTGTGAACAGTACGCCAAGGAGAAGGGTTTTCCCGAGTTTCTCAAGATTATGAATGAGAAGGTCAAAGAGGTTCCGCCAGGCTCCAACGGACTGTTTGTCTTTCCCTTCTGGACGATCCATCCGGGTCTTTATCCCCACGGCAAGGGCATGATCGCCGGCTGGGTCGACCGGCACGGTGAAGTCGATTTATACCGGGCCATATTGGAAAGTATCGCCTACGCCCTGCGCGAAGGCTTGGAGCTGATTGAGAGCAAGAGCAGGACCCGGGTGCAGAAATTGACTATTGTGGGCGGCGGCAGCCAGTCGGACGCGGCCATGCAGCTGACGGCAGACATTTTCAACCTGCCGGCAGTCCGTCTGGAATCCAAGGAGGTCAGCGCCATCGGAGCGGCCATCAACGCGGGGGTGTGGGCAGGCTTTTACCCCACTTATGAAGCAGGTGTCCAGGCCCTGGTCCGGGAGGAGCGCACCTTCTGGCCGGATGCCGGTCATGTGGCCATCTACGAGGACCTCTACCGGAATATCTACAAAAAAGCCTACAAGAGCAATGAAGAACTCTTCAAGAATCTTGAGCGCTATTCCGGCGCCGATATGTCCTGAAGTCTCCGCCTGGCGTAACCTGGCGGCAAAAAAGACGTCTTGATAGATAGACGAAAGACTCTCGAGTGCCCGTGCCTTACGGCCGGTGCTGATGAATGGAGGAGAGAAAAATGAAAAAGAGGACCAAAAGCCTGATTGTGCTCCTGGCCTTTATCTTGATTGGCCTCTTGGGTGCCGGATGTGCTATGGCTGGCTTGTCTGATAAATCGTCGCCCCCAAGAGAACCTTCCCCGACCATGGGGGGTGAATACGGGGAAGACTTCTGGTATGACGAAGATGCTTCTCTGGTTAACCCAGCGCCTGACAAACCCGGGGCTCTCCTGCCTGAGGGGGAGATCGAGCGCAAATACATCCAGAACGGGGTTCTGGCCCTTCGAAGCTCCGATATCCAGAAGACCTATGAATCCCTGAAGGCTCTGGCTCTGGATCTGGGCGGCCGCCTGGTCTCCTATGAGCAGCTGTCGTCAGGGGACGTCAAATGGATCACCATGCGGGTGGCTGTTCCCTTCGGCAAGCTCAATGAATTCATGGAGCATACGGGCGACCATGTGACCAAGACTGAAACCAAGACGGTAACCAGTGAGGAAGTGACGGAGTCCTTCTACGATACCCAGACACGGATCAAGTCAACTGAAGAACTGATTGCCCATTACCGGTCTCTGCTGACCAAGGCCGAGACCATCGAGGACACCCTTCTTGTCCAAAGCAGGATCGATGACCTGACCCGGGAGCTGGAGAGCCTCAAGGGCCGCATGCAGGTCCTGCAAAACCTGACGGGTGAATCCCGGATTGACATCACCATCCGCATGGAGACCGACCCCACAGTCACCAAGCCGGATGTGACCTGGAAAACGCTCAAGTGGTCGGATGTCGGCTACCTGATGAAGAGTGCCATCCAGAAGGTCGGAATCGGCCTTATCCTGGCCGTCCAGTACTTCCTGGTCTTCCTGGTCTATGCCACCCCGCTTCTCGTCCTGGCCATTCTGACCCTTTCCATCATCTGGCTGGTCAGGAGGAAAAGACGCAAGAAAGCCGGTCAGGTTAAGAGGCGGATGACGGAGCAGCCTCCGGAAGACTGAGCGGCAGAAGACTAAATTAGGGCTCTCCACGGTGTTCCGGAATCTTTCCCAGACTCCGGCGGAGCAGGTGACTTGTAAAGGCAGACAGTGCGGTTGACTGTCTGCCTTTGCCTTTAAGTAAGGAAGGGCAGCTATGTACAGAATCAGTGATCTGACAGAAGACCAGGTAGACGACATTGAAAAGAGACTGGAAGCATACGATGGCAGTTTTCTGCCCAAACCTTTGCAGGGGCAGATTCAGATCGGCGCATTCGATGGGGATCAATTAATAGGCGGCCTGGATGCCTCCATGGCGTCTTTTCGAATTCTGTATATCTCGTCTCTTTTCGTAGTTGAAGAGTACAGGCGAAAAGGTATCGGCAAGTCTTTGATGGAAGAAGCCGAGCGCAGGGCAAAAGAACTGGGCGCCGATATGATCAGGCTTGACACCTTTGATTGGCAGGGAAGAGATTTCTATGAATCCATAGGATTCAGGAGAGTTGGACAATACCATGCCAAAGATTTTTCGGAATACTTCTATGTGAAAGATATATAGGGCCAATTGACGGCCTCAGGGGCCTGGATCGCCCGTTTTCCTCTGCTTCTTTGTCTAACGGAGGATGAGGAACCAGACAAGGAGGATGACCGCCATGCCCACCAGGAAACCCAGGAGGAGAAAGAGGAAGAAGGTCTTGATCTTGCGTTTGCGAAGGGCCTTCTTGATCTCTGTTTTGCGGTCGTCGAGTGGCGGAGCCTGTTTTTTTCTACGGGCAGGGGCCGGAGTTTCAATGGGAGCTTCCGGCTGACCATTGTGGTAGATGGAGCGGCGCATGTCGCTGGCGGTGGAGTCTTCGACAGGCTCTGAGAGCTCCAGGTCCCTGACCTTGACGGCTAGAATGGTGCCGCTCTCAGAATCATCGCTTGACCGCGAATGAATCTGGGCCTGGCGGATGGAGGCGGCAAAAGCGTCGGGAGACATGAGGTCCTCGACAAAATCGCGGGGGCTGTAACCCTTGCGAAAGCCCTTGGAGGTCAGGATGATCAGGTCACCGGGCTGCAGGCCAAAGTGGCGGGTCGTATAGGCCTGGGGCGGGGGGACCGGCTGGCCGCCGCCGATCAGGACCGGAGCCTGACCGTCTTCCTCGGCCTGCTGGGACATGAGAAAGATTTCTCCAGCCCGGAAAAGAAAGATGTCCGTCTCCCCGATGTTGAGGACGTGGGCCACATTGGCATCGATCAGAAGCAGGGCCATGGAGGCGCCGGGATGGATGGCGCTTCGCGGAACCACCTGACTGCCGACCCGGACCTGGGCTTCCTTGATCAGGTCACGGCTGAAGCGGTCGAAGTTGAGGTCAGGGTTCTTGTAGCGGCCCAGAAGGTCCACCAGGTCGCTGGCGGTCCGCTGGATGATGCGGCCGGCCAGATCCCCGGCTCCGGGGCCGCCGACGCCCTGCGTGACGACGAAAAGCTGATTATAGCCGGCGGATTTGCCGCTTTCCTCTTCGCTTCCCGTGATCATGTCGGGGTAGACCCGCCCGCCCAGGCTGAATGTATCTTCGTTGACCGTTGTCCTGGTGCCTGACTCGGTCAGGCCGATGACAAGTGTTCTGGCCATAGTTAACCTCTGTTCATCTTCACTGCTAAAAACCGGATGAATTCGGCACTTATGATAGCACACTGGGTGGAGGATGTTATGATAAGTTGAGCTTGGTCTTAAAGGAAAAGACCGGCGGGAGGGCAGTCAGATTGGACGAAAGGGATGACAGACAAGAGGCAAAAGAAGCCATTGTAATCGTAACCGGTGCTTCATCCGGTTTAGGTGAGGCCCTGACCGATCTTCTGGATCAGACGCTGCCCCTTGATATGACTTTATGGCTGATTGCCAGAGGGGAGGAGAAGCTGGAGGCTGTTGCTTCAAGACTCCGGCATCCCGTCAGGCTCCTTGCTCTTGACCTGACGAATCAAGAGGAGCTGGACCGCCTGGAGGCGCTCCTGGCGGCCGAGAGGCCTTCCATTCATCTCCTGATCAACAATGCCGGTCAGGGCTGTCCAGGTGCCTTTGCCTGCCAGCCGGCCTCCTCCTGTGGGTTCCTTTGCGATCTTAATGTCCGGGCCCAGGTGGCCATGACCTCCCTGGCCCTTCCTTACATGGAGGAGGGCAGCGGTCTTCTTTTCACGGCTTCTGTCGCCGCCTTCCTGCCTCAGCCGGGCTTTGCGGCCTACGCGGCCTCCAAGGCCTTTATCCTGTCCTTTGGGCGGGCCCTGCGGGAGGAACTCCGGCCCCGGGGCATCCAGGTGACGGTGACCTGCCCCAACCCCATGCTGACGGACTTCTTCAGCCCCCAGCAAAAGCAGGCGCTTTTGCATTCCTACAAGCGATTGGGATTGGAGGAACCTGCCAAGGTTGCGGAAAAGACACTGGCCGCCATGAGGCGAAGGCGGGGAGTGGTGGTAACCAGCCCGGCAGGCAGACTCATCCGCCTCCTGGCAAAAGTCGTGCCCACCTCCTGGCTGCTCCGTTTTTTCCCCTGGAAATGAAGTCTCCCCGGGTTTTTGTCAGCGCGATTTGATTCTCAGATAGACCAGCTTGACGTTGGGGTTGCCCGTGTCCCGCATCTCGATCTCATACTTGCCCATGGACCGGACCAGGGTGGTCAGTTTATCGTAGCCATAGTTGCGGGAGTCGAAGGAAGGCTGCTTCTTGATGATCAGGTTGCCCACCTCAGCCAGGAAGGCCCAGCCATTCTCGTCTTCCACGTCCTTGATGGAGGAATTGATCAGCTTGATCAGCTCGCGGTCAATCTTGCGGATTCCGCCGGATTCCTTGCCGTTTGCCGCCTTCTTCTCCGCCGGTTTCTTCTCGGCTTCCTTCTTCTCGGGTTCCTTCTTGACGGCGGCCCTGGAGGTGCGTCCGCTGGGCTTGGCCGCGGCTTCCTTCTCAGCCTTGTCCTTGTCCTGGTCTTCTTCCTCGGCGTGGCGCCCGATGATCTCCAGATAGATGAAGCGGTCGCAGGCCGCGATAAAAGCGTTGGGAGTTTTCATCTCGCCGAAACCGTAGACTGTCTTGCCTGATTCCCGCAGACGGGTGGCCAGCTTGGTGAAGTCGCTGTCACTGGAGACCAGGACATAACCGTCAATCCGGTCGGTGTAGAGAATGTCCATGGCGTCGATGATCATGGCCGAGTCCGTGGCATTCTTGCCGGAAGTGTAGCTGAACTGCTGGATGGGGCTGATGGCGTAATCGAGCAGCTGGGACTTCCACTGGGCCAGGTTGGGTTTGGTAAAATCGCCGTAAATCCTCTTGATGGTCGGTGTCCCGTAGCGGGCGATCTCCTCCATCATGCCCCGTACATTGTGGGGCGGGACGTTGTCGGCATCTATCAAAACAGCCAGTCGAATATCACTGGTTCTTGTGTTTGCGTTTGTCATCGTGTCATAATCCCTTCATGCGCCAGCGGTCGGGCCGCCGGGCTCTTCCCATTCTAACACAGGCAGAGGCTGGAATGCGTGACTGGGGCGGTTTCAGGGCCGTGTTATGATGAGGGCACCATTGGTTTTGGACAGACAAAAAAGGGGAGAATCTGTGGCAGATAAAGGATCAACGCTGGTCGTTATGGCGGCTGGAATGGGATCGCGGTATGGCGGTCTCAAACAGCTTGAAGCCCTGGGACCTTCCGGGGAACTGCTCCTGGACTATTCTGTTTACGACGCGGTCGGCGCGGGCTTTGACCAGGTCATCTTTGTTATCCGCAAGGATTTCGAGAATGCCTTTGACCGTCTGATCGGCGGCCGTTTCAAGGGCAGAATAGGTGTAAGCTACGCTTATCAGGAACTGGCGGATCTTCCGGCAGGCCACATGGTTCCAGAAGGCCGCACCAAGCCCTGGGGGACAGGCCAGGCTGTTCTGGCAGCCCGTGACCTGATCCGGGGACCCTTCGCCGTCATCAATGCCGATGACTATTACGGGCCGGCTGCCTACCGGTCCATCCGGGCCTTCCTGGACCAGGGACACCCGACAGACCTGGGTCTTTGTGTCTGGAGCCTGCGGGATACCCTGCCCGAAAGGGGGACGGTGTCGCGGGGTGTCTGCTCGCTGGATCCCCAGGGCAGGCTTTTGCAGGTGACGGAGATCAGGAAGATTGAGCGGCAGGGCCAGGGGGCATGCTATCTGGATGACCAGGGGCAGGTTCACAGCCTTTCCGGTCTGACGCCCGTGTCCATGAATTTCTGGGGCTTCCCGCCTTCTTTTCTTTCCCGCTTGGAGGAGGGTTTCTTAGCCTTTCTGGACGGGTTGGATCAGGCAGATCCCCTGACCGCTGAGTATCTCCTGCCGGTCCAGGTGGGCCGGGCTCTGGAAGATGGCCGGCTGCAAGTCCAATCCATGCCGGCCGGGGATACCTGGTACGGGGTAACCAACCAGGAAGATAAAGCACGAGTTGAGCAGGCTCTGGCAGACATGGCGCAAAGGGGCCTTTACCCTGCGCCGCTCTGGGCCTGAAGAGGAGATAGACATGACTTTGTTGGAGCAGATCGCAAAAGCACTTTCCGACCTTCTGGAAGTTGACGGGGAGGAAATCCTGGCAGCCCTGGGGACCCCGCCCAGCCCGGATATGGGCGACATCGCCTTCCCCTGTTTTCGCTACGCCAAGGTTTTCCGAAAAGCCCCCGACCGGATCGCCCAGGATCTGAAGGAAGCTTTGGACCAGGCGGATCAAGGCCGGTATCTTGAGCTTTTCAGGGCTTTGGACCGGGTGGAGACGGCGGGCGGCTACCTGAACTTCTTCATCCGCCGGGATTATCTGGCCCGGACGGTCCTGCAGCGCTCCCAGGCCGCAGGTGACCGTCCCGGCGCAAGCCAGGAAGGTCAGGGCAAAACCGTCATCGTCGAATACTCATCTCCCAACATCGCCAAACCCTTTCATGTGGGCCACGGTTTTTCCACCTTCCTGGGGGAAGCCATCGCCAATCTTTTCGAATACGGCGGCTATCGGGTGGAGCGTTTCAACCACCTGGGGGATTACGGGACGCAGTTTGGCAAGCTGATTGTGGCCTGGGGCCTTTGGGGTCAGGAGGAGGCTTTGCAGGAAGAACCTATCCGCGAACTGACCCGCATTTATGTGAAATTTCACCAGGCCGCAGAAGAAGATCCAGGTCTGGAGGAGGAAGCCCGGGCAGCCTTCAGCCGGCTGGAACAGGGAGGGCAAGAGGAGACAGCCCTCTGGGAGACCTTCCGTCAGCTCAGTTTGCGGGAATTCAACCGCATCTACGACCGGGTGGGTATCCGCTTTGACAACACCAACGGGGAAAGTTTCTATTCGCCCATGATCCCGGAGGTTGTCCGGAGCCTCAAGGAAAAAGGCCTGCTTAAGGAAAGCGAGGGGGCCCAGGTGGTTGACCTGGAGGAATTCGGCCTCAACCCCTGCCTGATCCTCAAGAGCGACGGATCCACCATTTACGCTTCGCGCGATCTGGCCTCCATCCTTTACCGGGACAGCCACTACCATTTTTACAAGAACATTTATGTGGTCGGTATCCCCCAGAAAAACCATTTCAACCAGGTTTTCGCTGTTATGAAGAAGATGGGCTTTCCCAAGGCCGATGACTGTGTGCACGTCGCTTTCGGGACGGTCCGCTTCGCCGAGGGTGCCCTGGCGACACGGACAGGCAATGTGGTCCTCCTGGAAGATCTCCTGGATACCAGTGTAGCCAAGACCCGGGCTCTGATCGAAGAGAACAACCCGGAAATGGACCCTGAGACCATGGACACCATCGCGGAACGGATCGGTGTCGGCGCAGTCCGCTACGCCTACCTGCGCAATGGCCGCGAGCGGGATATCGTCTTCTCCTGGGAGGAAATGCTTGACTTTGAAGGTGAAACAGCGCCCTATCTGCTCTATACGCTCACACGGTGCGCCTCTCTGGAGCGGAAGGCGCCGGCGGACATCCTGGATCGGCTGGACCAGGCGGATGACGCCGTCTTGTCTCTTCTGGTCTCAGACCAGGAGCAGGAGGTCATCAAAGAGATTGACCGCTTCCCCAAGGCCGTCCAGGCAGCTCGGGCCAATTATGAGCCCTCCCTCATGATCCGGCAGCTGATGACGCTGGCGCGGTCCTTCAATGGCTTCTATCATCACACCAGCATCCTCAAGGCGGAGGATCCTGACCTGATTACAGCCCGCCTGGCTTTAACCCGGGCGGTGGGAAGAACACTTGCCGCGGGCCTTCGCCTGGCCGGCATCCAACCGGTCGACCGCATGTGAGGCCGGGTCATGGCGAAGGGAGCGGGCCTGTGATGGATAGGACGGATTTATCTCTCTGGCTGGAAGAAGAGCTGGGCCAATCCGTCACGCCCTTTGACCAGGTGGCCTCTCAGGCGGAAGAAAGGCTGTCCCGGCTGCGCCATTCTTTCAAGACCCAGAACTTCCAGGAGGTAATGGACGAGATCGCAGCTCAGCTTGCGGCTTTGGAGACGGTCCGGCAAAAGCTTTCGGGCCGCCTTTTCCTTGATCCGTCCGACCGCCGGGCCCGGGAAGCCCTGGACGCCGCGGCAGACTATCTGCCGGAATTCCTCTGCGCCAACTCCGATCTCTTTAAACTGATTGCCGAGTCGATTCGGGGCAAACGGGCAGCTTCCCTTATGGGAGACGGGTTTGGGGAAGAGGCAGGCCGGCTGGCCGCGGCTTACCCCCGCGACATCCTGCCGGACCTGATCAGGGAAAAAGAGATGGTATCCCAACAGCTCTCCCGCCTCAATGAAGCCTCCCTGTCGCTTTCCAGACCCGCATCAGTCAGCGGTGAAGCCCGCCGTATGCTTCAATCCCTGTCAAGAGAGCGGCGCATGCGGGCCTATCATTCCCTGGTCGGCCGGGTTGAGCGGGTCCGGGAGGATGCCGCAAGTCAAATGGTTGAACTGCACGAACTCCGGCGCGCCATGAGCGGCCGGGCCGGTTTTCAAACCTTCTACGACTACGCCCTGGTCCGGTCGGGCCAGAGGGAATCGGACCGGACCTCCATGACCCGTTTCCGCCAGCTGGTTGAGGAGTATCTGGCGCCTCTGACCCGCCCCATCCGAAGCCTCCAGTGGAAGCGGCTTTCCATTCAGGACCCCAAGCCCTGGGATCTCATGCTGGTCGCCCCCTTCGGCCTGCCTCAGCTTGACGGGTCTGCCTTTCCCCTGGAAGAAACCTTCCTCAAGGCCATGGCTTATCTGGATCCTGAGGCCTTGCCCGTCTTTGAAGCCATGAAAGAAGCCGGCCTGCTCTCCCTCCAGGTAGCTGCCGACGGCAGGGGCGAGGCCCTGTCTTATGACCTTTGCAGCCATCTCTTTGAGAGCCAGGCCAAAAGTGCCGTATTTCCTGCTTCTCAAGCCTCCTTCCTCCTGGTTCCCAAACTGCCCCCTGAGTGGTTTGCCGAGACGGTCTTCTCCGAGACAGGCTCCATGCTCCTGGATCTGGCGGCTGCGGACAAAGAGCCCTGTCCTCTTTCCCGCTTCGACTGGCAGCTGGGCCGCCAGCTGGCCCGTCAGAGCCTGTCCTTTCTGTCACGTCCCTTCTGGGGGCTCTTCTATGGATCCATGGCGGTTTACGCCCGCCAGTACAGCTTGACAGAGCTGGCCCTTTCCCTGCCTTTGATCTGCGCCCTGGACGAGATGGATGAATTCCTCTGCAGGGCCCGGGTGACCAATATGAATGTCTTCCGCCACGCCTGGCGGGAGATCGCCGGCCGCTATCGGCTGGATGGGACGGCCGAGGACCTGCCCGGCCTTCTGCCCCTGGATGATCTGTGGCTTTTCGCCCCCGGCCTGTGGGGTCAGCCTCTGGAAGGTATCTGTCAGGCCCTGGCCCAGGTCTCCGTGCTGGGCACCCTGCCTCTTGGCCGTCACCACGAACTTCTGGAGACCTCCTTCGGCCTCTTCCTCCAAGAGGAAGGTCATGGCCCGCTTCTGGAGCGGATGTCAAAAGCCGGCTATCCTTCTCCTTTCGAGGAGGAGACCTTCCGCAAGGCAGCCTTTGCGCTTGTGGATTATCTGGGGCTCTAGAAGACATGGAAGCGGGCAATCTGGTGGAGATTCTGGTAGCGACTCATAATGCCGGCAAGCTGGCCGAGCTCAGGGCCATCGCTTCCCCCTGGCCGGTCCGTCTCCTTGGCCTTGCTGACCGGGGGATTGAACTGGCTGTTGAAGAAGACGGGGATACCTTTGACCAGAACGCCCTCATCAAAGCCCTGGCACTCCATCAAGCGGCAGGCGGCTGGGTCATGGCCGATGATTCAGGCCTTTGCGTGGATGCCCTGGACGGAGCTCCCGGCGTTCATTCGGCACGTTTCGCGGGCCCGGACGCCACAGATGAGGACAAGATCTCTCTTCTGCTGCAAGCGCTGGATGGCCTGGAAGCAGAAAAGAGGGGGGCAGCCTTCCACTGTTCCCTGGCCCTTGTCAGCCCGGACGGCCGGACCCGGATCTATCGGGGAAAGACCCTGGGGAGCATCGCCCTTGTGCCTGGCGGAGCGGCCGGATTCGGTTACGATCCGGTTTTTATCGCGGCAGGCGGCCAGAGGACCCTGGCCCAGATGAGCCCCGAAGAGAAGGATGCCATCAGTCACCGGGGCAGAGCTTTGCGGGCGCTCCTGCAGGCAGAGTTCCCCATTGGAGAGACGGGGAGAGGAGACCTTTAAGATGTCCAAAGCGAAAAAGACGCCAGAGCCTTATTACATTGTCCGGGGAGATGTCCTGCCCGAAGTCTTCCTCAAGGTCATGGAGGTCAAACAGCTCCTGGACCAGGGCCGGGCCCCTTCCGTCAATGAAGCTGTCAAGCAGGCGGGGATCAGCCGCAGCGCCTATTACAAATACCGCAAGGCCATCCGGGCCTTGAAGACGGTTGATCAGGGAGCCCTGACCTCGGTCCTCATTGTCATGGAGCATCTTGGCAGGGTTGCGCCCCTTTGTTTTGACACTTTTTTCGCAGCGGGAGCCGAGATTGTTTCCTTCCTTCAAAGTCCGCCCGTTGACGGCCTGGTACACGTCCTGGTGACCTACCGCACCGACGCCAACACCTGGCCGGACGATGTCCTGACCTACCGGCTGACCCAGACCAGGGGCGTCATCATGGTTCAATCCCTGAGGCAGACCTGATTCCCCTCATGTGTTTTTTGTGCTGGAATCGCCCGGCCTTCCTGTGTTAGGCTAATCCGAAGCTATTGTGAAGAAAGGCAGACGCATCTTGCGGATCATACTGGAAGCGCTGAAAATCGATAAAATGCCAAAGGCCCGGCTGGTCCATCTTTGGTTCGCCCTCCTCTTCATCCTTGCGGCCACGGCCTATATGACCATGCCCGAGGGCGGTCAGCTGGACCACTTTAATGAGCAGATGGCTTCCTTCCTGCAACGCAAGGCTGCCCTTCCCTTCCCGCCCGCCATCTGGTTCTCCGTTCTTTTAAGGCAGGCCGGACTCATCCTGGCCTCCTCCTGGTTTATCCTCCTTTACGCGGTCCACTGGCTCTTTGCGTCATCGGATATCGTTGGGGAGGTGGTCCTGAGCCAGGGAACCATGGCCATCCCGCCCATGACAAAGACAAAGGACAGATCGCCGACCCGGGTGGCTCTCAAGGCCTATCCGACCCTCCTGCTTCTGGCTGCAGCTTCCATCTTGCCTTACGTCCTCTCCATCCCCCTCATGGGGATTCCTTTCTTCGTCTTCTCCTCCATGTTTTCCATGGCCATCTTTGTCCGCACTTTTGAAAACAAGGGAATCCCGTCGGCCATGGAAGCCAGTTTCCAGATGACCATGGGCATGAAGTTCTTCATTTTTGTGTCTTTCATGTTTTTGCAGTCCATCACCAGCATGGCAGCCAGCCTCCTGCAGATGGTCTTCGCCCGCAGTCTCTGGGCCGGAAGCCTGATCCGCGCCTTCTTCTTTGCATTGAATACCCTGGCCTTCGGCCGCATGGCCGCCCTCTTCTACCGGTCGCTTTCCGCCCGGGGCGCCCTGACAGCGCCCGGCCCCCTGGACGGCAACTGACGGTCCCGCTTACAGTAAATCCAAGTCGCAGTTGAAAATCGGGCCGGCAGAAAACAGAGCCGGGGAATGGAAATAGCATGACATACGAAGAATTACAGGCCCTGGTGGCCAGAAATCACCAACAAATTGAACAGCTGGAAGCCTCCTTGCGGCTGCCCGCCGATGCGGAGGAAAAAGCGCGCCTGACTGAGGAAACCTACCAGGAAGGCTTCTGGAATGACCCGGTGCGGGCACAGGTTGTCCAAAAACGTATTGCCTATCTCAACAGGAAGCACAAGCGCTTTGCCGACCTGGTCACTGCCAACGACGATTTTGACGTCCTGCTCCAATTGTCAGAGGAAGAAGGTGATCCTTCAGTCCTGAAAGAGGTTGAGGGGGGGTTGGATCAATGGACCCACGACTATGAACTCCTGCGCCTGGAAACCCTGCTTACTGGCGAGCACGACCAGCTGAACGCTCTGGTCTCCCTCCACGCCGGCGCAGGCGGGACCGAGGCCCAGGACTGGGTCGGCCTGCTCTTTCGCATGTACACCCGCTGGGCCGAGAGCCATGACTTCCCCGTGGAGGTGCTGGATTACCTGGACGGGGAGGAGGCCGGCATCAAGACCGTCTCTTTCCGGGTGGAAGGCACCAATGCCTACGGCTATCTGAGGGGTGAAAACGGGGTCCACCGCCTGGTCCGGATTTCGCCCTTTGACTCATCCGGCCGCCGCCATACCTCCTTTGCTTCCTGCGAAGTCCTGCCGGAGCTGGATGACACTATCGAAATCGAGATCGACCCGGACGATCTGAAGATCGACACCTTCCGGGCTTCAGGCGCGGGGGGCCAGCACGTCAACAAGACTTCCTCCGCGGTCCGGATCACCCATATCCCGACCGGGATCGTAGTCTCCCGCC
>JBBAEW010000014.1:0-39088 GCA_041655695.1 Saccharofermentanales bacterium
AAGACCCCGCAATATTCCCGTACTTGGTCGGCTCGAAGGGACCGCCTCCGTTGAAAAGGTAGATGATAGAGAAATTGTTGAAATTGAAGGTGTACTGACCGATCATGAGCGGCGCCGTCTGGAAAAGCAGGATGGGGATGGTGATATGGCGCGTCGCCTGAAAACCGGTGGCCCCGTCGATCCGGGCTGCTTCATAAAGGTCATGGGGAATTCCCTGCAGGATCCCTGTACACAGAAGGAAGACATAGGAGGATCCCAGCCAGCCCTGGAGCAGGATCAGGACGGTTCTTGTCCCCCAGACCGAATACTTGATATTGGTGATCTGGCCTGTCAGGGATGAGAGGACACTGGTCAGGGGGCCTTCCGGCGAGAACATGATGGAGAAGAAGAGGATGGTGATAAAGGCCGGCACAGCCCAGGGCAGCAGATAGACGGTCCGGAAGAGGCGCTTGCCGTAGATGCGGTCCTGGTTGACCAGAAGAGCCAGGACAAATCCCAGGAGGATGGCAAAGGAGGTGGCAAGCAGGGTCCAGATGATGGTCCAGCCCGTGATATGCCAGAAGGGGCCTCCTGCGATCCCCTGGCCCATGACGATCTGTTTGTAGTTGGCCAGACCCGTCCAGTTGAATTTGGACTGGTGGGCCGGGTCGTAATTGGTGAAGGAGATCAGGATAGTGACGGCTATGGGCAAGAGGACAATAAAGAGCGTCACCAGGGCTGCCGGGGCGGAGGCGAAGAAAGGGAAGCCGCTTCTGCGGACAGCCGTTCTTGTCTCAAACCAGTTGGATTGGCGGACCCCCCGGATCATGCGTTTTTCGATGGAATTGACATCGCGGAAGGATTGGTAAAGCAGGAAGAGGCCCATGAGCAGGAGGAAGATGGCGATCAGGCCCTCAATCATGAAGATGACGGACCGGTCAAGCCTGGAGCCGCCCGCCGCCAGGGATATAAGGCCGTATATCCCCTGGCCCCTGTAGTTACCCCGGCCCAGCGCATAGGGGACAGCCACCAGATAAAGGAAGAGTGTACCCAGGAAGAAAAAGAGGGCTTTCAGGCGCTGGCCCAGGAGCAGCTGGCCCAGACCGGGCAGGGGCCAGGTGAGCCAGGAGATCAGTGGCCTGGTCTTGGAAGTCTCCAGGGGTGTCTTGCGCCGGATATCCGAAAGGTCGGCGTTGAGGACGCCCAGCCCGCTCTTTTTGTTTCGGGCCAGCCGATGCCTGGCGTAGCGGACGGCTTCCTTCTGGGCCTTTACCGGAAGCTGGCGCCTGCGGACACGGACCTGATCTCTATAGGCCAGGCGGTTCTCCCTTTTTTCATTGGCATAGGCTTTGGCAGATATCAGGCCGGTCTGGTGGGCCTCTTTCAGGGCCTTCTTCTCTTCTGCCAACTGTAGCTGGCGCTCCTTGCGGAAGTTTTTGAAATCCTGGACCGCCTGATCGTGATTGCCCTTTTTGGCCTGGGCCAGAGCTTCCCGGGCTCCGGCCAATTCGTCCAGGAGCGCGCGCCGCTCCCGGGCCATGGCAGGCAGCTGGCGGGCTCTCTCCGCGTGCTCCTTGTAGGCCAGCTCGAAATCATAATCCAGGTCGGTCAGGCGTTGGTAATGATCTGCCCGAACCTGGCTTTCAGCGGCCCAGAGCAGCCAGCGCCTGCAGATGGAATCTTTTTCTCGTTCCAGGTCCTCCAGGAAGGCTTTCCTGCGGTCCCCTGCCCCCCCGAGCATGGCCTTCTGATCAGAAAGGGCCTTAGCCCGCTGCTCCCTGTAGTCACTCAGGCGGTCGTCCGCAAGGCCGGATTCATCCTCCGCCGGGCTTTGTGCCAGCAGCAGAAGGTTTTTCCTTGGATACTCATTGCCGATATCGTCAAATACTGTCGCGGAATACTTCATGCCTGCCCCTTTCCGCTGGATTCCTGTTTGAGCCTGTGGATGTTGATCACTGTTAAAAAGAGGCCTGCCCATAGAAGAAGGGTCAGATACCAGATGGGTGACTGAGTCTGGAAGGTCAGGAATTTCCACATGGCGGCAACAAAGACCAGTGCCCCCCAGATGAACCGGTAACTGGGAGGCGTCCCCAGGGACCGGATGGTGAAATAGGTGTAGAGGGCCAAAGCGGCCGGAACCAGAATTTCGGACAGGAAGCGGGTCAAAATCCAGGCAGAGTATTCACCGCCCCCGGCATCCGGGAACCAGCTGGTCCATATCTCAAAAGCCTGGGCTTGTGCCAGAAGAACCGCTTCCGCGGAAGCGATGACGACAAGTCCGGCGCAGAAAGAGATCAGGGCCGTCAGCTGACGTCCGTGCGGTGTCATGGCCTCTCTCTTCTTTTCTGTACGGACCTCTCCCATGCCAATTCCTCTTGCATGCCGTCTCTGTCCTCTTCATCATATACGATTTGATCAGGTGATTTGAAGAGGGCGGGAGATCCGCTTGGCTCCCCCGCCCCTGATTAAGTCTTCTTCCCTTATGGGGAATCTCTTATTTGAGGTCCGCCATCATGGCATCGAAAGCGGCTTTCAACTGGCCGTAAGCTTCTTCGGCGTTAGCGGGGACCACACTGTTCCAGGAAAGAATGGCGTTCTGCCAGGTATCCCAAACGGGTCCGAACTCTTTGAAGAGCGGTCTGCCGGGCGAGACGTGGAAGGAGTCGATGACGGCCGCAATGACCTTCTTGTCGATCTCATCCAGATCCGAAGCCTGGTAGGTTTCCGCGGTTACATTCTCCAGGATCTTGCCGGCAGCCTGGAAAAGCTCGACGGCATACTTGGGGTTGACAATCTCACCGATCATGGCCTCTGCCAAAGCCATTTTGGCCTTGTCTTCCTCAATCCGCGGATTGACAGCAAGTCCCCAGCCTCCCTGCCATTGGCTCAGGGGTTTGCCGGACACAGTCATATACCCAATGGGCAGTACAGCCAGATCCTGGCCGCCATTGGTCTTGTCTTTCATGCCGCCGGTCTCCCAGGGACCGTCGATCCGGAAGACACCTTTCTGTCCGCTGGCGAACTGCTCGTCAATGTAGCCCCAGGCGGCGCTGGAATCAAAGAGCGCCGTATTATGATCGTAGTTCCATTCCCAGTATCCGAAAATATCTTCCAGAACTGACTTCTTATTGGCATCCAGCTCAGCCCAGGGGGTCGTCAGGTCGGATACGAAACCGCCGCCTTCCTCTTTCAGCAGGGCGATGTCGCCGGCGTTGGTCATGGCCACGCCAAACCAGGCGTTAAAGACGGGGATCAGAACGTTGGCCACATCCTCGATGTCTTCTTCGTTGAGGGGCTTGCTCAAATCAAAGCCCTGGTCCGCCGCGTTCTTGGCGTTGGCGAAAACGATCAGGGTTTCAATGTTGTAAGGGAAGGCCAGGTATTCGCCATTGAGTTTGAAGAGACCGCCCAGACCGGCGTCGAAGTCGGTCCAGCCGCCCAGGCGGGCCGCAAGCTTGGGCGCGTCGATGGCAGCCAGAAGATCCTTGTCGGAAAGTCCCGTCAAACGGTCAGCGGGCAGCGCAAAGACATCCGCTACGTCAGGGTTGGTGGCGTCCGTCTCATCCAAAATTCCCAGATGGTCCAAAGAGCCGATTTCAAGCAACTTAATGACTACCTTGGGGTTGTCATCCGTGATCCGCTTGACGGCGGCCTGGTAATAGGCCATCCACTCTTTTTCGACTTGAACCGTAATCTCAGCGGCATCAAGTCCTGTTGGTGTCTCATCTCCCGTTGGTGCCGGATCCGGTGTCTTGGGCGCACACCCAGCCACCAGCGCGATGACGAGAACTAATGCCAGAATAATCAACAGGTGCTTTTTCATGTTTTCCTCCATTGATTTGTTTGATGTCCTACGACATATCTGAATTTCTTTTACTTTTCTTGTCAAATGCATGACAACTGCATTATAGTGAGCGTGTCTATGGTTAACAAGCACAAAGGGTACCTGTAACATGTGACCTGAAGCTATGCCGGCCGGCCGCCATCAGGAGGTTTCGATGTCAGGCTCTACATTCATTTTCACCCTCCTGCGGGCAGATGATTCGATACGTACCTTCACCCTCATCCTGCGTTGGGGTCTTATTCTGGCTGGTTTCCTCCTTGCCCTGTGGCTAATCAATACCTATCTGGACAGCTACAGAAAAGCAGCTCTCCAAGGAGAAATCAGACGGCACGGCCTGGAGGATGTTGTCATCCGCGAAATCGACAGGGAGGTTTACGACGACACCCTGGCCAACACCATCATGGGCAACGAAATAGCCGGCTCAATGGGTGCCGTCTTCGGCGCCCTGTCAGGAAGACAGCAGGAAAGGGTCAAATCCATCCGTTTCTGGATCAAATTGGGAAACGGCGAAAAGCGGGATATAACATTGAGCCCGCGGGATGACGTCTGCAAACAGCTGCTCCGCTTCATCGATAAGCGGGAATTCAACGACTGGTAAGCTACCCCCCGGTGAATTGGAACCTGTATGGCATATAGAGAAAATCCAATCCGATTGTTTATTTGGCATTCACATCCACAATGTTTTTCATCAAGCACTTAACTAAGATCATTATGTTTTCCCAGATAATGCCCGAGGCATAATCGAATTTTCGCTGATAGTTGGTCCATAGATTAACCAGTTCATCACTTCTGGATATTTCATCCAATATCAAGTCAACATCTGCTATAAGGTCAGACGATCCTCTCTTCTTCCCGGTATTAAACAAGGCCTCCTTTAGCGTATCCATATCAATGTTATGAGTTTGTGTTCCGGCCAGTATATAAATGTCATAGAAATCACGCATACGTGTGTTGGCCGTGCCACGGGAAAGAAGTGTTTCAATTTTCTCAGCCAGGATCGTTTCAACGTTATAAGCAAGTATTGCAATTGAGCGTTCCTCAAACAGCAATCGGAACGAATGGGACACCTCGCCCGGAGTCAGAATATCGCCTGACGATAAATCGATTTTCAGAGGTGTTTGCATGTTCTCAAGCATGGCGTCCAGAATGATTCGAATGCCAGGGTATTCAGCCTCATCCAATATCTGGAAAACACTTATTATTTTGAACCTCATTCCGTCATCAAGCTTTATCGAGACGATTTCCGAAACTATTTTTTCTGCGCTTTCCTCATTTAGCGGTAGATTCATAAGAGCAGTATCTACGTCCATTGTTGAGCGATTATCCAAACCAACTAAAGAAGCGATAAGTGTCCCTCCTTTTAAAACCAAATTATTTTTGTACCTCGAAAGCGAGAGCCGTTCCAAAAAACGTTCTATTACATAACTTCGGATGATCAACTGTGCCTTGGTGCTGTCACCTTTTGAAAGATTTCTAACGAGAGCCTTTAACTGTCGTGATGTGCGAATCATTAAAGGAGCACCTCCAAATATTGTCGGACAGATTTTTCCACCGAGAACGCCTTTGTGTAACGCATCAGCAACGGAATATTTTTATCTTTAAGACTGACATACGTTTTTACTGCATCTTTCAGTTCCTGAATTTCGATACTTCGGCGGCTGCGGAATAAGTCACAAATTGTCCGTTCGGCATTATAGGTCCTTACTGTGTTTCCTGATGGAGAACGCGCTTCAGTAAGGCCAATATCAAACAGATCATCCTTCACCTTGTATACCTTGACACCTTCTTTTGCTAATGTTGTTGAACTTTTTCCAGCTTTTAATGTCAAAGAGAGTGGTTTTGGCTCACGGTTGGCCAGGCCCAGAAGGTAAAGTGCTGTTTCATGAGAAAACACAGCTTCCGGATACCTTGTTTGAATAACATAAAGTCCGTCAGGCCAAGCATCCTGTGACATGTACAGACCATGGGCAACGCGTTCAAGTCCATATCTCCGCGCAAAATCGCTCAATGTGGATTTCGATACACCGGCGCCTACAACATCAGATGTTTTCAAAAAGCCATTATTCTTTTGAAGCAAAAGAAACAAAATATTTGCTTTTGTCACGGATATCACCTTACTTTCACGCCTTAATTGTATTTGATTAGGGTGTGAAAGTAAAGTTGAAGATCAATCCCCCTGGCAGACCGAAATGGGCTGTTCAGGCTTTTTAAAGCACAGCGCATATTTTTTGCGCCTTGAGACCTTCTAGAGGTGGTCGGTCTTCCTTCTGAAAACTATGGTTTTAAGGGAGGGCATGGTTCACTCTTTAGTCTAGAGACTCTCTTCTGTCACAAATGAGTAAAACTCAGTTTCCTCCCGGTTTTCCTGATCCGCCTTCTGACTTATCCTGCCAACCGGTTGTACATAAACCGTGAACTCATTCTCTCCGTCCAGTTTCAAAATATGGTCGCAGACCTCCTGTGAGAAGGCGCCGATCCCGCATGTTCCAAGTCTCAGTGCCTCCGCGGCCAGGTAGAGGTTTTCACCGACATGACCTAAATCAACCAGGGCAATACGATGCGAATGGATCGAATATCTCCACTCAAAGCGATAGGGAACAGCACTGAAGTAAAAGAGAGCAGGGGCACGGGTAGCCCATTTTTGCTCCGAAAGGCTTGCCAGCCGTTGATCGGCTGTCTGAGTTCCTCGAAGCTCCAGAGCGTGACTTCCCGCCAGATAGTGATAGATACCCGGCGCGAGTCCTTCCACGCGCAGAGCATCTACATAGCATTCGAAGCCGTGTCTGGCTCCGCCGCTGGGTACAGTCCTCAAGGTAGCGTAGCTCTTCCCCCGCCTGCCCTTTATCCCTTGAGCACTCCAGAGAAGAAAGGACAGCTCAGGCAAGGTGAGAGCTTCCTCAGAATAAATACGGCGAGTCTTCCTTCTGGCCAGGAGTTCAAAGAGATTTGCGTCCAGCCCCAGTCTCTGGAAATCCCGGGGCAGGGCAATTACCTGGCTGTCTTCTGCCGCCTCATGATAAAGTGGCGGCTGCTGCAGCTTCTTCTCCTGATCAGTCGTCAGGGTTTCGCTCCAGACCGGGCTTCTCATAAAATCTCTGCCCTTTGCGATCTCTTGTCTGATTTCCTTTTCGTCCATATCTTCCTCCCTGGTCATCTATAAGTTACATATTAAGCTTTCGGACAAATTTCAGCCAATAAGAAGAAGGGCCCGTTCCCAGAGGAACGAACCCTTTATTTCTGGAGCCTTTTGCCGGAATTGAACCGGCGACCTCATCCTTACCATGGATGCGCTCTACCTACTGAGCTAAAAAGGCAAGATTAACTTTTGCTGCCTGCCTATGATACAAAGGACCCACCCATTTGTCAAAGTGGAGCGGGTGAGGGGAATCGAACCCCCGTATTTAGCTTGGGAAGCTAATGTTCTGCCATTGAACTACACCCGCAGGCTTCTTCGCTTTTCGCATTATACCACGCGCCGGGTCGGGGTCAAGCCGGCCTAGCAGTCACCTTGTTTGTTGAGCATGATATTGAGAAGAAGATCGTCCATATGGGTCATGCCCTCCTTGGAGATCCGCTCCATATTCCGGATGGTCTCTTCTACATCACCTTCGATCACGCCGTCCGTGGCGGCGATCTCCTTGCCCCGTATGGCGACACAGGCCGCCTGAACGGCCGCGTAGACACAGACGGATACCTTGAGGGCACAGCCCAGCTTGGCGCCGTCACAGATCATACCCGTCAGGGTTCCGAACATATTCTGCACGGCTGCGACGACTGCCTCAAGTCCGCCGCCCATAAGCATGACCAGGCCGGCACTGGCGCCGACAGCCGCGCCGGTTGCCCCGCAGAGGGGTGACAGGCGGCCGTAGCTCTTCTTGACATGGATGGCCACCAGATGACTGAGCACCTGGGCGCGGAGCAGGGCCTCCTCGCTGCTTCCCAAATAGTGGGCGGCAGCCAGAAGAGGGACGGTTGCTGTTATGCCCTGGTTGCCGCTTCCGGAGTTGCTCATAACCGGAAAGGACGCGCCCGCCATGCGGGCGTCCGCGGCAGCGGCGGTTTGCACGGCACAATAATCGGCCAGGGAAAAGGCATCCTTGTCAGTCTTGGGGCTCCTGGTCCGGACGGATTCGGCAATGGAGCGGCCGACTTCAAGTCCATAACCCCTGGCCAGGCCTTCTTCGGCGATGGCTCCGTTGAGAAGCATGGCCTGTCGGATGATTGCCAGGCGCGAGAGGTCAACTTGCGTCGCAAAAGACCAGATCTGGCCAAGATCATCTGCTGAGATGGCCGCACCCAGGTCTTGATAAGAGGAGATTTCATTGACGAAGGTGGCTTGTCCGTCACGCATGAGTTCCATGATCAGATCGTGCTTCCAGGCCACAACAGCGCGGCCGGAATGCTCCCGGGTGGAAACGGTGACATCGATATAAAGCGTGGGGCTTCCGGGTGGGGCGGGTTTGGACAGAACCAGGCCTTCCTGGCAAAGATGGCGGGCCTCCAGAATCTGGTCCTCCTGCAGGTCCCGCAGGACTTCCAGGCCCAGATCGGGATCACCCGCAAGGGCGCCCAAGGCAGCGGCCATGGCTGTCCCCATATCCTGTGTGCCTGGGATAATGACGCCCAGGGCGTTTTTATAGATACTGACGCTGGCCTGGATCAGGATGGATTCAACTCTTCCCGGGCCTGCTTCCCTTCGAGCCAGTGACGCCGCGTAGGCGACCGCCACCGGCTCCGTACAGCCCAAAGCGACAACCAGCTCCTCCTCCAACTGATGGATGAAGTATTCCTGTTCCATCTTCATACCTTTCAGGCCAAAACCTAAAGCGCGCCGCTCCATTGTTTTTCTGAAACCAGGTTCAAGGGCTTGCGGCACTCGGGGCAGTCCAGCGAAGCGATCTGATTGCGTTTGACCTGGGACATTCTTTCTCCGCACTGCGAGCAGGAATAGGAGGATGAAATGGTCTTGTCCCCTGAAATCAGCCGCAGACGGGGCATAACCTCCAGATTGCCGCAATTGCGGCATCGATAGAGTTCCCGGGAAAAATCCAGTTGGCAGTCCTCGCATTGGACCATTTCAATCAGAAGCAGGGGGTCGGCCTGGCCGGCCCGGATGCTGTCCAGAATTTCCTTGAAGAGGGCAGAGTCTTCGCCCTGTCTGCCCAGGAGGAAGGTTTCATGGTAGGGGCAGCCTTCACCGCAGGCCAGTTCGTAGGCCAGGCGCCAGGGCAGGCGGGAGGGCCTGTGAACCGTGACATGGATGTCGGTGCCCGCAAGAGGGGCTGTGTGGTCAACGAAGAGCATGACGGCCTCGCCCTCCTCACCGGGGACCGTCACCCAGGAAATGGCCACATCATCTCCCTTTTTCTTGAGCCGGGTGCCCGGGAGCCTGTCTACCAGGACGGCCCGCCAGCTACCCTGGTTGGCAGGTTTCAGATCCTTGATCCGGACAAATGTGATGGCGCTGTCGGGAACCTCGGACGCCTCCTGACCCTTCTCTTCATAGGCCTTTTGTTTTTTGGCTTCGTCACGGATGAAGGCAGCGATCAGGACGCTTGGATCATCCGGCTGGCGCAGGGGGTCCAGGCTCCGCAGCGCCAAAGTACTGCGTTCCAGAGCCTGGGCAGCATGTGCCGCCAGAACCTGCTCAACAAAGGGATGGGCCTCCAATTCCCGGGTGGGCTTGACGGGCATGACAAGAAGCTGGGGCAGTGACGCCGCAGGCACAACCAGAATGGCGTCCGTTTCAAAATAAGTGTAAGTGCTGTCCGCGGGATTCGCCTGGCCCAGAAAGGCGATCTGCAGGGGCCCTTGCAGGTAAGCGTAGGCCAGATAACCGCTTTTGCTCTCCGGCAGGGCTTCCATGCCGGCCTGGCCAAGGAGCTTGCTGTCCGGCCAGACCAGGAGAAACTTCTCGTCCAGCTGCCAGAATTCGTAAGTTTTCAGTGTGTGTCGTTTAATCTTCTTCGCTTTGAGTTTATTCATTTGGAACCGTTGCCAGTCCGAGCTTGCTGGATTCTGGCCCTTCCTCCTTATTTAACTTGTCCTTGTTTTCTTCTTTCATTGTATCAATAGCGGAGCCGGACTGCCGGTGCCGCGAAAAGCAACAGCGAGCGTCCATCCGGGCGCTCGCTGTCAGATATCAGTCTTGTGGCGCTGGCCCGGGCTTCAGTCAATCAACCTGTTAATCTCTGCGAAGTCGGAAGCCTCGATGACAAGTCCGCGCACCTGGACCTTGTCCAGTTTGGTCCCTGACTCCTCAACGAAGAGATCGCCAAGACGGTAGAGGGCCTGGCCGTCATCGCCCTTACCCGTGCTGATGATCAGGCCGTCGATGACAACGTTGGTCAGGCGGCTCTTGGACGACCGGATGGCCAGCGGGGCAGCATTGACCGAGATGCCTGGATCAACGCTGATTTCGATCTTCATGTTGGCAAAGGTCAGGTTCTCGATCTCAGCGCCGTCCATTTCCCCGAAGAGGGCAACGTCCTTGTGCTTATCCTGATCCATCTTCTTGGGCTTCATGACCAGCCGGATGTTCTTGAGGCTGTAACCATTACCGACCAGTTTGCCGCTGAAGCTATCGGCCATGGTGACGGTTTCACCCGAGAAGTCCACGTCGCGGGTAAAGATGTAACCATCGATGGGGTTGCCGGCCTGATCCTGATCGAAGAAACCGACTTTTCCGCCCACCTTGAGATCGGATACCCTGGAGACCTGGATGAAGCGGCCCTCCGAATACTTGAGATAGATGATCTTGTCGGCCGTATTGCCCGCGTAGTAATCTATGGCCTCTTCCAGGATCCGGTCCTTGGCTTTGCGGATCTCCGCTCTGGCGGCCTGGTCATCTGTCGTAATCTCGTAGCCCAGGCGGTTGATGTAGAGATCGGTGAAGTCCTGCTGGGATTCGAGGTCCTCCTTGGACGGCTCTTCGAACTCAATCTTCTTCATATATTGGGGGAAGAGAAGAAAGAGCTGATCGTAGACTTCCTGGTTGGTGGGGATCAGCTCCTTATGGACATAGGTATTGAAGGGGTAGGGGGTCAGGAGGTTCTGATCGGCATAATAGCCGTCAAAGGTCATGCCGGGCTTGGCGATCAGCTGTTCGACCGCGCTGGTCAGAGGCTGGATGGCCTCGTTGCTGGTGATGTTTTTGGAGAATCTGACTTCGCCTGTTGCGGCGTCCACGTAATCAACCCGTCCCTGGGGGACCCAGCGGGCGTAAAGAGTCATATCCCCGGTCACCCGGTCTTCCTGGAAATCCCAGCGGTCCTCTTCCCTGAATGTGTACAAGCCTTCCGCGCCGGCAAGGTCCTCCTTGGCTGTGTACCAACCTGCCAGGACATAGCCGTCCCGGACCGGCTCAATCAACATGTTGGTTGTGCCGGCTGGCTTGAAGATATAGGAGTTTTTCATGTAGTAAGTCTCGCGGACTTCCCGGTTGTTGACGACACCGCCAAGCGCGTGATAGGTTACCAGACAATCAAAACCCCAATCGCCCGGGTCAGCGGCCTTGCCGGACGTTGAACAGGCGGTAAGGAACAGGCTGAAAGCTGCAATCATGATCAAGAGGATCAGAGGATAGGTCATTCTCTTTGTTTTCATGGACGGTCTTCCCCCTAAACGGTTTTATGGATCCGTTATTTAAACCAAACTTTGATACAGAACAATATAAAGAGCGCCAGGCCGCCAAAGACGACCAAACCCACCAGGGCATAAGAGGATATCATGCCGAAAAAGACAGATACATACTCTCTTGGCGACAGCTTGGCTTCAGTGCCTGCCGTCTCCTGCCTGCGTTTCTTGTAGGCCTTGCGTCCCAGCAATGGCGGCGGCATACCGTCGACCGACATGTCGGCGATTACGCGGCCATCGTCTACGAACTTCTCTTTTTTGTCTTTCTTGTCCAACTCTTTCTCCCCGGATCAGTCCTGGTTGTAAAGGTGGCAGGCAACGCAGTGGTCTTCTTCGTACTCCTTGAACTTGGGAGCGATCTCGGCGCAGATGGGCATGACACTTGGGCAGCGGGTGCGGAACTTGCAGCCCGAGGGCGGATTGACAGGACTTGGGATATCGCCCTTGAGTACGATCCTGTCCATCTTGACATCCGGATCGGATACGGGAACCGCCGACAGCAAGGCCTTGGAGTATGGATGCATGGGGTTGGAGAAGATCTTCTTCTTGTCGCCCATCTCCATCATGGTCCCCAGGTACATGACGCCTACCGTGTCGGAAATATATTCGACGACCGAGAGGTCATGCGAAATAAAGAGGTAGGTGTAGCCGAACTGGTCCTGCAGGTCCTTGAGCAGGTTGATGATCTGGGCCTGAATGGATACGTCCAGGGCGCTCAGGGGTTCATCGGCGATGATGAACTTGGGGTTGAGCGCGACAGCCCGGGCGATACTGATCCGCTGCCTCTGGCCGCCCGAGAATTCATGCGGATAGCGGTAGAAATACTGAGGCTGCAGGCCGCAATCGCGCATGACCTTGAGGATATAGGACCGATAGCGGTTCTTGGGCACGATATTGTGGGATTTGACAGCTTCTCCGATGATTTCACCAACCGGAATACGAGGTGAAAGGCTGGAGTAAGGATCCTGGAAGATCATCTGCATTTGCGGCCGCATCTTGCGCAGCTCGCGCTTGGAGACCTTGGACAGATCTTTGCCGTCGAAGAAAACTTCGCCCCCCGTCACGTCGTGGAGACGCAGGATGGTTCGGCCGACCGTCGTCTTACCGCAGCCTGATTCACCGACCAGGCCCATGGTCGTCCCTCTCTTGATGGAGAAGGACACATCGTCGACGGCCTTGACGTAAGCGCGCCGCTTGCCCAGACCGAATTTGGTGAGGGGAAAGTACTTCTTAAGGTTGTTGACAACGAGGATGTCGTCGTCGAAATGATCCAGTCGTTTATCGTTGGCCATAATCCTCTACCTTATGCTCTCCATAACCGCTTCTTCCTGCAGGATGTTATCGCTGTACAGGAAGCAGGCTGCGGCGTGATCTTCATTGAAGTTTGTCATGGCCGGATAATGCTTATGACAAATCTCCATGGCGCGGTCGCAACGGTTGCAAAAATAGCAATGATCCGGCATGTTGATCGGGTTTGGAACCTGGCCCCTGATACTGTAGAGCCTGTCGCCCACCTTCTCGCCGCCGGGTTTGGATTTCATGAGACCGACCGTGTAAGGATGCTTGGGATGATGGAAGATCTCCCGGACGGTTCCTTGTTCCACGATGCGTCCCGCATACATGACGACGACATAGTCTGCCATCTCCGCGATAACCCCAAGGTCATGCGTGATGAACATGATACTGCCCTCGTACTTGTCTTTGATTTCCCTCAGGAGCTCCAGAATCTGGGCCTGGATGGTAACGTCCAGGGCAGTGGTCGGCTCATCGGCGATGACCAGGCGCGGGTTGCAGGCCAGCGCCATGGCGATCATGACGCGCTGGCGCATGCCGCCGGACAGCTCATGAGGATAATTGTTGTAGATTTTCTCGACGTCGGCGATTCCGACAAGATGCAGCATCTCAATGGTGCGCGCCTTGGCTTCCGCGTCCGAATCAACTTCATTGTGGACCAGAAGAACTTCGTCCAGCTGGGCCCCGATCTTGAAGACGGGATTCAGGCTGGTCATGGGCTCCTGGAAAATCATGGCGATTTCTTTGCCGCGGATTTTGAGCATCTGGTCCTTGGGCATCTTGGTTATGTCATAGACCTTGCCGTCGGTTGCCTTGTAGCGGATACTGCCGGATACGACCTGGCCCGTGGGGGCCTGGACCAGCTGCATAAGCGAAAGGCTGGTCACCGATTTGCCGCAGCCGGACTCTCCGACCACCCCGACGATTTTCCCCTGGGGGATGTCGAAGCTGACACCGTTGACGGCCTTGACCGTTCCCACGTCTGTGAAGAAATAGGTATGCAGATCCTCAAATTCAACCACGTTGTTGGGATCCCGCATGGTTGAGAGGTATTCTTTTTCGGGAACGTTCTTTCTTGCCTTGGCCCGCTCGAACCGTTTGATGATCCGGTTGTTGCTGCGGCTGATGCGGCGCTCCTCGCGTACGGTCAAATAGACCGAATCGTCGATGCCTTCGATCTTTTTGCGCTGAAAAATCTTAAAACGTGCCAAAGTGGTCACCTACCTTTTCATTCTCGGGTCAAAGGCATCCCGAAGGCCATCGCCCATGAAGCTGAAGCCCAGAACCGCGATCACGATGAGGATGCCGGCAGGCACCCACATGTTGGGGTAGTTGGCAAGAATTTCCTGGCCCTTGGAGGGGTCAGCCAGAGCGATCATGGATCCCCAGGCCGCGCGGGGGAAGGGCACGCCCAGCCCCAGGTAGGAGAGGGTGGATTCGTAGAGAATGACACCGCCCAGGCCCAGGGTCGCGCTGACGATCAGCTGCGGCATGGCGTTGGGAACCAGATGCTTGAAGATCTTCTTGAAGGCACTGATACCGGTTGTCTCCGCGGCCATCATGTATTCCTGCTCCCGCAGCATGAGGATCTGGCCTCTGACCAGACGGGCCACGCCGGTCCACCCCATGAGGGTCAGAAAGGCCATCAAATAGTATATTCGGTGTTCAGCGGGTATGGCCTCTATGGAGCTGATGGTGGCCGACAGGATCAGCAGGATGGGCAGGCCGGGCAGGCAGGCGAAGATATCGACCACCCGCATGATGGTCTGGTCGACCCATTTGCCGAAGTAACCCGCAAGTCCGCCCAGGAGCACCCCCAGAATAGTCTCCATGATGATGACAATGAAGGAGATGACCAGTGAAATCCGTCCTCCGTACATGAGGCGGGTCAGAATATCAAAACCGGATGTGTCCGTGCCCAGCCAGTGATTTTTGTCAATGGGAGCCTTGAACTGCACCACAGTGATGGATTTATCGTAATAGGAGTAAGATCTCCCGTCGGGTCCCCGGAACTGGGCTGAAGACACCATGTCCGAGTTGCGTTCGATCTTGAATACCTGTGTCTCCTTATACTTCCAGGTCAGATCAATGATCCAGGGTCCAACGAAGGAGAAGACAAAGACGAAGATGACCATGATCAGGCCGGCGATGGAGAGCTTGCTCTTGAAGAAGCGCTTGGCAACCATGCGGCCCGGGGAAATGACACGGAAGTTTTCCTCAAAACCCGTCTCAACATGGTCATCCATGTCGATATACTGCTGATTTCTGTTTGGTTCTTTATTGACATCCATAACTTGGTTCCCCCTTCCTCAAGATAATTTGACCCGGGGGTCAACAACCATGTACATCAAGTCGGAGAGCAGCATGCCCGTAACCGTAAGAATGGAGAGGAACATGTTATAGCCCATGATAAAGGGGATATCCCCCTGCTGAGTGGCCCGCAGGGCCATATACCCAATTCCGGGTATGGAGAAGACGGTCTCTGTGATCATGGCGCCGCCGAAGAGGCCGGGAAGCATTCCCGAAAGCGAGGTGACCAGCGGAATCATGGTATTTCGGAAGGCGTGCCGATAGGTGACGGTATGTTCCGACAAGCCCTTGGCGCGCGCTGTCCTGATGTAATCGGAATTAAGAACTTCCAGCATGTTGGTTCTTGTGAATTTCATGACACCGCCGATTCCAAGCAGAGTCAGGACGGCTATGGGAAGAACCAGATGCCAGGCCTTGTCCAGAAAGATTGCCAGATGGGCGTCCTTGGCGAAGACCTTGGTGGCCGTCACCAGCCCTTGCAGCGGGAAGATCTTAAGCTTGATGGCAAAGACATTCATGAGGAGGGCCGACAGGAAGAAGGACGGCAGGGACGTCCCGGCCATGGCAAAGACCGACACAGTGTAGTCATAGGTGCTGTATTGATTGACAGCGGCCTTGATGCCCATGGGAATGCCGATGATGATCTCCAGGATGTAAGATATAAAGGCTACAAGGAAGGAGATCCAGATATAGTCTCCCAGGACCTTTGTGACCGGCTTCCCGTAAAGAAAGGAGAAGCCCAGGTCTCCCGACAGGGTACTGCTCAGCCATTTGGTGTAGCTGGTGATAATACCCGAAAAACTCTTGTCGGCCAGACCGTAGAGTTCCTTGAGCCGCTGCACATCATCCAGGGTCATGGAGCCGTTCTGCACGGCCGCCGATGTCTGATTGTCGATGTAGTCAGCGGGCATCAACATGCTCAGGAGATAGATGAGCACTGACACTCCCAGAATTATGAGAAATGCCAGACCCAGCCTCTTCAGAATATACTTCCACATATCATTCCTCTATTCGTCAGAAAAGCGTGATTTCTGAACCATGTCATCAATCCGTCAGCCCGGAAACGGACAATACGGATGACTCCCCCCTCCATCTGCTCAGAGTAACCTGTCAGGTTACCGCCTATCTAAGATAGCAAACCTGACCGCATGGGGCAACCGCAAAGGCCGATCCCATAGAGGCAGGCATGGTGCCCCTTAGTATCAAAAAGCGCAAGGCCTGGATTTAAATCCAAGCCTTGCGCGGAGCGGCTTCAAGCCACTTCGTTAACGGTTTTGATTAGTCGAGCAGTTCGACATTCCAGATGAAGCTCAGGGGCGACTGGAAGGGTGTGACATCTTCGCCGCTGAAGAGGGAGTCACCATCGATGACATCCTTGTTGTAGACGAACATGTTCTTCCTCTGGTAGGTCGGGATTTCGACCGCGATACCGGTTGAGAGCTCAAGAGCTTCCTTGTAGATGGTCTTGCGCTCTTCAACGTCCAGGGTGGAACGGCCGGCAACGATCAGCTCATTCAGTCTGGTCAGCATGGCTTTTTCCACGTCGGAGCCGTTCTCATAGAGATAGAAGAGGCCGGCGCGCGGGGGCTGCTGGTTGACCTTGGGGTCGGAGTACCAGATCTGGAACATGTCAGGATCGACGCCGCCGCCGCCCCAGGCAGCAGCCCAAACCTGGATGCCGCTGTCATAGGCAGTGGAAAGCTTGTTGAGGAGGTTCTGGTCGGTCTCGATGTCAACTTTGACGCCGATCTTGGCCAGGACTTCCTGGGTATCGATCATGATGGAGCCAGCCGGGTGATCCTTGGCTTCTGAAGGCAGGGTGAACTTGAAGGTAACCTGCTGGCCAGCTTTTTCGTGGCCTTCAGGGTACTTCATGACGCCGCCGTCAAAGACGTAGCCGGCATCAATGAAGAGTCCCTTGGAAACTTCGCCGCTTCCGTCATAGGGGAAGAGGTCTGCCGGGTTGTCGGGATAGGCCCAGAGGACTTTGGTCATGGTGCGGTTGTTGACTGAGGCCAGTTCGCCGTAGTAGTCATCAACAGCAAGTCCCACGTTCATGGCATGGGCCAGGGCTTTACGGACTTGGAACTCAGGAATGGCCTGAGCCTGGATGCCGATGTAGCCGTAGCCGTCATTGTCGACCAGAGTGTAGTTGAGTTTCGCGTAGTCGCCTTCACCAGCGGTGATGTCGTTGATGATGGTGGTTGAGGCGGAGGGATCGGCATAGTGGACTGTGCCGGTCTTCAGCGCGTCAAGCTCGGCGCCCAGGGTGATTTCCTGATAACGGAAGGTGTGGATGCGCGGCGAGCCGAGCAGGAAGCTCTCGTTGGGGCCGTAGGTAACCACGTTGTCTTTGTACTCTTCAAAGACGTAGGGGCCTGCGCCAACGGGATTGTCATTCTTGGTCTTCAGATGTTTCATGAAGTCCGCGTTTCCGACGTCAACGCCGAAAGCATTCAGGGAGCCCGCATAGCCTTCGGTGTAGTAATGGAAGGGGGTAACGGAAACGCCGAATTTGAAGATGGCGGTCGGATCAACACCGTCCAGGACGATCTTGATGAATTCTCTCTCAACGCCGTCATCGGACGTCAGGGTGCCGGAGGTGATGCCGGTGATGCTGGGAACACCGCCTTCGACCTGGCCTTCTGAAGAGATGTAAAGATCTTTGGTGTAGTCGTCTACGCCCAGGTCGCCGGCGGCTTCTTCGTTGATGCCGTCGATGTCATAGCCGTAAGCGAAGAGGATGTTCTCCCAGTAGACGCCAGCGTCAACGGTATCTTCACCGAAGACATAGACATTGTCCTGGATGTCGACGAAATTGCCGTCGTCATCAAGGTCGCCGAAGCCCCACATAACCATGCCGAAAGCAACTTGCTTGTTGGCGTCGGCGGCAACGTCCGCAGCTTCATAGCCGGGGAAGTATTCGCTGCCGATGTACTGGGGATATTTGGCATTGACGTAGTCAGAGATTTCCTGAGCAAAAATGGTGCCTGCTTCGTCCAGATAGCTCCAGAATTTCTCCTGGTCAGCTTCGCTGACGCCGCTGGCGGGGTTGATGACCAATTCATCGTCGCCTTCGATGCCGGCGGCGAGAATGGCTTCGACCTTCTCAAGGACGTCTTTTGATGTCTGGAGACGGTACTCGTCGATGCCCTGGATTGCCATGGTGTAGAAGGTGGATGAGCCATCATACATGGGGTCAGCCAACACATACATGGAGAAGAGGACATCCTTGGCACTCATGATGGTCCCATCGCTGAAGGGGATCTTGTTCTTGAGGACAAAGGTGTAGACCGAGGTGTCGCCGGCGATCTCTGTTGAGAAATCATAGGCGAAGCTCGGGACGTTGATGCCGGCTTCCGGTGCACCAAGCTTGTTGTAATACAACAGGCCCAGCTGGGTCATGCCGTACACATCCACGTCATAGGCAGAGGTGGCGAAGAAGGGGTTGAATTTCCCATCCAGGGTGCCTGTGCTGACGACGAGGGGTACGGTGGCATTGCTGCCCGTTCTCGGTGTGGCCAGTGCGTCATAACGATCCGCCGGAACGTCTGCTTTGACTTCCTTGGGCGGCTCAGTCGGTGCCACTGTTGGTTCACCCGTCGGATCCGGTGTCTTGGGGGCACAGCCAAACACGGCAAATGCCATCACAGCCACCAGAAGTAAGACAAGTGATTTCCTAAGTAAATGCTTACTCATACTTGGACCTCCAATAATAATGTTGCTATCAATTTAGCATGAAGCCATTTATTCATCAACTTTTGATGCGGCTTCGGTACACATACTACATCAATCCGCCTGCCCTTGTCACGCAGCGGATTCTTTCCCCTCTTTCCCCTCCTGGCCCGGAATCCCTGAGGAACCGGGGGTCATGAATGCTTGCGGCCGCCCCTCCATCCGGGGATCCCGGGGTCGTCCTGTGCATTTGTTACACACATATTCCTATCTATTCCCCAGTAAAGGCAGGCGGTTCTTCCTTGTCCAGGAAGGCCCGCATGGCCCGTTTCTGGTCTTCCGTTTTGAAGCAGCGGCCGAAACAGGTCCCCTCAAGAACTAGGCCTTCGTCCAGGGTAATGCGCATGCCCTGGCGTATGGCCCGCTTGGCTTCGCGGATGGCGCAGGGGGCTTTGGAAGCAATGATCCGGGCTGTTTCGCGGGCCCGGGGCATGAGGTCCTCCGCCTCTGTCACCTCATTAATGATAAGGAGTTCCCTGGCTTCATCGGCTGTGATCCGCCTGCCCGTCAGAATCAGATCCAGGGCAATCATGGGCCCCGCAAGTCTTGGCAGGCGCTGGGTGCCTCCAAAGCCGGGCGTAATGCCCAGGCCCGTTTCAGGGAAGGCAAAGCGGGCCTTCCTGGAAGCGATCCGCAGATCACAGGCAAGAGCCAGCTCAAAACCGCCGCCCAGGGCATAACCATTGATAGCCGCGATAACGGGAGCAGAAAAGGATGACAGCTGGCGCATGACCCGATTGCCGAAGCGGGCAAAAATCTCCGCCTCCGTCCGGTTCATGTCCGCCATTTCTTCAATATCCGCCCCGGCGACAAAGGCCCGGTCACCTGCGCCTGTCAAGATGAGGGCGCGGATCCCCCCATCTTCTTCAAGCTTACCCAGAATATCCGAGAGTTCATGCAGAACCGCCCGATTGAGGGCGTTCAGCTCCTCCGGCCGGTTGATGGTCAATTCCGCTATATGGTCTTTTTGTTCAAGCAGGATGGTAGACATGGGATCTCCTCTCAGTTCTCCACCATGGCCGCGATCCCCATGCCGCCCCCAATGCAAAGCGAAGCCAGGCCGCGCTTGGCACCCTGTCTCTTCATTTCATAAAGCAGGGTCACCAGGATACGGGCGCCGGAAGCTCCCACCGGATGGCCCAGGGCGATGGCACCGCCGTTTACATTGATCTTGCCGGGATCGGCCGCAAGCTCCTTCATAACCGCCAGGGACTGGGCGGCAAAGGCCTCATTGAATTCAATCAGGTCAATCTCATCCAGGGTCAGGCCGGTCTCTTCAAGAAGCTTGCGGGTGGCGTAGTAGGGGCCCATGCCCATATAAGCCGGATCCAGGCCGACCGATACACCCGCCTTGAAGGTTGCCATGGGGACCAGGCCCAGCTGGTCAGCCTTCTCCCGGCTCATGACCACCAGGGCCGCTGCCCCGTCATTGATACCCGAGGCGTTGCCTGCTGTGACAGACCCCTCCTTCTGGAAGGCCGGCCGCAGTTTCTGGAGTCCTTCAAGAGTGGCTCCCAGGCGCGGGTATTCATCCGTGTCAAATTCATACTCATTCTTGCGATCCCTGATGAGAACCGGGACAATTTCTTCCTTGAAACGGCCTTGGCCCTGGGCGCTTTCCGTTCGCAGCTGGCTCTCCAGGGCGTAGGCATCCTGGTCTTCACGGCTGATGCCGTAACGCTCCGCGACCTTTTCGGCTGTAATCCCCATGTGGTAGTCGCCGAAAACATCCCAGAGACCGTCCTTGATCATGCTGTCGATCAGGGTGCCGTCCCCCATGCGGTAGCCGTCCCTGGCCTTGTCCAGGAGATAGGGAGCCCGGGACATGTTCTCCGTTCCGCCCGCGATGACTACCTGAGCCTGTCCGCTCTGGATGAGGGCAGCCGCCAGGGTCACAGCCTTGAGGCCGGAGCCGCAGACATTATTAATGGTTGTTGCGGGTACGCTCTCGGGGATTCCCGCGCCCATGGCCGCCTGACGGGCGACGTTCTGGCCCAGACCGGCTGTCAGGATACAGCCCATAAGGACTTCATCAACATCCTCCGGCTTGATGCCTGCCCGATTAATGGCTTCCCTGATGACAATCTCCCCCAGCTTGGCCGCCGGGACGCCGGCAAGGCTGCCCCCGAATTTTCCGATGGGCGTCCGGCAGGCTCCCAGGATGACAATTTCTTTCATAGCTTCCTCCATGATTCCTTAATAGGTATAAAATCCCTGTCCGCTTTTCCTTCCCAGTTTACCCTCTTCAACCATCCGGTCCAGAAGCGGGCTGGGCGCATATTTGTCGTCACCGGTTCCCTGACAGATGATGACCATGATATCGCGGACAATGTCAATGCCGATAAAATCGGCCAGGGCCAGGGGACCCATGGGGTGATTGGCGCCCAGCTTCATGGCTTGGTCGATATCCTCTGCGGTGGCAATTTTTTGATCCAGCAAATTGACTGCCTCGTTGATCATGGGAATCAGGAGACGGTTGACGATGAAGCCCGGACTCTCCTCGCAGAAGACAGGCTCCTTGCCGATGGAGCGGACCAGGGCAGCCGCCCTGTCCATGGTTTCCGCCGAGCTGGCCTTCCCCCTGATCAGTTCGACCAGTTTCATGACAGGAGCCGGGTTGAAAAAATGCATGCCCAGGAAATTGGCCTCATGGCTGAGCCCGGCTGCCAGGTCTGAAATGGAAAGCGAGGAGGTATTGGAGGCGAAGAGACAGTCAGATCCGCAAAGGGCATCCAGTCTGGTGAAAAGATCCCGTTTGGCCTCAAGGTCCTCAAAGATGGCCTCGATGACCAGATCTGCCCCTTTCGCGTCTTCCAGAACGGTCGACCGGGTAAGCAGTGAGACCAGGCTATCCTTGCCCTCCTGGCTGATGCGGCCTTTCTCCAGCAGGCGGGCCAGCTGCTTATCGATGGCGGCAAAGCCCCGCTCCACCAGATCCTCCGTCCGGTCATACATGATTGTTTCATGTCCGTAAGACGCAAAAACCTGCGCGATTCCGGACCCCATGGTGCCGCATCCGGCAACAAAGACTCTCATTTCCTTATCCCCTCCCACTTTCTTTTCTCCTGACCATTTCCATGGCCAGATAGCTTGCTACCTCATCTGCGTATTTCCCTGAACCGAAGCCGGCGTCGCAGCCCAGTTCCTTGGCCAGTTCATTGGTAATGCGCGGACCGCCGACAATCAGGAGGAAGCGCTGGCGCAAGGATTCGGCTTCCAAAAGCTCGACCAGTTCTGAAATATTCTTCACATGGACATCCTTCTGGGTCACGGTCTGCGAGACTAAAAGGACATCTGCATCGAAGTGGACGGCTTGGCGGATAAAATCCTCATTGTCCACCTGGCTGCCCAGATTCAGGGTCTCCAGCATGGCATAGCGCTCCAGGCCGTAATGGCCGGCGAAACCCTTCATATTCATAATAGCGTCGATACCGACCGTATGGGCGTCCGTCCCGGTACTGGCTCCAATGACCCGGATCTTGCGGCCAAAATAGTCGCGGATAAATTGATCCGTCTCCGCCAGACTCATGGTCTCTTCCCCGGCCGATTCAACCTGGATCCGGCTGTAATCAATTCCCTTTTCATAGGTCCCGTAGGCAATGAAGTAGGTGAAATCCTGGTCCAGAGCCTCATGCCAGGCAATCAGGGGGTTGGACAGACCCATGGAGAGCAGGAGGAGCCGGGCGGCCTCCAGGGCCCGGTCCCCGTCGGGGACTGGCAGGGTGAAGCTCAGCTGGATCCGGCCGTCGTCCATGGTATCGCCGTAAGGTTTTAGATGGGTCAGATCCGGCCTGGGTTTTTGATCGGAATTCATCGGTCCCCTCCTTCTGCCATCTTTTGCTGCTCTTCAAGGAAGAGCGCCGGATAGGGATTGTCATAGTGGCGGCCCTTGCGGATGACGCCCTGAAGACCCTTGCCAGCCTCGAATCTTCGCTTGACACCCGCGAAGAGGCCGGCCTCCAGGGCCTGGAAAAGGCCGTCCCTCTGGATCTTCTCCAGAAGGTCCAGGGCCCGGGTCAGGACCTGATCGGCCCGCTGCTCCATGAGGCCGCCTTCCTTCCAGGTGATTTCGGATCCCAGGGACCCCATGGCCTGGCGGATATAGCGGGCATTGGCCAGAGCCTGGGCCCGGTCGGCCAGGTGGGGCGTATGGATGGCCTCTGTCATCATGCCAAGGAGCAGGATCTGCTGATCTGACAGGACACCGGCCATGTTGAAGAGGGCATCCTGGATGTGGGCCTGAAAAATATTGCCTGTGATGTGCTTGGTGGGCGGCATGTATTTCAAGGGCGCCAGGGGGAAGATCTGCCGGGCCATCTGGGCCTGGGCCAATTCATACAGGAAGGAGTCTTTCAGCTCCGGGTCCATTTCAAAGGCGTGCCCCAGGCCCATCTGACTTTCATGCATACCGGCCGCAAGGGCAAACTGTTCATTGATGAACTGGGAGGCCAGGACCGTGTGGGCTTCTTCATAAGCGTCGGAGGTGGTCAGGTAATTGTCCTCGCCGGTGTTGATGATAACCCCTGCCGCTCCGTTGATCATGCGTGAGAAGGATTGGTCGATCAGGGTCCGCTGCATGTTGATATCCCGAAAGAGGATGCCGTAGAGGGCATCGTTCAGCATGACGTCCAGCCGCTCAAAGGCTCCCATGACGGCGATTTCCGGCATGCAAAGACCTGAGCAGTAGTTGCAGAGACGGATATAGCGGCCTTTTTCCCGGCCGACCTGGTCCAGGGCGCCGCGCATGAGCCGGAAGTTTTCCTGGGTTGCTGTTGTCCCGCCGAAGCCTTCGGTTGTCTCTCCATAAGGAACATAATCCAGGAGACTTTGGCCGGTCGTCCGGATGACGGCGATGATGTCCGCCCCCTGACGGGCGGCTGCCTGGGCCTGGATGGTATCCTCGTGGATATTGCCCGTAGCGACAATAGCGTAAAGCCAGGGGCTTTCCCTGGGCGCCATGGTCTCCAGGGCTGTCTCCCTCTGCAGGCGGTTGGTCCGGATTCGTTCCAGGGCTTTGGCGGCCAGTTCTCTGGACCAGAGCGAGCAGGCGTATGGATCCTGCATCTCAAGCGAGGTCAGATCCAGCCCCTTGCCCGCAACGGCCAGGGCCAGTTCCTGCGGATTCATGCCGCTTGTCAGAACCCCCTGGGCCAGCCAATAGGAAGCCCCCTCCTGGAGAACTCCCTTGTCCTGCAGGTGGTCGACCAGAACATTGACCAGGGGGACGCCGGCCGCGTCCACGCCCTGGATCCCCGCAAGTCTCAGGACTGCCCGTTCCACGGCCACTGTCGTTAAGGGGGCAAGCTGGCTGCCGACCTGATCCGCGATAGCGGACGCCGTCTGCCGGGCCCTGTCAATCTTCCCCCTGTCCAGTCTGAGTTCAGCCACGATACATCTCCTCTAGTCCTCCAAGTGTTCAAGAATGGTTCCGTCAAGACCCAGCCAGCGCGCCAGCCGGATGGCCCCATCCGGCGGCCCGGCACTGCCATCAACTGCTTCAATGGAATAATCCATAAGGGATTCAATGCGGCGGATGGCTTCATCATCTCCAAGCCCGGTCCCGGAACCCTCAATGATTTCCTCAAGGTCCGCCTTGACAAGACCTGCCAGCCGCAGGTGGCGGATACCCTGGCCTTGGGGTGTCCGGTAATGAGTAGCCAGGACAAGCGATCCCGCAAGCCCTGCGTAAAAGCGGCAGAGAGCGCCGATCAGAGCCCCTGCCTCCTCCGGGTTGGTTCCGCGGAAGGGTTCGTCAATGACGGTCAGCCCCACCTTCTCCCTGGCCAGGCGGGCATCTTCCCGGATTCTGACCAGTTCGGCAGCCAGGGTCGAAAGACCGCGCCGGGTCGTGTCCAGATAGTCCGAACTGTAGCTGATGAAGTCAAAGAGGGGGACAGCAGCGTATTCCGCCGGCGGAAAGTAGCCCAGGTGGACCAGAATCAGGCTCAGGGTCATGGCCTTGAGGGCAACACTTTTGCCGCCCATATTGGCTCCGGTCAGGACCGTCGTCCCCGGTGCCAGAGTCAGGGTCTGTCTCTGGTAGACGGCACCCCTGGAAACCAGGTGTTCCGATATGACCGGGTGATGAAAGCCTTCCAGGACCAGGACAGACCCCTGGTCCAGAAGGTCCGGCCTGGACGCTCCCCAGGCCAGGGCCAGATGCGCCTTTGCCAGACGGAAATCCAGGAGGCCGACTGTTTCAAAATTGGACTCCAGTTCTTTATGCCAGGGGCTGATGCTATCACTCAGGTTTCGCCGGACAAGAGCTTCCTCCGCAGCTTCGCGGTCAACTAAGTCTCTTCTTTGGACAAGAAGGGCAGGCCGGTCTGCTTCCCCCGCCTCTTCCAGTTTTTCTTCGATAAGACGGCGCTCCTTGCGAAGGGAGGCCAGGGCGGTTGAGTAGTCATCGTAGAGATAAAAGCCGCTTGTCTGAAGGCTCCTGGGATCCAGCAGAACTTCCACTTCCCTGACGGCTGTAAGTGACAGACCTGCCTTGTCAAGGAGAGCCGATTCTTTCATCAGGCTGTGGAAGAGCGCCACTGCCTCCTTGATTTCAAACAATTCCGCCAGATCCAGCAGGCGATTTCTGGCCAGACCTGCCAGGGTCCCGCGCAGATCCTTGAATGATCTGAGCAAGATTTCTGCCTGCCGTACGGCTGCAGGATGATGTTTGATGAAGGCTGCCAGATTTTCGACGGCCGCAAGTTCCGTCTCCAGCAAGGACCGTGATTCGGGCCCATGGTAGCTGTGTTTGGCTTTCAGCCTTCTTCCTTGCGGGGTCAGGCAGAGACAGGCTTCCAGGGCCTGATTCAAGCCCAACCTCTCCCGATCCTGCCGGCTCATGATCAGCATGTCTCATCACCTTCCTGTCCGGTAACAAAACCCGGCGCCGGCCCCAGGTCCAGAACCGGTACCTTGACCCGGCTTCGGACCGCCGCCAGAAGGGCGGCAGAATCGGCCAGGCTGCCGTCCCGCCTCATGGGATTCAAAGAGACCATCCCCAGGGCCAGTCGGTGGAGGACCGCCAGTTGAACTCCCCTGCCCTGGAGCCGGTCCAGGGATTCCTGACTCAGGAAGAGCCTGGTCCCGTCCTCAGCAACCAGGGTCAGTCCACCGGGAAGCCCATTGGTCAGAAGGTCCTGAATCAGCCGGTCCGTCAGGGCGCCGCGCAGGACAAGGAAGCGATCTCCCTCCTCCAGTGCTTCCGCCGCCTGACCGCCGCATCCGGCAAGGGAATCAGCCTCGAGCAGGGAACGGATACCGCCCCGGCCGTCCAGGGCCAGAGCCCTGACTTTGGGGCGCCTGTCCATGAGCTCCCTGACGGGCTCTGCCAGTTCCCTGTCCAGGGCCGGCAGGGTCAGAAGCAGGACCTGCCTTTCCACCTGGAGAGCCAGCTGGTCCATACTGTCAGCGTTGGCCATACCGGCGGCCAGAACCAGGGCTTGGGTCAGGCCGCCTCCGGCCTGGGACCTCCGGTCCAGGGCCCCGTCGACCAGAAAGAGACAGGAGGGATCATGGCGGCGAAAGAGCTTTTCGCAGACCTTGAGATCTGAAGCCAGAGAGGGCCCGGCAAGTTCGACCAGGCCGCCTGTCACAGCCCTGGCCAGAACTACCTCACCTGCGGCCGTATGGAGGCCGGAAAGTTCGAGGATCTCCAGAACGGCGTCGCATGAAGGGATAGACTGGCGGCCTGTGGCAATCAGATCGCCTGGATGGACGAAAATGCGGGGCTTATGGCCGCCTGTAACCAGATCCCGGCCTTCGCCGTCCCGCCCCACCGAAGTCAGTGCAAGGCTGCGGCCTTGTGGTTTTTCATGGAAGGCCCGGATTAGGTGATTCAAGACGCTTGTCTTGCCGGCGTTTTTTCCCAGGCCGATCAGGGCAAGCGAAGAAAGCTGCTCCAGTCCCAGCAGATCAAAGAGATCCGCCTGTCCAAGCCGCCGATCCATGGTTTAAATGTATTCGGCGCCTTTGTCCAGCTTGGTCTTGCGGAGCAGGCCGGTGGGTTCCAGAGATTCCTGCTGACCTTCCAGCAAGCCGGACACCCCGATGACCTGGACCTTCCGCTGACCGCTGCAGACGGGGCAGCTGCATTGGCTTTCGTAGCTGCCCGGCTGGGTGTAGGTGGAAATGACCCCTTCGTAGTTGCGGAGGACCACCCGTTCAGGGCTCTGCGAGATCATGTAGTCGGGCATGACCGGTATCTTGCCGCCGCCGCCCGGAGCATCGACAACAAAGGTGGGAACGCAGAAGCCAGAGATGTGCCCCCGAAGACCCTCGATGATCTCGATCCCCTTGGATACGCAGGTACGGAAATGGGAGATTCCCCGGGTCAGGTCGCACTGATAGATGTAATAGGGGCGGACCTTGATCCAGGCCAGGCCCGTAACCAGCTGGCGCATGACATGCACACAGTCATTGATGCCGCGCAGGAGGACCGACTGGTTGCCCAGCGGAATACCTGCCTCGGCAAGCATGGCGCAGGCGTCCCGGCTCTCCGGCGTGATTTCATTGGGGTGGTTGAACTGCATGTTGAGCCAGACAGGCCCGTATTTCTTGAAGAGAGCGCAGAGTTCCGGCGTGATGCGCTGGGGCATGACAACCGGCGTCCGGGTGCCGATCCGGATGATCTCCACGTGGTCGATCTCCCGCAGGGCCTTGAGGATGTATTCCAGCCGGTCATCGCTCATGAGCAGGGCGTCCCCTCCTGACAGGAGGACGTCGCGGATCATGGGATGCTCCCGGATGTAGTCAATGCAGGCGTCGATCTCGGCCCGGGTACGGGCGCCGTCTTTCTGACCGGCCAGCCGCCGCCTGGTACAGTGGCGGCAGTACATGGAACACATATCGGTGATCAGAAAGAGAACCCGGTCCGGATAGCGATGGGTCAGGCCAAAGACGGGGGAATCGCCGTCCTCATGGAGGGGGTCGTCCTGGTCCTCCGGTGCCGATTGCCGCTCATAAGCTGTCGGAATAGCCTGCTTTCTTGCCGGGTCGCCGGGATCATCAGGATCAATCAGGGTCAGGTAGTAGGGCGTGATGGCCATGCGGAACTGCTGGAGGGCTTCCTCCACGCCATCGATCTCCTCCTGGGTCAAAACCAGCAAATCCGTCAAGCCTTCCAGGCTGGTGATTCTGTTTTTGACCTGCCACTGCCAGCTCTTCCAGTCTTCATCCGAAACGCCGGGAAAGAGCTCCAGGCGCCTGGCCTGGCCTGCCTTATTGATATATTTGTCCTCCGCTTTCATGGCCTTATCCTTTCCTTACGCGTAGACGCTTTCAAACCGTTCCCGCAAAGCCTGGCTCTCACGGATGATTTGGAGAGCGTATTGCGCGTGGTTTTTTGTGTAGCCGTTGCCGATGATCATGGTGACGTCCTTGCCCACACCCTCGGCCCCCAGGGCCGCGCGGGTGAAGCTGGTCGCCATGCTGAAAAAGTAGACAATCCCATCCTCTCTGGCGGGCAGGATGGAAGACATCTCGGTTCCTTCCGTGTTGACCACGTTGATGACCACGTCGTACTCACGGCCCCCGTTCAAAGCCAGGGCCCTGTCCAGGACTTCCACCGGCCTTTGGGCGTTGGCTGTGAAAAAGGCGTCCGCCAGCCCCTTGCCGACCAGGAGATCTCTCGACCGGTCATCCAGATCGCTGCCCACTACCCGGCCTTCCTGACCCGCCTGACGCTTGGCTTCATAGGCACAGAGCAAGCCGCTCTTGCCGCCTGCTCCCAGGATCAGGACACTGTCCCCCGGCTTGACGATCCGCGCCGTCTGGGCCGGCGCACCCGCCACATCCAGGACGGCAAGTGCCAGGTTCTCGCTCATGTCATCGGGCAGTTTGGCGTAGATGCCGCTTTCAAAGAGAATGGCCTTGCCCTCGATCTCAAGCCGGTCAATTTCCGGATGGAGGGCGGTCACCTTGTCGATGCGAAGGGGGGTCAGGGAAAGAGACACCATGCTGGCAATGCGGTCGCCCACGGCCAGATCCCGGTCTTTCAAGGCCGGGCCGATTTGGGCTACCCTGCCGATCAGCATGCCGCCTGAACCGGTCACGGGATTCTGCATCTTACCGCGCTCTTCAACGATCTCCCTGATCCGGGCAACCAGGCGGTCGGGATCGCCTTCCGCCTCCTCCCGCAGTTGGCGAAAACTGGCTGAATCGATATTGAGAGCCGCAACATCGATCAGGATCTCGTTGTCACAGATCTCCATGGTGTTATCGATCTTGCGGGCCGCCTGCGGCAGCAGGCCTTTTGGATCCAGTACCCGGTGGGTTCCGTATTTATCTCCTCTTGTCATGGCTTCTTCCCTTTCAATCATCAAGCGGAGGCATTTGCAAAAGCTCCCGGGCCTCATCCGGACTCGCGACTTCCAGGTTCATCTCAGCTGCCAGGCGGGCCAGGCGGGCTACCAGCTGACCGTTGCTTTCGGCCGGCACCCCTCTGCTGTAATAAATGTTGTCTTCAAAGCCGGTTCTGGGATGCCCGCCCATGGCCATGGCCATGACATTCATGGGCAGCTGGTGGCGGCCCATGGCTGAGACCGTAAAGGAGGCGCCTTCCGGCAGGGAGTGGCGAAGGAAGACCAGATCCCGGGCTGTCGCCGCGGCTCCGCCGTTGACTCCCAGCACCAGGTTGAAGTGCAGCGGCCCCTCAATATGCCCCTGCTTGACCAGGCGCAGGGCCATATCGATATGGGATTTATCAAAACATTCCAGTTCGGGTTTGATTCCCATCTGCCGCATGCGGGCGGCGAACTCTATGATCATATTCTCTGTATTGATAAAAATCTCGTCTCCGCCGAAGTTCATGGTCCCGCAGTCCAGGCTTGCCATCTCAGGCGCGAGTTCCGTCGGCTGCAGGCGCTCCTCAGCCGTCATGCCGGTTGCCCCTCCGGTCGAGGGCTGGATGATGACCCGGGGGCAGGCTTCCCTGATAGCCTCCATGAGGAGGCGGAAGCGCTCGCGGTCCTGGGTCGGTGATCCGTCGTCCTGACGGGCATGAAGATGAATAATGGCGGCGCCGGCCCCTGCGGCGGACCGGGCCTCCCGGACAAACTGGTCCACCGTATAGGGCACGGCCGGATTCATTTGCTGGGTTACTTCCGCCCCGCTGATGGCTGCGGTGATAATAATTTTCGACACGGCTTTCTCCTTATGACCGGCGCTGTTTGTCTTTGAGTGTGATACAGGTGCCCGAAGCCCGGCAGACCAGGACCGGTTCTTCCAGAAGGTCGGCTGCTGAGTCGGACAGATCGGGCCTTGGCGCGATGACCCGCCAGGCTTCGAAACGCATCTTGCGCGATGAGTTGCCCTCACTTTCGATCCAACCTCTGGCCTCAATGAAGTCACCCGCGAAGACAGGCGCCAGAAAATCCACGCTGTCATAGGCCCGGAAAAGGCCCTCATCCCCGTCGCGCCGGATCAGGAGCTCGGTCGCCACATCGCCGAACAATTTCAGCAGATAGGCCCCGTCAACCAAACCTCCCCCGTAATGCGCGTTTTCGGTCCCGATTCTTACACGGATCATGGCTTCCATCATCATCCTGCCTCCTCTATGTAGTGTTTTTAGCTTCAAAAAAATAAGCGCCGCCTATTTTTCTCAAAATACGCATAGCGCTCCATGCCCGGCATGACAGTAAACCGCCCTTGGTGCGGCCTACCAGGTCCGTGCGGCAGAGGTCCTCCCCACGTCCTTCGGCAACGAATACTTCAGCGCGGCCCCGACCCCGGGTTTTCTGCCGCTCTTACCCATCCGCTGCGCCTCTATTGTCGTTAACTTATCAAAATCCATTCCGCCCGGACTTGCGGGCAGGCAGAAAAACGTCTGGTCTTCTGCCCGGATATTATAAACGAGTTTTGGCCTCCCTGACAAGCCGCAAGCCTTCCAGAGGGAGCCTGCCTGGTGTAGTATTCAGATGGTAGGCTTGAGGCAGGAGGAGCGTTCCCGCTCCGCAGTGAAAGGTTGTGGTCGAGTGAGTAAAGTGGTGTCCATGAGAGAGGCTCTGTCCCGAATCAAGGACGGGCAGTCGATTATGGTCGGCGGCTTCATGACTGTGGGGACGCCCCAGGGTCTGGTCGACGCCATCGTCGCCAGCGAGATCAGGGATTTGACCCTTATATCCAATGACACGGGATTTGCTGACAGAGGGGTCGGCAAACTGGTTGCCAACAACCAGGTTAAAAAGGTGATCGCCTCCCATATCGGGACCAACCGTGAAACAGGAAACAAGATGAATGCCGGCGAGATTGAGGTTCAGCTGGTTCCCCAGGGAACCCTGGCCGAGCAGATCCGCAGTGCCGGGGCTGGCCTGGGCGGCTTTTTGACACCGACCGGGGTAGGCACCGTCGTTGAGGAAAACAAGCAAATCATGGAAATCGACGGCAAGACCTATATCCTGGAACTGCCCAGCCGGGCCGATGTCGCCTTGCTCAAGGCCCACAAGGCCGACACTTCAGGCAACCTGGTCTACCGCCGGGCTGCCAGGAACTTCAACCCTCTCATGGCCATGGCCTGCGACCTGGTCATTGCCGAGGTGGATGAGATCGTCCAGCCCGGTCAATTGGATCCGGACGAAGTCATGACGCCCTGTCTCTTTGTAGACCTGATCGTCCAGAAAGGAGCTGACCATGAATCCGCGTGAACGCATTGCCCGCCGGGTGGCCAAGCTCTTCCAGGACAACGATGTGGTCAACCTGGGGATCGGCCTTCCAACTTCCGTCGCCAATTATGTGCCCGACCACGTTCATATTGTCCTCCAGTCCGAGAACGGCTTCATCCGGGTAGGCCCTGTCCCTGAACCGGGTATGGAGGATCCCGATATCGTAGACGCGGGCGGCAACCCCGTCTCCATCCTGCCGGGCGGCTGCTGCTTTGACAGCGCCACCTCCTTTGCCATCATCCGGGGCGGCCATCTGGCCGCGACCGTTCTGGGGGCCCTCCAGGTCGACCAGGCCGGCAATCTGGCCAATTGGATGATCCCGGGCAAGATGGTTCCGGGCATGGGCGGTGCCATGGATCTGGTAGCCGGCGCCCGCAAGGTTATCATCGCCATGGAGCACTGCACCAAGGATGGCCAGCCGAAAATTCTAAAGACCTGCACCCTGCCCCTGACGGCGGTCGGCCAGGTGGATCTGATCGTAACCGAACTGGGTTTCATGGAAGTGACGAAGGAGGGCATCGTCCTCCGCGAGCTGGCTCCAGGGGTCAGTCTGGAGGAAATCCAGTCAAAGACAGAAGCAGTACTGATCATTCCTGACCGGATCCTGGAGATGGATTCCTAGCGCAAAGAACAAACCTGACATCTGAGATGCTTTTGAATTGAGGGGGAGCAATGAGAAGGATTCTGATTACGGGCAGTCTGGGCCAGATCGGCACGGAACTGACCTGCCATTACCGAACGCTTTACGGCAGCGACCAGGTCGTTGCCTCGGATATTGTGACCCGGGACCTTCCCGAAGTTGTCCAGGCCGGTCCCTTCGAGCAGCTGGATGTCCTGGATGTCCAGGGCCTGGCCCACATCATCCGCAAGCACAAAATTGATACCGTGGTCCACCTGGCCGCCATCCTGTCGGCTGTCGGCGAGGAGATGCCCCAGCGCGCCTTCCAGGTCAATATGAACGGACTTTTCAATGTCCTGGAAGTTGCCCGGGAGAACAGGCTGTCCGTCTTCACCCCCAGTTCCATCGCGGCCTTCGGCCCCGGCACGCCGCCGGACCCCACGCCCCAGGACACCATCCAGCGGCCCAATACCATGTACGGGGTAACCAAGGTGGCGGGCGAACTCCTCTGCGATTACTACCACTGCCGTTACGGCGTCGACACCCGCGGTGTCCGCCTGCCCGGCCTCATTTCCCATAAGGCCCTGCCGGGCGGCGGTACCACCGACTACGCCGTCCATATCTATTACGAGGCTATCCGCCAGGGCCGCTACCAAAGCTATATCGCCCGGGGAACCCGCCTGGACATGATGTACATGCCCGACTGCCTCAAGGCCTTCACCCTGCTCATGGAAGCAGACCCCGGCCGCCTGGTACACCGCAACGCCTTCAACATCTCCGCCATGAGCGTGGCCCCTGAAGACATCGGGGAAGCTATCAAAAAGCACCTGCCAGATTTCCAGCTGACCTTTGACGTGGATCCTGTCCGCCAGGCCATCGCCGATTCCTGGCCCGATGCCATGGACGATCAGGCTGCCCGGGATGAATGGGATTGGAAACCGGATTATGATCTGGCGGCCATGACTGCCGATATGCTGGACCAGCTGCGGAAAAGAGAATAGCCACTATGGATCATCACGATCTTCCACCCGGCCTGGACGCGGTCTCCTACTACAGCGGGGCTATCGAAGCCTTTTGTGAATTGATTGCCGGAGGCCTCAAGCCCATGGCCCTGAGCGCGCCTCTGGATGAACCTCTGGCCGCGCAGGTGGGAGTTCTGGCAAGAAGGAGCGCGGCCAAATACGGCCTGCACTTCCTGGAAGAAAAGAATTTCCCCCGGACAGACCTGACTCCGGCAGACTCAGTCAAGGGGAAAACCATCTTTATCTTCTGTCGGGACAAGTCCGTCCTCGATGCTTACCAATCCCTCAAGATCCGTGCCCGGGCGGGGGAGAACGTCAGCGGCGGCCTCCGCCGCCTCCTGGGTTATCCTTAAAGACCTGCCCTCAGTCCTCACATTGGTCAGCGTGCTCATGCTCCTGGCAAACGGACCCTGTTGAGACCAGATCACCCGCCAGATAAGCCTCAGCTGCTGTCCGGGCGTCACCCTGGGCGCCGACCACGACTTCGATCCCGTGGCCATTGAAGAGCTCGGCGGCCGATCCGCCCATGCCGCCTGAAATAATGACCTTGACACCCTGGTCGTGAAGAAAATTGGGCAGGAAGCCCGGCCGATGGCCCGGATTGTCCAGGGAAAAGGATCCGCTGATCCGCCCCTCCTCTGCGTCAAAGATCTGGAAATTCCGGCAGTGGCCAAAATGTTCCGTCACCTGATTGCCTTCACTTGCGACTGCGATTCTAATCATCTTTTTTCTCCATTTTCTCGATTCGGTCGGCCAGAAGATCCAGATAGCCGTCTTCCAGAAATTCGATCTGTCCGCTGTCAGACGCGCTTGCCAGGGATGGATCGACCGGCAGCCTGCCCAGGACTTCCAGCCCGTGGGTTTCGGCAACATCCTGAATGTGGCTTTCACCGAAGATTTTGTATTCCCTGCCATTGTCGGGGCAGCGGAAATAGGCCATGTTCTCAACCAGGCCCACAATGGGAATGTGCATCATGCCCGCCATGCGGACGGCCTTTTCGACGATCATGGCCACCAGTTCCTGAGGGGAGGTGACGACCACGATCCCGTCGACCGCGATGGACTGGAAGACCGTCAGGGGTACATCGCCTGTGCCGGGCGGCATATCAATGAAGAGGTAGTCCACATCACGCCAGATGACATCGGTCCAGAATTGCTTGACCACACCGGCGATCAGGGGTCCCCGCCAGATGACGGGATCCGTATCCTGGCTAAGGAGGACATTCATGGACATGACCTGGATGCCGGTCTGGCTACGAACAGGAAAGAGTCCGTCCTCATTGCTTCGCGCCCGCTCGGTGATCCCCAGCATTTTGGGTATGGAGGAGCCTGTGATGTCGGCATCCATGATGGCTGTCCGGTAGCCCTTGCGGTTCATGGCCACCGCCAGCAGGGCCGTCACCATGGATTTGCCGACGCCGCCCTTGCCGCTGACGATCCCGATGACCCGTTTGACCCGGCTCAGGTCGTGCAGTTTCTCGCTGAAATCGACCGGCGCCTGGGTCCGGTCCTCGCACTCCTGCAGGCACTGGCTGCAGTTCTGATCACAAGCTTCACTCATGGTCTTCTCCCTTTACAGTTCAAGAATATCGCCTGCGGCCAGGTAACCGATCCGGTCTCCCATATGCCGCTTGAGCTCCTGGTAGGGGACCAGCCCCGTGCAGTGGCAGGTCAGATAGCGGGCACCGCTTGCCAGCAGATACTCGGCCGTCTGCCGGATGACCTGGTCGGACTCCCGGTCCTCATCGCTTTTGGCCAGATGGAAACCGCCGATCACCCGATCCGGGTAGCGGCCCTCCAGTTGATGAAAATGGCGGACGATATTGACGATCCCCCGATGGGCACAGCCGGTCAGAAGGAAGGTGCGGTCCCCCTCTTCGATGATCAGGTTTTGCTCATGGACGAAGTCGTCGTCTGCCCATTCCTGGCCGCTTTCTTTCAGAAGGTCCCTGTTGGATGCCGGAAGCGGCACCGTCTCCGGTACCCCGGAAAAAAGGCGGATCCCCGGGGCCAGATTGCAGGCATCACCGGTGAAGACGATCTGCCTGTGGTCCCTCAAGGCGGGATCGATGCCGATGTAGCGGAGACTGCCGTCCCCAGAACGGGCCTGGTAGTTGCCAAAGGCAGCCGGATGGATGAAGATCCGTGCCTCAAGGTTGAGGTCCAGGAAAGCCTGCAAGCCCCCGCCGTGATCGTAGTGGCCGTGTGAAATGACAACGAAATCGATCTGGGACAGATCCAGGTCCATGCGCCGCGCATTATCAACGAAGGCGGGACTGGCGCCCGTGTCGAAGAGAATCCTGTAGCCGCCCGTTTCCAGGTAAAGGCTGAGGCCGTGCTCACAGGTCAGCTGGTCAAAGCGGGCCGTATTCTCCATCAGTGTCCGGATAATCATCATCCTTGTCCTCCGTTCTCTTCTTCCAGGAACTCTTCCATGGTCCTGCCGTAGACTTCTCTTGCAGCCCGGCCAGCCGGGCAATCCACTTCCGCTATGGACAGCCCCTGATTGACCGCGCGCATTACCTCCGGGTCATAAGGGATCCGCCCCATGAAGGCCAGGCCTTCTTTTTGACAGAAATCTTCAATGGCCTGGCTCATGGCCGGATTGGTGTCGTATTTGTTGACGCAGACAGCGATCCTGACACCCAGCTTCATGGCCGTATCCACGATCCGCTCCATATCGCTGATGCCGGCCACGGAAGGTTCCGCTACGACCAGGACCATATGGACCGCGCTCAGGGAGGCAATGACCGGGCAGCCGATCCCGGGTGATCCGTCCAGGATGGCAAAGGTACCGTCCACGGCTTCCTGCCGCATGACCTTTTTGACTTCCGAGACCAGAAGACCTGACATGCCGTTGCCCATCCGCAGCCGGGCTGTCGAAAAGACCGTGCCGCCTTCCTTATATAGCATCCGATCGCCGGATACAGCGGGTACCAGGGTAACGGCTCCGGCAGGGCAGACCAGGTCACAGACGGCGCAGCCTTCGCAGAGGAAGGGATTGACAGAATAACTTTCCCCCTCCTGAATGGCGCCGAAGCGGCAGTGCTGGCGGCAAAGGTCACAGGCCGTACAAAGCAGGGGATCAATTTGAGCTTTGGGCAGGCCATAAAAGGGCTGCAGCCTGGGCTGACCCTTGTGACCTGCGATCAAGTGAAGGTTGGGGGCGTCGACATCGCAATCGGCATAGGTCCTGGCCTGGGCCAGGTGAATGAAGGCTGCGGCCAGTGTTGTCTTACCGGTGCCGCCCTTGCCGGACAGGATCAGGAGCTCTTTCACAGACCTGCCTCCCGGGCCAGCCGCCCATGGATATCGGTGAAAACCTGCCGCCAACCCTCGTCCGCCCGGGCGGCGATCTCTCCTCTTGAGTTAAGCAGGCCCAAAGCGGGATCGAAAGGCAGGCGGCCGACGATCGGTATGCCCTGGTCCCTGCAGTATTGATCGGACGGGTTGTCCCCCTCCTGACATTTATTCAAAAGGACTCCGCAGGGCTTACCCATGAGGGTCACCAGCTGGTGGATCAAAGCAAGGTTATGGGCGCCAAAAACCGTCGGCTCCGCTACAAGTAGGCAGTAGTCGGCAGCCGCCGCCGTTTCAAGGACAATACAGGCTGTTCCGGGCGGACCGTCCATGTAGGCGGGGAGATCGGGTCTTTCCTGGCGGATTTCCAGGAGACGGTGGAGGATGGGGATGCCTGACTCCTCCCCTGTGTTGAGAATACCCGAGTGAACCAGAACCTGATCCGAAAGGCCGGATTCAATCCGGCCGATGACCCGGTCCTTCTCATGGATGGCTTTTTTGGGGCAGACCAGCACACAGCCCCCACAGGCGTGGCAGACTTCCTCGAAAACAATCAGGCGGTCCCTGATGTAGGCCAGGGCATTGAAGCGGCAGAAGTCAACACATTGACGGCAGCCGTCGCAGACTTCCTGGTCCACGACTGGAACGGGCAGTGCGATCTCTTCCAAGCCCACCTGCTGCGGCTGAAAAAAAAGGCGGCCATTGGGTTCCTCAACGTCGCAGTCCAGGTAAAGGACCGGGCCCGCGACCTCTGCCAGATTGACTGCTGCCAGGGTTTTCCCGGTGCCGCCCTTGCCGCTCAGAACCGCCAGGTTCATGCTCAGTGCCCGTGAAGCCCTGCGTGAATTTCATCCAGGGGAGAGAGTTCCCCTGCCAGATAGGCACGAAGATTATCTGCGGCTGACGCATCCGTAGTCTTGAAGATACGGACGCCCGCCTCCAGGAGGAAGTCGGCCGCGTTTTGTCCCAGCCGGGGGGACAGAAGGATTTCTGTTTTCTGGTCGACCAGGATCTGGGCCGCGCGGATGCCGGCGCCTCCGGCGCTTTGAGCCGCTGTATTTTCGACCCATTCTGACTTTTCTGTTTCCGTATCGTGGATCAGGTAGTAGGGTGCCCGCCCAAAGGACAGGGATACTCTTGTACCCTCGCTCTTATCGTCTACTGGTATCGCTATTTTCATGGATTTCTCCTCTATTTGATTCATGGGTCGCCCGGTAATCCGTGATAGCCGCCCGCAGGGCCGCGATGCCCATGAGCGAACAGTGGATCTTGCTTTCCGGGAGCCCGTCCAGGGCCTGAACAACATCGTCCTCGGTCAGGGTCATGGCCTCATCCAGGCTCTTGCCCTTGGCCAGCTCCGACGTCATGCTGGAGGTGGCGATGGCTCCGCAGCAGCCGAAGACCAGGTAACTGATGTCGGCAATCCGGTCGTCCGTCACCTTGATATACATAACCAGGCAGTCACCGCAGGAAGGGTCGCCCACCATACCTTCGGCATCCGCGTCGGGCATGGTTCCCGCGTTCCGGGGACTCATGAAATGGTCAATGACCGTATCTGAATAGATCATAAAGTGCGCCGCCCCTGGTTCCTGCCCCGCCCGCGGCGGCAGCCCGGCCCGCAGACTCCTTCGGGCTCATCACACAGGCGGTATTCGCCTCCTTCGATCAGAAGTACTTTTCCACCGACCAATGCATCTGCAATCTTCTGTCTGGCCCGGCCATAAATGCCCTGCACGGTCGTGCGGGCAATATTCATCTGTTGGGCACAGGCTTCCTGATCAAATCCTTCCTGATCGATCAGCCGGATGGTTTCGTATTCATCGACGGTCATCCGTATCTGTTCCCTGGATCCCGCCCCCACCCCCAGGGGTCCGAAGCGGTTATTGGCTGGCAGCTGGCATACACTCCGCCGCTTGACAGGTCTGGCCATGGTTTTTCACCTCTGACGATAATAGGAGATGGCCCAAGGCCACCCCTTACCTATCTTACTCGCTTTCCAGCGCTTTGGAAATAAAGTCCAGCCTTTCCTGCAAAGCCTCCCGCTCTTCTTCCAGCCACTGGCGCTCATCCCTGGGACCGTCATCCATGAAACCGTAGCCCATTCCATAACCCCGGTGGCCACGGCCGGCCCAGCGTCTCCCGCCATAACCGGACCTGCGGCCCGGCCTGCCGGCTCCCGGCCCAAAGCGGCGGCAGGGGCCCATACCCCAACCCGTCATGGGACCTTCACCTAAAGGTCCGTATCCATCTCTTGCTGGCATAGTAAACCTCTCAATCTATTAATGACATATGTCAATTACTGGCCTTATCTTAGAAGAATTGATATCATATGTCAAATTGACTCAAGTCCAAGTATTTAGAAGTAAGAATTATGTATGAGGCAGGCTTATATATGAATAAATATCAAACGGGCAATACTGAGGGTCTACTATTTCAAAGAAAGACCGTCCCGGCAGGTCTTACAAGCTCCCATGCGAGAGCCAGTCACATAGGTTACACTCAGGTACAACTTTTCGCTTCTTATTTGCAATATGACAATAAACCGTTTATATACTTGGCGGCACCGGGATTCAAACCGGCGTTTTTCTGTCGCCCGGCGGATTGTCCCTCACCATATCGCCCAATAAATAAATACCGCTGAGAGAAGATACGCAGCCACAAAAATAAATACCGTTGACGAGGGTCTACAAAA
>JBBAEW010000015.1:0-37359 GCA_041655695.1 Saccharofermentanales bacterium
GGCAATCTCATCAACGCCCTATTGGATCGTTACATTGACAACAAGCAGCAGATTGACGCGTATGGTCCGAAGGAGCAGCGCCGTGTCGAAGATATTCGTGAAGTTGCCCGTCGTTTACTGAGACATCCAATTGAACTAACTATTCCTACAGAAAAGGAGGATACATTAAGAACATTGCAAGAAGACATTAATAACGCTTTGTCAAGGAATCAACCGACATTGGTTTTGGACAGATTACACACCTTTTCCACAAGATATTTGCGCAACGTTTGTTCGTCATACGATATTGGAGTGACAAATGATAAGGGTAACTACCTACCACTACACAGTTTAGCCGGAGCACTAAAGAAGCATTACTTGAAAAACGTTGTCTTCGATTCGCCTTTTGTTCCATTGGCTATTCAAAACAGCATTGTGATTTTTGAGAAATTCAATGAGATAAGGAATAAACAAAGTTATGCGCACGACAACGACGTTTTGGGAAATACTGAAGCGGAATATGTTGTACGTACTATGATAAATACACTTTCATTCATAGATTCTATCGAACGATTGGCGAAGAGAAACTCACATTCACCAGCTCAAGAAGATCCTGGAATCTCTGAGGTTGATTACCCTTTTAGGTATAGAGGGCAGAATGAAACTTAGATTTAGACGACAAAAATTCCAAACAGACGCTGCGGTCGCCGTTTGCGATGTGTTTGCGGGACAACCTTTCTATGCGCCTTCTTACATGATGGATCCTGGCAAGGGAACTGACGATTGGGAGTCACAGGTAGCTATCGCCACTGCGCGCGACGTTTCAGGTTTTAATAATGCTCCAGTAGTTGTTGATGATGATAAGATATTGCAGCATATCCAAGCCATCCAACGTGCAGGGCGAATCAAACCCTCCGAAAAACTGGAAGGACGCTATAACCTCACCATTGAGATGGAAACCGGTGTAGGGAAAACTTACACATACATCAAAACCATGTATGAGCTGAATAAACGTTATGGCTGGAGTAAGTTTATTGTTGTTGTCCCGAGTGTTGCGATTCGGGAGGGTGTCTACAAATCTTTTCAGGTGACTGAGGAACACTTTGCAGAAGAATACGGAAAAAAGATCCGGTACTTCATATACAATTCTGCACAACTGACTGAGATAGACCGTTTTGCGTCCGATAGCTCAATCAATGTCATGATTATCAATAGTCAGGCTTTTAATGCCCGTGGGAAAGATGCTCGACGAATCTACATGAAGTTGGACGAGTTTCGTTCACGACGACCCATCGATATTCTAGCAAAGACAAATCCCATTTTGATTATCGATGAACCCCAGTCTGTTGAGGGCAAGGCGACCAAAGAACGGCTCAAGGAATTTGCCCCTCTGATGACACTTAGATATTCTGCGACTCATCGTGAGGACAGTGTCTATAACATGATATATCGCCTTGACGCTTTGGAAGCTTATAACAAACGGCTTGTCAAGAAGATTGCTGTCAAGGGTATTTCTGCTTCAGGAAGCACGGCTACCGAGGGTTATGTTTACGTTCAGAGCATCAATCTTTCCAAAGGGAATCCCACTGCAACCATAGAATTTGATCAGAAGGGAAGTAGAGGTGTCCGCAAAGTATCTCGCGTGGTAAATGAGAATTACAATCTATTCGCGAATTCAGGTGAACTTGACGAGTATAAAGATGGATACACCGTCCTTCGGATTGACGGGCGGGATTCTTCGGTGGAATTCACGAACGGTATAAAGGTGTTCGCCGGGGACGTCATTGGGGCATATTCTGAAGACCAGCTACGCAGGATCCAGATCAGGGAAACCATCCTATCGCACATTGAACGAGAGCAACAGCTTTTTCCCAAAAACGTTAAAGTCCTCTCCTTGTTTTTCATCGATGAAGTTAAGAAGTACAGGGATTACGATGAGCACAGCAACGCGATCGGAGGAGTCTATTCCCAAATCTTTGAGGAAGAATACGAATCCATCGTCAATAAAATGCAACCGAATTTCGAGGATAGGCCTGAGTATTTGGACTATCTGTCGAGCATTACCGCCGATAAAACACATGCGGGGTATTTCTCTATAGATAAGAAGAGTGGCCGTATGATAGACGGCAGATTAGGAGATAGAAAAGAGCGCACTTCCGACGACGTGGACGCGTATGACCTGATCATGAAGGACAAGGAACGCCTGCTCGATCACCGTGAACCTGTACGTTTTATCTTCTCTCACTCCGCCTTGCGTGAAGGGTGGGATAACCCGAATGTCTTTCAGATTTGCACTCTAAAAAGAAGCGAGGCGAATGTCCGTAAACGTCAAGAAGTGGGGCGAGGTCTACGTCTTGCTGTAAACTTGGACGGCGAGCGTATGGACGAGAATGTTCTCTCCCGCGACGAGATCCACAACGTTAATGTTCTGACTGTCATCGCGAATGAAAGTTATGAGAGCTTTGCAAAAGGACTTCAAAGCGAGATTGCCGAAGCAGTTGCAGATCGTCCAGTTAAGGTTGAGGCAAAACTTTTTGTCGAGGAATTTGGTGAGGATGCCGCCACCATTATTCACGAGAGTCTCATTGAAAATGGTTATGTGAAGCGTGGTGAACTCACTGAACTTTATTACGAAGCTAAGAAGAAAGGTATTTTGGAAGTGCCGGAAGAGGCAGATGGGCGATCCGTTGATATTATCGCTGTTCTGGACTCCGTCTACGATCCGAAGATCACGAGGCCGGAGGATGCACGGAAAAATAATGTGGAAGTCACACTCGACGAAGCTAAATTAAATAGCCATGCTTTCCAAGAGCTTTGGTCTCGCATCAATTGCAGAAGCTATTATGTTGTGAACTTCGATGAGGCTGAACTAATCGAGAAGTCTATCACAGCGTTGAACAAGCATCTTCGAGTCTCAAAAGTATATTTTAAGATTGAAAGGGGTGAACAAGCCAAGACGATTACCAGCAAAGATCAGCTGCAATCGGGAGAAGGTTTCGTCCGACCTGTTATTGCGCGTGAAGAAACTTCAGATTACACGCAGATGAGGGCGAGCAGTAGGGTCTCCTATGACCTTGTTGGAAAAATTGTCACGGAAACCGGGTTGACTCGAAAGGCCGTCGTCTCAATACTCACAGGAATTGATAAACACATCTTTGATCAATTTGGGGATAATCCGGAGGAGTTTATCATTCGCGCTTCCAAGATTATTAATGAGCAAAAGGCGACATCAATTATCGAGCACATCACCTATGACAAACTAACCGAGGTGTTCAGCACAAATATCTTCACAGAACCAGACTTGAAAAAAGGCGCCTTGGGGGTGAATGCCATTGAGGCGCGACGGCATTTGTACGACTACGTCATCTATGATTCCACCATAGAGCGAGACTTTGCAGTCGAGCTTGAATCCCATAGTCAGGAAATAGAGGTTTATGTGAAACTACCCGGGGGTTTTTATATTGATACTCCCGTCGGGAAGTATAATCCTGATTGGGCGATTGCATTTTATGAGGGAACGGTAAAGCATATTTATTTTGTTGCGGAGACAAAGGGCGATATGTCATCGATGGAACTACGCCAGATAGAACAAGCGAAAGTCCACTGCGCCCGTGAACATTTCCGGGCTATCAGCGGTGAAAAGGTGAAGTACGATGTTGTCAGCAGTTACGAAAAACTATGGGATTTGGTCAGAAGTTGAGAAAGGCTGAGAGGCCATCATTAGCCGTTTGATGCAGGATTTTCTGCGAAGATTATCGTAAGACTCAAGTTAGATCAATATGTTTCGCATAGGAGCGCTGGAATTATCTAACAATTGATGGATTGCAAAATAGGCGATGTAATGGGTTATTTGTAGAGGAGAAGCTATCGAGATGGCAGAAAAAGGATCCCCAAAGCAGTTTGTAATTCATAAGAAGATCACTGAAAGACGGGATGCTGTTTATGCAGAATTCCCAGATGCTATGTTGCCGCAGATTAAAGAATACCTGTCTCATAGCGGTATTAAGCAACTATATGTTCACCAAGCCGATATGTTTAATACTGCTATGGAGGGCGGAAATACTGTTATTACCACCTCTACGGCAAGCGGTAAGACCCTGAGTTTTTTACTTCCAGTACTGCAAGAGATTCTATCCAACCCGCAAGCAAGGGCGATCTTCATCTATCCAACGAAGGCATTGGCGAGTGATCAATACAGAGCCATGTCTCCTTTGGTGGATTATTTCGGAAATAATAAGATTTCAATTGGAGTCTACGACGGCGATACACCTCCCAATGAGCGTAGTAGAATCAGAAACAGTGCCAATATTATATTGACAAACCCTGAGATGCTTAACTCTGCCTTTCTACCCCATCACAGCAAGTATGGCTTCAGTTTCATATTCTCGAATTTGAGATATGTGGTCATTGATGAATTGCACTCATACCGAGGAGCATTCGGTTCTCATTTTGCAAACATCTTTCGACGGTTGAATCGCATTTGCAGATATTACGCGACTTCACCCCAATTCCTATGCAGCTCAGCAACGATTGCAAATCCTGTAGAATTGGCAGAAAATATCTGCGGGAAGTCATTTAAACTGATTGACAATGATGGCTCACCCGCTCCACAAAAGCAGTACTATTTTTTGCAACCTCCCTTTATCCAAGGTGCAAATCATCGCGTTATGGCAACCAGCATATCTGCCGACTTGATCCCCGAGCTCGTTATGGAAAAACGAAGTTTTCTCGCTTTTTGTAAATCGAGGAAAGCAGTTGAAGTTGTGCTCAAAGAATCACGCGATAAGTTGAGTTATGACGGTGTTCAAGGGCAGGGTTATTCTCATTTGATATCAGGATACCGCGGAGGATACAAACCACAAGAACGCCAAGAGATTGAGCGCAAAATGATTTCAGGGAAACTACAGGGCCTCGTTGCAACGAATGCATTGGAGTTGGGTATCGATATAGGAAAAGTCGACACAACAATACTGACAGGGTACCCAGGAACCCGTGCTTCATTTTGGCAGCAAGCCGGTCGCGCTGGCAGAAGCGGGCAAACTTCAGATACATATCTCATACTGGACAATCTGCCGTTTGATCAATATCTCGCCATCGAACCTGATTGGCTGTTCGAGACCGGCAGCGAAAGCGCAGTAATTGATAAAAACAACCTTTATGTTCAATTCGCCCATGTCCGCGCTGCGGCTGCGGAGCTTCCGCTGACACTTGATGATGTCGCCCTCTTCCCCGACCTAGGCGAAATAATGCCTGTTTTGGTGAATGCTAAGGAACTGAGGAGCGAGAACGGCAAATATATCTGGTCTGGCAAGGACTTTCCAGCAGGCGATTATAGCCTTCGGAATATGGATAAGGAGCGTTATCGATTGACGGACTATGATACCGCTGAAGTTATTGCTGAGATGGATGAAACACAGGCCTTCCGTGAAATTCATGAAGGTGCTATCTATATGCATGATGGACAATCATATCAGGTGCTGACTCTTAATCTGCAAAGTAGAACTGCACAGGCGAAGGCAATCGATGAGAATTTCTATACGGTACCTCATTCGGAAACTATATTATCCATAATTAAGGAGCAGAAAGGCAGGCCAGTTGGCAGAACCAGGTGTTCTTTTGGCGATGTAAAAGTGAATTACATTGTTGGCGGCTACAAGAAACTGCAATTCCACAATCATCAAAACTTGGGATATCAGGAACTTGAGTCCAAATTATCAAAATCTTTCGACACGGAAGGTGTTTGGATTGATCTCCCACAGAATGTTGAAGACATCTACAGGAGGTTCACTCCTTTCAAAATAAATATTTATGATTCCTGGAAGAGCTATTTTGACGGCATTTGCTTTGCTTTGCATAATGCAGCCCTGATGGCAACTATGACAACAAGAGGGGATGTCGAAGCCGATAGTATACAAATCACCGGAAATGACACAGCGGGCACCGCCATCTGCATTTATGACTTATTTATTGGCGGGCTGGGTTACGCGGAAAAAGCTTACGATTTGGTTGAAAGAATAATTGACAAAGCCATCACAATGGTAAGTGGTTGCAAGTGTGCGGACGGGTGTCCTGTCTGCGTGGGAGATTATAATCTCGACAGGGCTGTTGTTCTATGGGGATTAAAAAATTTGTACGAGGAGACAGCACCTCCAGCAGATATAAAGCTTCCACCTGTTCCCCAAGAGACATTTGCAGAAAAACCGTTTTCTTTTGACGAGCTTGCGGATGAATGGATCAGGTTTGCGAAATATATTTTCAACAAAGGCGAATACCTCTCCAACTTTATTTCATCAATTGAAAGCGTTAGGCTTGACAGCCCCAGGCTGATCCTGTTGCTGAATAACGAATTTTACGTAAGCTGGCTTCTAGAAAGTGACAACAAAACTAAGCTTCAAAATATGATAGCGCAATATGTAGATGTTCCCAGGAACTTTGCTATCGATGTTGATCTAGAACAAAGCGAAACCAGATATGAGAGGGGTAAACTTGAACGGAGATATAATGATCTGACAAGTGGTTAATCCCGTGTTTAACGAATTATTTTCGATTCTTAATGAATACCAAATGCAAGCTGTTGTCGATGATAGTCCAGCGTGCCTTGTAAATGCCCAGGTAGGCAGCGGAAAAACAACAGTTCTTATTGCAAAGCTGTTCTATCTCTCCAAGATTATGGGGATCTCCTTTAAAGATATAGTCGTCCTGACCTTCACAAATAAAGCTGCCAATGAGATCAAGGAACGCATAAGAAACTTTGACGCATCGATTGCCGAAGAAGAAATGTCCTTCTTCGGTACCTTTCATAGTGTGGCATTAAGAATGTTGAAGACAATTCTTCCCGTGGATGAGCTTGAATACACTAAAGACTTCACGGTAATAGACCCTGAAGATGAGATCGAGATGGCCATGCAACTTATCATGGCAAATCCACTGCGGATTAAGTACCGAAACAAGTTGCAAAGGCGACTGGAACGCGCTGAATATGGACAGTTTCTTTATGGCAACATGAAGCATCCGGATGATATTCAAACATTAGTACGCTGGATGCGTGAGGGCAGAATCAAACAGAACAAGATGAATTTTGACGACTTGATTCGCAATGCCATTACTTTAGTTAAGCGGATATCTTATAGGCCACTATGGATCATTGTTGACGAATTTCATGATAGTGATGAAATGCAACTGGAGCTTATACGCACACTAGCGGGGAATCAAACGAGAATATTCGTTGTCGGCGACACAAATCAGATCATATATGGCTGGCGAGGTAGCAGCCAAAATGTGTTCGCCTCATTTCGGGATGAATACGGAGCTAAGGAGCTTTCCCTGCCAATTAATTACCGTTCATGTAAAACAATTTTGGAAGTTGCAAGATGCTTCTTGACTTCAAATGCTGACTTAAGTGGGCTTCGTGAACAAGGGAGCAAAATATCTATTCGTAATCATTACGATCCATTCAATGAGGCTCATTATTTATGTGACAGGGTTCTCGAAATTGTGTCGCAAGGGAATGAGCATAAAGATATAGCCATCTTCTACCGCTTACATCAGCAATCGAGCACACTCCAGGAGGTGTTTAGGAAACGTAATATCCCTTTCGAGATTTCAATGCGAAAGCAGCTAAGAGATATTCCTGTTTTAGGATGGTTCATAAAACTTATTCGATTCTCTTTAAATAGTGATGACCTGGACAGCGCAATAGACGTACTGACAAACGAATCTTATGGAGAACATTTCTCACCCTTTGAAGCGCGAAGGATAATCCAAGGTGACAAAGAAGAAAAGTCAGACTTAATTAACAAAATGAAGGGGTTTATTGAATGGTGTAAGTCTAGTGAGAGCATTTTGAGTGCCTATGATTATTTTGAGCTCGACAACTATCTCAATCCAACAACAGCCGCTTTTGCGGAAGATAAACAACTCATTATGGCACTTCTTTCAAAAATTGATCTTTATATTAGGTCGCGAAATATTGAAGCATTTGAGGGTATTAAGTATTTTATTGATTCTTCAGCACTTTATGGGATCGACATACTAAAAGACGATGTGCAGATAGGCACAGATACTGTTAAGCTGATGACTCTTCATGCTTCGAAAGGCTTGGAGTTCAAGTATGTTTTCATTATTGGCGCAAACTACGGTTCAATTCCGCTGCACAGCCAAAGGGCGGATCCAGAAGAAGAACGCCGCTTATTCTTTGTGGGCATTACACGCGCCAAAGATTTTCTGGAAATATCCTACTACACGAGTCCAGATGACCCTCGTATGTTCCCTGGTCCAAGCAGCTATCTTTACATGATCCCAGAGCACTTGGTTGATCGTGACGAAATGAACGCGGGTACGCCTGACTTGCAAGCGTTTCGCCGGGAAGTTGCGAGGATGAGAGATCAACCGACGTCTAAGCCCACTGATCCGTCTGCGTTTGATGGAGAGCGACAGGTTAAGCATCCGAAATATGGAACGGGTATTGTCATGAGTGAAAATGACGATTCGATCACAGTTACATTTGAAGGATATGGAGAGAAAGAGTTCGTGAAGGCCTTTAGTGAGCTAGAGGATTTGCATTGATGGAAGACTACTGACAATCAATGTCCAGATAACTGAATCATCAACTATGATGTTCAAGTCGCTAAGGCAATTTTCCTGATCCGTTCGGCTGCGGTCAGGATTTTGCTAGCATCGACCACCCTTCCGGCAGGCTGATGATTACAGCATGGTACATAAATGGCGGACTCTTGTGACTTTAGACGGGTCAAGTATTTAAAGATTAACCGTAAAAACTGGACGGCTTGCATCCCTAGTCAAATAGATCCTCCAGAAGACGATGCTTTGTGTAGTCGACCGCAGAGGCGCGAAGGAGCTCCTCCCATGTATCAAAACTCGAATACATTGAAGCAAAAATATCGAGTTCTTTGGTGTCAGCTTCATTAGGGTTTGGTAATAGAGCAAAGAACTCTTCGGGGTGATCAAACGAAGTCTGACTTCTGAGAAATGCTGAAGTGAAAAGCTCTGCCAAAGAGACTTTGCTAGTTTCTTCAAACTCACTAAGTCGTTTCCTTAATGACTCAAACTCCTCTATGAGTTTATCCAGACCTCCACTATTGATGTCCATTTCTTAATGCTCACTTTCCAAACAATTGCTGTTGACATAATCACATTGAAACAGCCGATGATCGAATACCCCCCATCATTATGGAGCGTCGGTACAGTTGCACTGCCGCGCCCTCATTATCAATTGCGATCATAAGAGGGATGATGGTCATTGATTTCTCGTATCAATCGAATCATATCTTTCCGATATTCTGGCTTAAGAAGCCCATCGCTATCAACGATTCCAATCTTTGATTGAGTCTCCGCTCTCCTCGCTTTGTCTCGGATATCGTCAGCTGGGATAACGAAAAATTTATAGTTTGGATAATTACCTTTTAACTCTTCGCAATAATTATTTTGATCTCCGTCCAATAGAATCTTCACATCTTTATACCCCAAATCAATTAGAATTTTGATCAGGAATTCCATTTTCTGTGCACCGCCCACTCCCCAGCCGAAAAAATCCCCTTCAAATTTGAGGTTTAGTTGTTCAGCTATAAGAGGAAGAAATACGACGTCTTCTTGCCCCTCGACCAAAATTATATTGTCTTCCAGAAAAAAAACCTCTTTTGCTTCCAATCCGAGTGTATGCGGCTGATGATAATCTTTGGAGAATACCTCTATCACCTTCCTATTACTATCGCTCAAAGCGTGAATTTCAATATCCCCTTCGGAGTTTTTTACTGTTCTAACGAGTTCAGCTCCATTTTGAATTGATTCCCAATCAAGAAAGTACGGAGAATGCGTGGCAATGATGATCTGCCTATCACGCGCGTATTTCTTAAGTAGGTTCATTGTTCTCCTTTGATAGGCAGGATGCAGGGACAGTTCCGGTTCGTCAATTGCGATTACAGAACGTTTTTTCGAATCAAATAGTGCGTCACAAATTGTAAAAGCACTCCAAACACCATCTCCCAGGCCTTCGATGCTATGAATACAGCCATTAATGTCGAGTTTCAGATAATAAGTACTATTATCGTTTTGCTCGATCGTCCAATTTAAGTTTTGTCCCAATATCTCTTTCAACAAGGGGTCGAAATGAGCTTTATTGTCATACATATTGAAAATTCTCGATTCGAAACCATATAATTCATACGTTCGATTCTGGACAATGCGTAGTTGGTGTTCCATGTATCGGTCGCGGTCTCTTCTCTGTTGGCGAAACTCAAAATTAACAAAGCGTCTTGATTGAAGGACAAATATCTTTAACTCTTTTAATGGAATTGCCTTATTGTTTGTCAGCATTTTTGTGACACTGCCCCCTGACTCATGACTGGCAATCGAATGCTTAATATTTTTTGAATCAGTCAATTGTATTCGGACATTACTTCCCGACCTAATGTTTCTCTTTCGTTCGGCAATGCTTGGGCTATCAGATTTATCTAGATTAAAAAACTTCAATGATTCCAAAATGGTAGTTTTCCCAGAGTTGTTTGAGCCAACGATGAACGTTAAACCGCTCCCAAGTTTACCATTGGGCAAAGAGAAACGAATGCTTTGTTCTTTACCGAAACCTCTGTATCCGCAGATTGATAGTTCTTTTATCATTGTCTCAATTCCTCCTCACTATTCGCACTCGCAAATTCATACTCTACATCGAAAGCAAGGGAAAGATTCGCACGTCTGTTGTTGTTATTCTTTGAAGCATAGACCATATCAGGAAATACAACCCATCTTGTCTCTCGATCGCTGAATGAGCACAAATTGAAATAATGGTTGGCTATACAACTATGTAGCCTCTCTTCGAAATGGCTATTGAATGTGTTGATAATGGCTGAAGTAATTTTCAAGATAACCTTTTCAAAAGTATCTATAGTATTAGAATCTAAAACAACGTAATTATTCTTGATCAAGTGACGACTTCGGGAATAACCTGTTCCCTTTTTAAACTTATTATCTACGTAGCCATTGTTATGTATTAGGATATTTCGTATTTCTGTCATGTCCATCAGAAGCAACCAATCATCCGTGTCAATCAATCGTCTGAGATCAATATCCAACGCTCTTTTGTAATGTTTGTTTGCTTTTGAAATGTTCATAAAATCATTTCGTGTACTTTCATTCGCGATTAAATCGAAATACTCATGGCGAGAGTATGCATATTTAAGATAAGTAAGGGAGTTGAAGAAGTCTCGCAAGATAACCTCCATAATGGATGTCAGTGCGATCACCTCTAAATGATATGCATCTGCTCTAAGAGCTCCTATAGTGCTTTCATCAAAACGTTCCTTCAGAGATGTAAGAGCCATCGAATTGAAATTCCTTATGCGCGCGATTCTATGAAGCTGACTTAGTGCATTTCTCAACGCAGAGTGATACCCACATGAGGTACAGTAGTTTAAAGATTTGGTTCGGGACAGTGGTCCTTCGAAAATAAACAAGCCAATCTGAGTGCATTGCGGACAGAATACTTGAACGATTTTTACTTTGCGGCGGCGCATGTTTGAAAAAAGCTGCTCTTTCTCTAGCGACTTGCGCTCCGTTTGTAAACAATACGATAGGTATTTACTGAAGTAAATATCCTTCATGAATTCCCTATGTCCTGAATGGAATTTTGCAATAAATGATTCATCTATTAGATGGTATATGTCAGAAGATATTTGAATCATGATGCTCCTCGATTATCTGAAAGACATTCAAATATGTTGCTGATGGTTCCAATGATAGCATGCATCACATAACAGATTAATTGCCATAAAGATGGACAACAGGCTCGAATAGTTGCATTCAAGAAGATGGAATCATAGCTGTTAGGGTCCGTGAACGTCGTGTAAGATGCACCCATTGGTCAGCTCTATCAAACGACTCTGTTACTTCTTTCTCATCCTCGGCCGGATCACCAGCAGCCAGACCAAGACGGCTCCGACGATGAGAAGGACTAGTCCAATTCCTCCCAGAATCCATCCCAGAAGACTATTAACCGTTGCTTTGCCCGGCTCTTCGGGTTTCTGGATCACCGCATCCGTTGGATCCGTTGTTGGACTGCTTGCGGATGTCGTTGATGTTGTAATCTCACTTGTCGTCGGCTCTTCCGTTGTCGTTGTAGCAGTCGTGGTTTCCTCGGGTGGCGTCTCCGCGGAAATCGAGCTGTAGGAAGGGGAGACTTGGTCGTAATAATCTGAGTTGACCTCGTAGACGACAGCGATTGAATACTCCCTTTTGGTTCCAGGGGCAAGGTTGGTGTCGATGAAAGTGGGTGTTGAGGATTTCTGGATATTGCCAAGTAGAGTGAGTTTGTTGCCTTCTTTCAGGTAAACATCATAATGGCTGACAAAGCCCTGCATTTTGGGATTGCTTGTGGAGTCCGGGCAGGGGTTCCAGGTCAGCCTGATCTGATCCTTGCCTGGTGTTGCCTTTAGGTTCTGGATAGGGGTGAGCTGGGTCTGGTATTTCTTCTCTGTGGCTGAGATCTTATTGATCAGCTGGAGGGTCTTGCTGCCTTGTGAGACATCCAGAAAATTCATTTGGAGATCCAATGAGTCGTAGCTGGAATTGGCGATTCCACTTGGGAGCTGAGTCAGGTAGTTGAAACTCAAGTCAAGCGTCTTGATGGTCTTGGATTTGAAAAGGGCATCCGGAATGGAAGTCAGTTTGTTTGCGGCAACGAACAGCTTATTGAGTTTGCCGGATCCCAGAGAACCGGGAAGAGAGGTCAGGTTATTGTCATCCAAGAAGAGCCTTCCCAGTTTGGGCATCTTTCCCAAGGCGTCCGGAAGACTGCTTAATTGATTGAATCGCAAGTCGATACTTTCGAGGTTCTTGTATTCCAGAATGGCCTTGGGGAAGGCCGAGAACTTATTGGTATGCAGGTGGATGGTGGAAAGGGTGGCCAGGCCAAGACCGGATGGAATGCTGCTGATCTGGTTATCGTCCAGGTTGAGGTGCAGGAGTTTGGGGCAGCCCTTCAAATTGGCCAGATTCTTGATCTTGTTCTCCATCATGGACAGGGCTTCCAGATTGGGCAACTTGGGTATGAAGGAGGGGATCTCCGTGAGCGTGCAGCGGTTCAGGTGCAAGGTTTTCAATCCTGTCATAAGCTGCATGTCCGGTAGGGAAGTCAAAGAATTATAAGAAGCCGCAAGTTCTGAGATATTGATGCAGTACTGGATACCCGTCAGGTCCTTGATGCCCTTGCCTTCTATATTGAGAGTCCCGGTAAGTCCTGCCAGCATCTTGTTGGTCGGGTATCTGGGATCCAAAATGTAAGGCAGCATATTGCAGGCCTTGCGGAGCTCCTGGTGCAAATTGGCATCGGGTATGGTGACCTGATACTCAAAATCATAGCCGTTGAAGGCCTGGACTTTACCGGGCAGGGCCGGGATGACCAGCATCAGGACCAGCAAAAGACAGGCCAGACAGGCCATCTTCTCGCTTCCTTCTCTTACTTGTCTCTTCATAACATCCTCCTACAGGGTTGAGGGTCCAAAAAAGGATCACATGGGCTCTTTGAGCAAGCAGTGTTGGGTGTTCTTTTACTTGCAGGCTTTCTATCTGTACGGGACGGTCACAGTCTATTGTTCCTTTTTCATCCTGGGCCGGATGACCAGGAACCAGAAGAGAAGGGCGGCTGCGATGAGGAGGAGGGCCAGGCCAAGGATGATCCATTTGAGATAGCTGGCGGCCTTGACCTTATCCGTCTCATTCGGTTGGTCGGTTCCACTTTGTGTTGGACCCGTCGTGGTATTAGGCACTTGGGGCGTCTGACTTGTTGTCACTTCACTTGTAGCCGGTTCTTCTGTCGTGGTTGTGGTGGTCTCCAGGGGCGGAATCTCCGCTGACAGGGTGGTGTGGAAGCGGGAAGTCTTGCTGCCCATGCTTGAATCTACTTCGTAGATGACCGCAATGGAATACTCCCTTTTGGTTCCCGGGGCAAGTCCCATATCAATGAAAGTGGGCGCTGGGGATTTTTGGACCGCTCCCTGGAGGGTGAGTTTGTTATTCTCCTTCAGGTAGACATCGTAGTGGCTGACAAAGCCGGTTATACCGAAGCTTCCCGAGACATCCAGGCAGGGGCTCCAGGTCAGCTTGATCAGGTCCTTTTCGATCGTTGCCTTCAAATTCTTGACGGGGGAGAGCTGGGGCTCGTAAAACAAGTAGTCGTCGACCGAGATCTTGTTGATCAGCTGGAGGGTTTTGCTCCCCGGCGAGATATCCAGGTAATTCAAACTCAGATAGACAAGATCATAGGGAGAGTTGGCGATCGCATCCGGCAGCTTGGTCAGGTTGTTGGCTTCCAAATCAAGATGCTTGATGGTCTTCGATTTGAAAAGTGAATCGGAGACAGAGGAAATCTCGTTGCGGGCCACTGACAAGAACTTCAGTTTGCCGGATCCTAGAGACGCGGGAAGGGAGGTCAAATCATTGTCATCCAGTGCCAGGGTGTCAATGTTTGGCATCTTCCCCAAGGCGTCCGGGATGCTCTTGAGACCGTTGTCGGTTAGCCGGATGTATTCGAGGGCCTTGCATTCCAGCAGGCCCTGGGGAAAGGTGGTGCATTTGTTGTAGTCCAGGTTGATACCGACAAGACCCGTCAGGCCAAGGCCTGTGGGGATGGTGCTGATCTGGTTTTTATAGAGGTCCAGGTACTTGATATTCTGCCGTCCCTTGAGGCTTGCCAGGCTCTTGATTTTATTGTTGCCGGCCTGCAGGTTTTCCAGATTGGGCAGTGTAGCCAGGGCAGCAGGGATCTCCGAGAGCTGGCAGCTGTCCAGGCGCAGAGTGATCAGGCCGGTCATGTTGGTCATATCCGGAAAAGAGCTCACGGGATTTTGGGCAAGGTTGAGCTGGGTGATATTTTTGCAGTACTGGATACCGTCCAGGTTCTGAATACCCTTGCCCTCCAGGTTGAGGGTACCGGTCAATTGGGCCAGCATCTTGTTGGTGGGGTACCTGGGATCCAGAATGTAAGGCATCATATTGCAGGCCTTGCGGAGTTCCTGGTGTAAATTGGCGTCGGGGATGGTGACCGAATATTCAAATTCAAAGCCGTTGAAAGCTTCAACCTGCCCAGGCAAGGCCGGGATAGCCAGGAATATGATTAACAACAGGCAGATCAGGCCGATCTTGCGTTTGCGCCCATCTCTTGCTTGACTCTTCATTATTCTTCTCCTTGTTTGAGGGGCCCCGAAGGGGTCGGTGCATGGTTTACAGCGCAGGCATTTATTGGATCTATCTTCTTACTGGGGACTTATTCCTTCGTGATCGGTAACGTCTTTCTAAAAGATGCCAGGGAGGCCTGGCGGCAAACAACGATGTTCCATCACACAAGATTGATGACATTATACTCTATTTTGCAATATTCAGATTTTTATTCGTTAAGCCTGGATGGCCGGACCAGAAAAGTCTGTATGGGCGGTGCCTGGCGGCCGGTCAGATGAACTCAGGCTCTTTTCGTATATAATAGAGGGCAATTGCTTGACAGGCGTCATTTGGCGCGCATTGACGGAGGCAGAGATGGACCGGTATGACTTCACCTCAATTGAGAAGAAATGGCAGGACCGCTGGGAAGAGAAAGGCGTCTTTCACGCGGATCAACCCAGAGAGGGTTATGTTCCAGATAAGAAGAAATATTTCTGTCTGGTGGAGTTTCCCTATCCTTCCGGAGAAGGCCTGCACGTGGGTCACCCCCGGAGCTACACAGCCCTTGACCTGGTAGCCAGGAAAAAGAGGCTGGAAGGCTGGAACGTCCTCTATCCCATGGGCTGGGATGCCTTTGGTCTGCCGACCGAGAACTATGCGGTCAAGCATAAGATTCATCCGTCCATCGTCACCAAACATAACATCGCGCGCTATAAACAGCAGCTTCAATCACTGGGCTTTTCCTTCGATTGGACCCGGGAGATCAACACAACCGACCCCGACTATTACAAGTGGACCCAGTGGATCTTCCTGCAGTTCTTCAAGCACGGCCTGGCCTACAAGAAGGAGATGGCCGTCAACTGGTGCCCCTCCTGCCTGATCGTCCTGGCCAATGAAGAAGTCATCGACGGCAAATGCGAACGCTGCGGAGCCGAAGCCACCCACAAGCAGAAGAGCCAGTGGATGCTCCGCATCACGGAGTATGCCCAGCGACTCCTGGACGGTCTGGACCAGGTGGACTTCATCGACCGGGTCAAGGCCCAGCAGCGCAACTGGATCGGCCGCAGCACCGGAGCCGATGTGGGCTTTAAGATGACGACCGGGGACAAGCTGACCGTCTTCACCACCCGGCCCGATACCCTCTGGGGAGCTACCTATATGGTCATGTCACCTGAGCATGCCCTGATCGAGAAGTGGCTGGCCCGCGGCCTTCTTGACAACAAGTCAGAGATCGAACAATACCGGGCGGCAGCAGCCCGAAAGTCTGAATTCGAGCGGACGGAGCTGACCAAGGACAAGACAGGCGTTCGCCTGCAGGGCGTCCGTGGGATCAATCCTGTCACCGGCGGGGAAATCCCCGTCTTCATCTCCGACTATGTCCTCACCTCCTACGGCACGGGCGCCATCATGGCGGTCCCCGGCCATGACCAGCGGGACTACGACTTCGCCAAGGCCTTCGACCTGCCCATCGTCTGTGTCGTCGAAGGCGGCGACATCAGCCAGGAGGCCTTCACCGATATCGAGACGGGGATCATGGTCAACTCAGGCTTCATTGACGGCCTGCCCGTCTCCCAGGCCATTGAGCGGGTCATCGACTGGCTGGAAGCGGAAGGGATCGGCCAGAGCAAGGTCAACTACAAGCTCCGCGACTGGGTCTTCTCCCGCCAGCGCTACTGGGGGGAACCCATCCCCATGGTCTACTGCGAGACCTGCGGCTGGCAGCCCATACCGGAAGATGAGCTTCCCCTCCGCCTGCCCGATGCTGCCTCCTTTCTGCCCACGGAAACAGGCGAATCCCCCCTGGCCAAGCTGACCGGCTGGGTCAAAACCGTCTGTCCCAAATGCGGCGGCCCGGGGACGCGGGAGACGGACACCATGCCCAACTGGGCCGGATCCTCCTGGTATTTCCTCCGCTATACCGACCCTCACTGCGAGACAGGTCTTGCCTCCAAGGAGGCCCTGGACTACTGGATGCCCGTTGACTGGTATAACGGGGGCATGGAGCATACCACCCTGCACCTTCTCTATTCGCGCTTCTGGCACCAGTTCCTCTACGATCAGGGGCTGGTCAGCGCGCCAGAACCTTATCTTCGCCGGACCAGCCATGGCATGATCCTGGGCGAGGGCGGGGAGAAAATGTCCAAATCCCGCGGCAACGTGGTCAACCCCGATGACATCGTGGAAGAATACGGGGCCGATACCCTGAGGCTCTACGAAGTCTTTATCGGGGACTTCGAGAAAGCCGCCATCTGGAGCACCACCTCCATCAAGGGCTGTTCCCGCTTCCTGGACCGAGTCTGGGCCCTCCAGGACAAGGTGTCCTCCGGCTCCGCCTACCGGTCTGCCGTCGAAGTGCTCATGCACCAGACCATCAAGAAGGTGACCGGCGACATCGAGGGGCTCAAGGGCAACACGGCGGTGGCCCAACTTATGACCCTGGTCAATCGCTTCTACGAACTGGACGGTGTCAATGAGGCGGAATTCAAGACCTTCCTCATCCTCCTCAACCCCTTCGCGCCCCATATCACGGAAGAGATCTGGGAGCGGAAAGGCTATCCTAAAGCCATGACGGACCAGACCTGGCCCGCTTACGATGAGGCCAAGACGGTTGAGGACAAGGTGGAGATCGTCCTGCAGATCAACGGCAGGATCAAGGCCCGCATCCATATCGCCAGGGATCTGGGTCAGGAGGAAGCGGTCGCACTGGCCCGCCAGCATGAGCTGATTGCGGGTGAGATAGAGGGCAGGCGGATCATTAAGGAGATCTACGTGCCCGGCAGCCTGGTCAATATCGTGGTCGGTTCCTGATCTATCAGCCTTGGGAAGTTTCTTTGCCAGGATTTTCCCGGACCGCTTGACAAGGCCAATTTCATATGCGAAACTGGCAAACAATTGAATAGACCACAAAGGCAGTGAAGGGAAGAGTACGCTGGCTGGTGTCGATCAGAGAACCCGGGTAGGTGGAAGCGGGGCGAGACCGAAAGCCGAACATGGCCCCTGAGCCGCAGGGCTGAGCAAGCTTGAGAAGTTAGGTCCTGACGGGAGCGCCCGTAACAGCGCCGGAGTATGATGGTACTCTTTGAGGCTTGAATCGTGAGGTTCAGGCGAATCCGGGTGGTAACACGACGTAATCATGCGCTCGTCCCGGAACCTTTTTTAGAAAAGGGTTCCGGGACGGGCGTTTTTTGTTGGACCGGACAGGAAGGGGATGACAGTGAGCATTCTGACAGTAAAAAACTTAAGCAAGGCCTTTCCCTTGGAGGGGACGGTTCTGAAGGCAGTCGATGACGTCAGCTTCCATGTGGAAAAGGGTGAAATCTACGGTCTCATCGGTTTATCGGGGGCAGGCAAGTCCACCCTGGTACGCTGCCTTAATCTTTTGACCAAACCCGATCAGGGTCAAATATGGTTTGACGGCTTGAACCTGGTGGATCAGTCGGAGGAGGTGCTCCGCGATAAGCGGAGGGAGATGGGGATCATATTCCAGCACTTCAACCTCTTCATGAGGAAAACCGTCCGCGAGAACGTGGCCTATCCGCTGCGGATCGCGGGACAGGACAAGGAAGCCATCAAAGAGCGGGTCGACAGTCTCTTAGATTACATCGGCCTCAAAGCCCACGCGGCCTCCTATCCGGCCGAACTGTCGGGCGGCCAGAAGCAGCGGGTGGCTATCGCCAGGGCCCTGGCCCTGAACCCCCGTCTCCTCCTGTCTGACGAGGCTACCTCGGCTCTGGATCCGGTCAACACCGAATTGGTAGTCACCATGCTCCGCAAGGTAGTCGACGATCTGGGCATTGCCGTTGTCCTCATCACCCATCAGATGGAAGTGGCCAAGGTCCTCTGTGACCGGGTCGCCGTCATGGAGCAGGGGCGGATTGTCGAAGAGAATACGGTCGAGGCCCTCTTCCTGCAGCCGCAGGAAGCGGCCACCCGCCGCATGGTCCGGGGTTTCGATGAGGATATCCCTCTGGAGCGGCTGGCTGCCATGACCGAAGCCCCCGTCTACCGGCTGGGTTTCCGATCGGACTCGGTCCGCCGTCCCCTGATCTCAGATCTTTCCAGGCGCTATGACCTGGACGTCAATATCCTGGCGGGCAACATCAATGCCCTGGTCACGGGGGACATCGGCTACCTGGTCGTGTCCTTCGACGGCAACCGGGAACACGAGGCCATCGCCCTGGAAGCTTTGCAGAATCAAGGCGTCGAGATCATCCGACTGACCAACGGACAGAATGGAGGGCTTCCGTCATGAACGATTTCTTGAAAGCAACCGGGGAAACACTCCTTATGGTAGGGGCAAGCAGCTTCTTCTCCGTTTTGATCGGACTCCCTCTGGGCGTATTGCTCGTCCTGACAAAACCGGAGGGGCTCTTGCCCCGACCAGCCCTTTACCGAGTGTTGGATGTCATCATCAATGTCCTGCGATCTCTGCCCTTTATCATCCTCATGATCGTAGTCTTCCCCCTGTCCCGTCTGCTGGTCGGGCGGGCGACGGGGACGACGGCCACCATTGTGCCCCTGGCCATCGCTGCCATCCCCTTTGTCGCCCGCATCATGGAGCAGAGTCTCCTGGAGGTCGACAGCGGTGTTCTGGACGCGGGACTGGCCTGCGGAGCCAAAGTCGGTCAGCTGGTGCGGACCGTCCTGATCCCGGAGGCTCTGCCTGCCCTGGTCAACGGGGTAACCATCACCATCATCAACATCATCGGCAATTCGGCCATGGCCGGAGCCATCGGCGGGGGCGGCCTGGGTGACCTGGCCATCCGCTACGGTCTCTACCGGCGGGACTCTGCCCGGCTCTTCATCGCCGTTGCCATCACCATCCTCATTGTCCAAATCGTCCAGTTCGCTGGGCGGGCCATTGAAAACAGCCTGCGCCGGGATCTTCCCGTCGCTCCACTCTAAAAAAGAATTAAAAAAGAGGAGAAAGAACATGAAAAGGAAACACATCATCAAACTGGCGGGCATCGCCCTCATCCTGGCCCTGGTCATCAGCTCGGCTGCCTGCGGCAAGAAGAAGGACGACAACCACATCGTCATCGGAGTCAGCCCGGCACCCCACGCCGAAATCGTGGCCCTGGTAGTCGATGAGCTGAAAGAGCAGGGGATCACAGTGGAGATCCGCGAGTACAGCGACTACGTGACGCCCAACATCGCTCTGTCCGACAAGGATATCGATGCCAACTACTTCCAGCACATCCCCTACTTCGCCCATGAGAACAGCGCGGGCAAGTACGGTCTGGAGATCCTGGGCGGCATCCACATTGAGCCCATGGCCCTCTACTCGACCAAACACAAGAGCCTGGCTGACCTGCCCGACGGCGCCGAGATCATGGTCCCCAACGATACAACCAACGAGGGCCGCGCCCTCCTGCTCCTCCAGCAGGTAGGCCTGATCACCCTGAAAGAGGGAGTCGCCGGCAGCGCCACCCCCAAGGATATTATCGACAACCCCAAGGGCCTGAAGTTCACCGAACTTGATGCCCCGGCTATCCCACAGGCCTACCGCGACGCCGATGCCGCGGTCATCAACGGCAACTACGCCATCGAGCACAAGCTCAACCCCGTAGTCGATTCACTGGCTATCGAGGACGAATCCAGCCCCTACGTCAACGTCATCGCCGTCAAGGAAGGCGACGCCAAGCGGGCTTCTTTGCAGAAGCTCCTTGCCGCTCTCCAGAGCGACAAGATCAAGACCTTCATCGAAGAGAAATACCAGGGTGCTGTTGTACCGGCCTTCCAGACCAAGGCCGTAGCAGATAAGCTGGCGGAGGAATACAAGCCCTAGGCTTCTTCGCCAGGACTTTGGCGGGGTGCCTGATCCTTTTCCTTCCTGCTATCAATTGTTTACAACGAAAACCAGGTATCCCGCTAAAGCACAAGGAGACTCCGCAAGGGGTCTCCTTTTTTAGTTGCCAGGGATCAATGAGGGACGGGTCACTTTCTTTCTCTCAGTAACCGTAAGCCCCCTCAATGGATTCATCGTTGTCAATCCAATCCTGGACATCAATTCTGCGGTATTCATCCTTGGTGTCGCGCACATAGACGGTTTCAATGCCGGCGTTGATGACCTGACGCTTGCACATGGCACAGGAGGAGGCATTTTCAACGTAGCCGCCGCCGTTGACTTCCTTGCCCACCAGGTAGAGGGTGCTGCCGATCATGTCCTTGCGGGCGGCGCTGATGATGGCGTTGGCCTCGGCATGAACCGAGCGACAAAGTTCGTAGCGTTCGCCGCGCGGCACCTTCAATCGCTCCCGTGTGCAGTAGCCCAGCTCATTGCAGTTGGCTCTGCCCCGAGGGGCGCCCACGTAGCCCGTGGAGATGACCTCATCGTCCTTGACGATGACCGCTCCATAATGGCGGCGGATGCAAGTCGAGCGTTCACTGACGACCTCGGCCAGATCCAGGTAGTAGTTGATTTTGTCCCGGCGGGTGAAGATGATTTGATCACTCATGGCTACGACCTCTCAGACTCTTCTTGAATGTTAGAATAACATAGCGACGGCCACGATCTGAAGTCAGGCGCAGTGAATTTGGAAAGAAGAGGAGCTCCCCATGCGACAGTGCCCCCGCTGCGGCGGAACCATGACAGCCCAGGCCGTTTCGATACTGAAGCCGCGGGGCTGCCTGACCGTTCTTTTCTACATTATTCTCCTTTGCATTCCAGTCCTGGGCTGGATTGCCATTTTTTTTCTCATCCGGGGCCGGAGGTCAAAACTGCGGACCTACTTCGTCTGCGGTTCCTGCGGCTACACCCGGCGCTGATTCTTTCCAACTGATTTAAATGGGCCGGTCAGGGGGCTTGACAAGTCTTTAACTATTATTTAATATCTACTAGTAGATAAGACTTGTTACCTGGAGAGGAGGAAGGCGGATGAATCCACAGTACAAGAAGGGCGTTCTGGAGCTTTGCGTCCTTTCATTGCTCAAACGTCGCGACTACTACGGCTATGAACTGTCCGAGTATCTTGCCAACCATATCCGGATCGCGGTCGGCACGGTCTATCCTATCTTGCGGAAATTGAGAAACGACGGCCTGCTGACCACTTACCTGCAGGAGGAGAGCGGGGGGCCACCCCGCAAGTACTATTCCCTGACCTCATTGGGTCATAAGCAGTTTGAGAAAGACCGGGCGGACTATCTGGAATTTGCTCGGATCATTGAGGAGATATTGGAGGATGGAACCCATGACGAAAAATGATTTTCTGTCCACGCTGACTGCAGAGTTAAAGCGAAGGGACATGGCGGACACCCAGGAGATTGTCAGTGAATACGAGCAGCATATTGCCTTCAAGATGGCAGACGGCTATTCAGAAGAAGAGATTGTCGCCAAACTGGGTGACCCCTTCCTGATTGCGGCCCAGTTTGAGACGGACGATTCGCAAGAGAAGAAACCGGGGGCCAAGTGGCTTGCTATCGGCGCCCTTTTCATCCTGGCCATTCCGGCGGCCCTTGGCTTTCTCATGCTGATCGTGACAGCCATTACCCTGGCGGCCATGGCCATCAGTTTCGGGGCTCTGGCAGTGGTCCTCTTCGCCGATCTTAATGTCTACTCCCTGATCCCGCCCATGCCCTATTGGAACGGTGCGGTCTTTGGCCTTGCCGCAGCTGCCCTGGCCCTCCTTCTGGCAGTGGGCTGCGTTTATTACGCGGCCTTTATCCGCCAGCTGGCCCGTGCCTACCAGCGCCTCCGGCACAATATCATGGCCTCTGCATCGGGGACGGCGCCTCTGCCCAATCTGACCATCTTCCCCCAGCTTGGGGGCAAGACAAAGCGGCGTCTGCGGCTTCTGGCCCTGCTGTCCTTCGCCCTTTGCACCGTCAGCCTGATCCTGGGTATTCTGGCGGCCATTCTGTCAACCGGCAGCTTTCAGTTCTGGCACTCCTGGAACTGGTTCTCCGGCGCGTCGGCAGGCTAGGAGTACCCAATGGACGGCCTGAACACCATGGCCTTCATCTGGTTTGGTTTCCTCCACCAGGCCGCTGGCTGGCTCTGTGAGCTTTCAGCCCAGGCCCGGGATAAAGCCCTGAAGATCCTTGGGCTTACCCTCCTGGCTGGCAACTGCCTGCTCTATGCCCTGCCCCTTGTTCGTGGGCAGGGCCTGCGCCTGCCGGCAGAGTTCTCTGCGGTCGCCTACTTCATGGTCCCGCTCCTGATCCTGGCGGGCAGGGGTAAGGCAGGGGCCTGGGCCGCCTACTCCGGACTCATGGCGGGTTTCTTCTACTTCTTTGCCATGATTCTTCAGGGCCAGGTCCTCTATGGGGCTTATGCGCCCTCATCCATTTACCTGTCCATGTTCAATCACGGGATCCTCTACCTCCTGGGCCTGACGGCCATCCGGGTCCGCCTCTATCCGCAAGCTGACCGGAGGATTCTGACCGCAGGGATCGTCTGTGTCGCTTCCTGGGCACTGGCGGTCCGCCCCTGGATCGAAGAACCCGGAAAGCTGCTGATTTACAAGCTGCTGGAGGCCCCGGCCCTTCGAGAGGCCTTGCCCCAGGCGGGCAGGATCATGACCCTGCCTCTTTATTACCTGGGGCTGGCCCTTGCCATCGGACTTTCCTTCCGGCTCTTCTTCTTTATCAACCGCCAGCAGTGCCGATCCTGCCTGAAGGACGGGCGTCTCCGGGTCATCCATGTTTCATGAACCTAGGCGGGATGCCATGGATAGGCAGGATAAATTGTTAAGGAAATTTAATAGATATTTTTTACAAACTACTAACAATCTGGGGAGAAATGAAATACAATGACCCAGTATGGATCCATCACATGAGACGTGCGCAAGGTGATATCGTGACCGAATGGAGTCAGGCAATATGGAGTTGACAGCAGCTTACCCAAAGGCTGTCCGGGACAGACAATGGTACCGCCTGGATAACGCGGGCAAGCTTTACCCTGCGCTCAGCACGGCCAAATGGGATTCAGTCTTCAGGATAAGTGCAGCCATGAAGCAGGATATTGAACCCAAAAGACTGCAAAGAGCTGTGGATTCAGTCATGCCCCGTTTCGTTACCATGAACACCCAGCTCTGTAAGGGTGTCTTCTGGTATTACCTGGAGGAAAATCCAAAACGCCTCTTAATCCAGGAAGATCAAATAGTCCCCTGCGCGGCTCTTTCCTGGCGCGAAAAGAACGGGCATTTGATGCGCGTCCTCTATGCGGGCCGCCGTCTGTCCGTGGAGTATTTTCACGCCATTACGGACGGGGCGGGGGCAATGGTTTTTTTGAAAACACTCATAGCCGAGTATCTCCGCCTAAGGGGTACAAGCATTCCGTGCGAAGATGGGATTCTGGACCTGAGATCGAAGCCTGTGGCCACTGAACTTGAGGATGCCTTTCAGCGGATGCCTCTTCCCAAAAATATAAAAAGAACAATTGAGGGATCAGCCTATCGTTTCCCGGGCGAGAAAATGACCAGCCCCCACGCCAGGTCGATCACCACCTACTGCATGTCCGCTTCTCAGGTAAAAGAGAAGGCCAAGTCCATCGGCGCGACCTTGACGGAGTATCTGACCGCGGCCATCCTTCTTGTCGGCTACCAGGAGCAGGAGAAAGAGAATCCGCGAAAAAAGCTGCCCGTACGGGTATCCGTTCCAATCAATATGAGGCAGGTCTTCCCGACGGACAGCCTGCGAAACTGTTCATGGTTTGTCAATCCTGAAATTGCCCCGCCTTTCGGCGATCTTACACTTGAAAGCATTACTGCGCAGGTGCGTTCCTTCATGAAGGAGGCCTTGCTGCCTGAAAATCTCTACGCGGGGATTGCCCCCAACGTAGCGAGCGAAAACAGCCTGCTCTTGCGCCTGGCCCCCCTGCCCATCAAGAATCTGGTCATCCGGTCCGTCCATAAGGCCATGGGGATCAAAATGGTGACGACAACACTTTCGAACCTGGGCCTCTTCAAGGCACCCGCCGCCATGATGGAAGAGATCGAGTGGGTCGATGTTGTCCTGGGTCCGACCAAGGGGGCTGGTACAGGCGCCGCCTTAATCACGACAGGGGACAGGCTGCGGCTGACTTATACAAGCAATCAGGAAACTCCTGTTTTGCCCGGCGCCTTCGAGCGTTTGCTCCGCCAGGAAGGCCTATCTATAACCAAGGAGGTTCTTTGGGGATGAGCAGTACAGCAGTTTTCTCATTCTTTCTGATTCGCCTGATCATTGTTTTTGGCAGAATCAGTTCAAGCACCATGGACCGCGCGCATGATTTTTTCTCACTGATGCACCGCAAATTTCACTTCTGATCCGGTCACAAAAGAAATATCAGACCCTCCAGAAGCTTTGGACTTCTTTCTTGTCCTCGATATTGAAGGCAATAATCTTTCCCAGGAGATCAAAATGAAGGGCGTCGGTCCACTTGATCCGGAAGTGTTCCTTGGTCTGGGAATAACCGGCTTCCTCTATATCAGACTTGAAGCGGGACATGACCTGTGCCTCGGGCGCGACCGCCAGGTGGTCCGGGGTGGCGCTGAAGCCGATGATAAAAGTTCCGTGATCTGTATAAAGGGGCTGGTTCCACTTGATGACTTCCTGCAACTGTGGGAAGTTGGCCCGGACCCAGTCAAAGATAATTTCAAGTCGCGTCTTTTTTGACCCCTGCTCCATATCATCCAGATAAACTCGAAAGGCACTCATTGATGTGATCTCCTTTCAGATAGATTCAAGCTTTCAAGAAGGCGAGGTCATACTAACATGGGGGCGCGAGGAGGGTCGTACCCTGGAAAACAGTCCAAAATTGCTTCATAAAAAAGCCCCCGGATCTGCGAAATCAGGGGCCAAACTACTTTTGAGTCTTACCTTTGTCCATCCTCTCAAGCCGCGCCTTGCCCCGACTATCTGTTCTATACTTGCCTGTATAGGAGCAGCCACGAATACAAGGGACTGCCGCGCTCTTCCGGGAATAGAAGCCGGTCAGACAGAAAGCAGGTGCACAATGCGAAGAGCAAGACTTCTTTTATCCATGGGCCGGATGATCCTGATACTTGCTGTCTGCCTGAGTGCCTGCAGCACAGGACCCTCGCCTGAAACAGATCCAGGTACCGCAGCTGCAGAAACGGAAGAAGTGTACAGGATTCTGATTGCCGGTCTTGAAGCCAGGGGTTTTAAGGTCGACGAAGAGGATGTTGAAGAAGATATCCTTGAAGGACAGCGCAGAATGCTGATTCTTGATGGAGGCGAAAGGCTGTGGCCCTATTTATATGAAGATGGGGCTGAAATGGAAAAAGATGCCGCCTTCATCACCAGCGGTGGCTTAACTTATGACAATGGGAGCCGGGCCTTAAAAATTCAATGGGTTTCAGATCCTCATTTTTTCAAGTCAGGCAACATGATTCTTCTCTATGTAGGCGTAGATCAGGACATTCTTCATGCATTGGAAGAAATTATGGGGACTCAGTTCGCAGGCATTAGAAGCAGGTAAAAGGACGGATGGCAAATGCCGTGACCTGCTTCTTTACCTTGCAGATCACTGAAAACAGCTGGATCGCCACGCATTGAAAAGCCCCTGTTGATTGGTATCAACAAGGGCTTGCTGTTTCAAAAGGGCCTGGTTAAGGGCAAAGGCATTAGACGTCTTGTGTTCTTGTGCGCAATCTCAGGATCAGCAAGAAGCCTCCGGCGAGAAGAAGAGAGAGGAGTCCAAGAATCTGGAGTTGACCGCTGGCGCCGGTAGCAGGCGGATTGTCGCCGGCCGGATCCGCGTCTCCGAAGATGCCAAAGGGGGAGAGCTCCGTGACGGTCAGCGTAATCTTGCCGCCTTCAACCAGAGGGGTGTAAGTCTCGAGTGTTCCCTGGGCGCAGTGCAGAACGGTCAGCGTCTTGCCGTTGTACTTGGCATTCACGGGTATGGTCAGGGTCAGCTGGCCTGAGTAGAGGTCGGGCACCGGGGGGCCATCGTCCAAGCCGAACGTGACGATGGGCAGACTGTAGGGGATCGGTCCATCAAGATCCAGGGAGATATCCACAAGCATAAGGGAGAGGAAGTCGTCATCGTCCATACGCTGGCGGATGGCATCGCAGGCCGCGCATTCGCCTGGCTCGTGCAAGGTCGCTTCCTCCACCAGGAGATCAGCTGCAAAGTGGATGATCCCCGTCATGCTGATTCCGCTGGGGGTGTGTGTCAGCGTGCGGGGCATTTTGGTGGGCGTGGTGACTGTTGTCCCCGCGCTTGATGGGGAGGCATTCAGCGTATCCGTTTCTTTGAGCCTGGCGTAAAAGACATAATCCATCCCGGGGTTCAGGGAGGTAAACTCCGCTTCGTCCTGCCAGTCGCCACCTTCCTCTTTATATTCGGCGCCGGGAATGGCTTGAAGGGTCACTGTAAAGGGAGTCACATCGTCAACAAGCGGCGCCGGGGGGGCTGTCTGATTGCCTTTGTCGGTGCTGGCCAGGGTGGGTAAACTGGCTCCGGTAAGGTGGTGGGTGGTCGTTTCAGTATAGCGGGCATAGAAGGTGTATTCCGTTCCCGGAGAAAGCCCCGTGAAGAGCCGATCATCGGTCCAGGCATCTTCACCTATTCTGTACTGGGCCCCTTCGATTTCCGTAAGTTCTATACTGGTGGTTGTTTTGTCCGCCACAGTCGGAGCGGCGGGCGCATCCTGTTCCAGTTTCCCAGGCAGCAAAATATAGCTGATACCGGCCCAAGTACTATTTTCGGTGCCTCTGTAGATCTGAATCCCGGAGATACCGTCCGGATCCTGGATAATGTAAGCATTATCTTCAAAGAAAAGCTTGGTTGTATAAGCTGCCCAATCCCCATTATTAACGGAGACAATAAGAGATTCCCCCGCCAGATAGTCACCAGTCCTGCCTGTCGCAATGAGTCCCAGGCAAACGGATCGAGGCAGAGGATCTGAAAAGTCCAGGGCTATAGCCGCAGAGAGACTATCTGCTGTAAGATCGTCCGGGTCATTAAAGAGTCCCGTTCCATCCATCCCCTCAAGGCCGGGGCTGTTAACAGTTGATATCTCCAGCCTGTAGGGGCCTGCCGTTCGTATCATGGGTTCTTCCACCCCTCCATATGCTCCAAAATGATTGTAGCCAAAGCGCAGTTCATTGACACTCGAAAAGGAGGCTTCAAACTCAGATTTGGTCGTGGGGGATGCGTCAGCAGCAACAAAGGCAGGCAAGGACAGGAATACAATCAAAAGGCTTAAGGCCGCTGCGAAAATTTTTCTCTTCATAAGGGCTCCTCAAATTTCTTCTCAAGTCACAGTCCGGCCAGATAGGCGGATCACTCAGTCAAGGACTTGGCAATGGGCAGGCCAAGAGATTGGAGCAAGAGCAGCGTCTAACGGTCAGCATCAGTTCTTGTTTGAAAGTATACAGCATATGGGGCTAATTAAGCAGGCAGGATAGGGGATTTCGGTTGGGAAAACAAGCCGGATCTTGATACAAAAAAGCCCCTCCCGGCTTTGGTCGGGAGGGGCTTGGTTTTCAAAAGGGAAGCCTCTTGAAAGGTGACCGTCAGGCGTCCTGGGTTCTCTTACGCTGTCTGAGGATCAGGAGGGTGCCTGCGGCCAGGATCAGAGAGAGGAGACCAAGAATCTGGAGATGGCCGCTGACGCCGGTGGCAGGCGGATTGTCGCCGGCTGGATCCGCGTCTCCGAAGATGCCAAAAGGTGAGAGCTCCGTGACGGTCAGCGTAATCTTGCCGCCTTCAACCAGAGGGGTGTAAGTCTTGAGTGTGCCCTGGGCACAGTGCAGAACTGTCAGCGTCTTGCCGTTGTACGTGGCGTCCACGGGAATAGTCAGGGTCAGCGGGCCTGAGTAGAGGTCGGGCACCGGGGGGCCATCGCCCAAGCCGAACGTGACGATGGGCAGACTGTAGGGGATCGGCCCATCAAGATCCAGGGAGATATCCACAAGCATAAGGGAGAGGAAATCGTCATCGCCCATACGCTGGCGGATGGCATCGCAGGCCGCGCACTCCCCGGGCTCATGCAAAACTGCTTCCTCCACCAGGAGATCAGCTGCAAAGTGGATGACCCCCGTCATGCTGATTCCGCTGGGGGTGTGTGTCAGCGTGCGGAGTATGTGAATCGGCGTCGTGACCTCAGTGCCAGCACTTGGCAGGGAGGCATTCAGTGTAGCCGTTTCTTTGAGCCTGGCATAGAAGACATAAGCCACCCCGGGGTTCAGGGAGGTAAACTCCGCTTCGTCCTGCCAGTCCCCACCTGCCTCTTTATATTCGGCGCCGGGAATGGCTTGAAGGGTCACGGAGAAGGGAGTCACAAGGTCAACAAGCGGAGCCGCGGGGGCTGTCTGATTGCCTTTGTCGGTGCTGGCCAGGGTAGGCAAACTGGCCCAGCTGGCGTGGTGGGTGGTCGATTCAGCATAACGGGCGTAGAAGGTGTATTCCGTTCCCGGAGAAAGTCCCGTGAAGTGCGGATCATCCGTCCAGGCATCTTCACCCATTTTGTATTCAGCGCCCGGAATCTCTGTAAGCCTGATACTGGTGGATGTTTTGTCTGCCACGGAGGGAGCGGCAGGCGCATCCTGCTCAAGTTTTCCCGGAAGCAAGACATAGCTGATGCCAACCCAGATACTGTCTTCGGTGTCTCTGAAGATCTGAATACTGGAGATGCCGTTCGGATCCTGAATGATGTATTCATTGTCCGCAAAGGCAGTCTTGGTCGTATAAGAGGACCACCCCCCGCCGTTAACGGAGATAATAAGAGGTTCCCCTGCCTGATAGTCGCCAAAGGAGTCTGTCGCAATAGCCCCAAGGCAAACGGATCTTGGCAGAGGGTCCAAAAACTCCAGGACCAAGGCCGCAAGGTAGCTGTTTGGCGTTAGATTAACAGGATCATTGAAAAGTCCATCGGCATAATCCTCCTCCTCAACACCGGGTCCCTTAACCGTTTTTATCTCCAGCGTATAAGGCCCTGCTGTCCGTGTCATTGGTTCGGACAAAAGTTCGGGCGTCCCAAAATTCTCGTAGCCAAAGAGCAGTCCGTTGACACTTGAATAAGCATCAATAAACTCAGCTTTGGTCGTGGGGGGAGTGTCAGCAGAAACAAAGGCCGGCAACAAGAGAGTTACAAGCAAAAGACTGACCAGTACCGCAAGAATTTTCCTCGTCATAAAGCGCTCCTGAATTGAAATTCTCAAGCCGCAACTCAAGAAAGCGTATACGGAAGATTCTGTCTAGCCCTTGGCTACGATCAAATCAATTGAGGCAGACAGGAGTATGGCAGCCATCCGCTTAATTCTTATTTGAAGTATACAGCAAATAAAGGGCATTTGCCGGCAACTTCTATGATATTTTTCCAAATCAGTAAAGAAATCCTTATGTTTTCTTTAATAGGGGATGGTACAACCTTGGTTTCATTAAGCAGGAGCGATTACCGGGTCCAAAGTACCGGCCTGCCGAGTATTGGCCGGCAGGCCGGTATTTTCATCGATCCCTACTGGAAAGATTCATTGGGGTTACTCTCAGCGAGTTTCCCTTCCATCTCCTCCTCCAGTGCATGAATGGCCAGGGCTCGACAATCTTCAACCTCTTCAAAGGTCATCTGCAGCAGGATCTCTTTCCCTTCTTTGATCAGGAAGGAAGATTCCGATGTGTAGAACTCATAGCCTTGATGATCCAGATTCAGTTTGTGAAGGGTCCGAACAAACATCTCTCTGGCATAAGCTTCACTGTCGGCCTGTTTTCGGAAGATGGAGTCGGCAAAGCCGCTGCCGCCCCCTATCCGTCTTTCCAGTTCCGAGCCCTGACTGCCTGATTCAAATCTTGTCTTCATAAATAACGCTCCTTTCAAGCTCTTTTCGAACTTCCGGCCAAGATCATGGCAAAGGCAAGAAAAAAGCTCCCAAAGGAGCCTGTCACCCCTCATCGGTGTTAGCTTTACCACCTTACCCTCCGGCAGGTTGGCGCATGGTTACTGAGCTAACTCTCTACCATGACTCTTAATAAGAAGTACGAAATTTAATTGTACTACTATTATAGCATAAACCCATCCTCGAGAGGCAGGGTTAAGAGAGGGCAGGTCTTCAATAGGTTTTTGCAGATGATAGGATGAGAGGGAAGTCCAACGTCATGAAAAAACATCATTCAAGAGGTGTTGAAGATGGCCTATCGGTTAGTCAATAAAATACAACAGTTCAACTTTCAGATTAATCGTGTGCTTACCTACGGTGAAATGGCCGGCCATGAAACTGAAATTATTCAGGCTACAAAAGGGATTAAAACCCTTGATGATTGGTTTGACGCCTGGGTTTGTCTTGGGAAAAAAGCAGAATGTGAAGGCAGGTGGCTTCACGCAGCTTATTCCTACCGAATGGCCGAGTTCTTTCTGACAGGTGGCAGGGCTGACAAACAGGAGATGTACGATAAGTCTATCGAATTATTCTATCGGGGATTTGACCATCTGGGGATAAGCTATGAAGTGCGTGATATCCCTTATAAAGGCACAAAGATGCACACGGTCTACCTCCCTGCCCAAAAGGAGAAGCGGATCCTTCTGATGTGCGGGGGATATGACTCCTTCATTGAGGAGTTTATCGTGGGGGTATTGGATTTTCTTGATGCGGGATACTCCCTTGTCTTTTACGAGGGCGACGGTCAGGGAAAGACCCTGCAAGAGGGTCTGCCCTTTATTCATAACTGGGAAGAACCCACTCAATGTATTTTGGATGCCTATGAAATCACCAGCTGTGCCTTGATTGGCATTTCATGGGGAGGCTATCTTGCCCTGAGAGCTGCTGTCTTTGATAAACGTATTACTGCTGTGGCAGCTTATGATGTTCTTGAAAATGGTATGGATATCATGCTGAATGTCTTTCCATCTCTCTTGAAAAGGCTGGTAGGCGGCGCCATCCATCAGGGGAGGCAAAGACTTGTCAATAAGCTTGTGGGTTTTGCCATGAAAAAAAGCCTTCTTGCCCAATGGGCATTTACACAAGGCATGCATATCACCCATACGAAGACACCCTTTGAATTCTATTGCAAGCTGCAATTGCATACGCTGGAGCCCATTGCAGAAAAGATCACCCAGGATGTTCTCTTGTTGGCAGGTGAAAAAGACCACTACATTCCAAAAGAGCAGTTTGAAAAGGCGCGGGCTGAACTTATCAATGCCCGCAGCTTGAAAGCCCGCATGTTTACTGTAGAAGAAGGCGGGGAGCAGCATTGTCAGATAGGAAACCACAAGCTTGCCATCGATGAAATTGTTGGATGGCTTGAACAGATAGAAGATAGATAGGCATGTACCCCCCCCTATGGCTCTTCTGTTACAGGGGGTTTCTCTTGACAAAGGTTGCCTTAATTGTTACAAACTCAGCGATGGACTCGATGCCCGCAGCATCACTTTGGTTATTTGCCTTGCTTTCGCTCGATGACGCGAAGATATCGGAGTGTTGCCATCAGGTACCGAAGAATCTCTATGCAGGGTTTTCAGTATTCGCTTCTTTCAAGAAAGTAATTCAACATATAAATTGGCAAAAATTGAATACCGTCCTTTTGATGTACATCCTTTTGTGAGAGCAAAATAACCTTATTGACATTAGACGAATATTTTTTCATGAAGCTTTTCAAAGATGCATACTTGCCAAGTCCAGACGATTTCACCTCAAGAGCATCGATTTTTTGCCTGCTGGTAATCAAGAAATCGACTTCATAGTAATGTGTGCTTCCTGCTTTTTCCCAGGTGTGGTAATAGAGTTCACGGTTTTGTGAAGCAATGATTTGAGCGACTGCATTTTCATATAAATAGCCCAGGTTAGCGGGCAATGTATCCGATAACAGTTTTGTATAGAGGTTATGGCTTGTTTTGGGTCTATCGATGAACATCAAGGTCACAAACAAGCCTGTATCCGCCAGATAAAGTTTATAGCTTTCCAAATCTTTGGTAAGCGAAAGGCTTACTCTTGGATCCGTCGTATTGTAGGACGCTAATACAGTTTTGGAATCGATTAGTTCGAACATGCGTTCATCATCCCTTAATTGTCTCCTTTTACCGGTTGCTTGTGCGATCGAAAATTTCTTACGATCTTTTGATAATTGTGCGGGAATCGAATGAAACAAGGCAGAGATTCTTCCCGATGTATCTATCTTTTTAAAATCGGCTTCGTAGAGATCGATAATGGTTCGTTTCACTTGATCAATTCCCAAAAAATCCATCCCATCGACATAAGCCAGAACTGCCTGTGGCATGCCTCCTATAGCCATATAAAGACGAAAATCCCGTAATAATTTGCGATTGATATCTTGCCCGAGAGGCTTGCCTGTTTCAAACAATTCTTCCCCTACTTGATAAGCATTGCTATGACAGGCCAGACAGAATTCTTCATAATCCATTGGGTAAATCTGCAATCTCATCTCTTCAGAGGGAATCAGAATATTCTCCACATTTCTTTTGATGGAGATAAGCGAACCCGTCTCAATATAATGATATCTGCCGTCTTTTACCAGAAATTTTATAGCCTGCCTAGCTCTCGGGAATAACTGGACTTCATCAAAAACAATGACAGAATTGTTTTTGATGAGGGAGACTCCGGTCGCTGCCTGCAACCTTAGAAAAAAAAGATCCAAATCATGGATGTCGTCAAAGCATGATTTAATAATAGTCGAGGCAGAGGCAAAATCGATTATTATGTGTGAGGAATACTCATTCTTAGCAAATTCTTCAGCCAGTGTCGATTTTCCAACTCGTCTTGCACCTTCAAGCAAAAGAGCGTAGGAATCGGCATAGCTCTTCTTCCAATCGAGCATTGCGGCATAAGCTTTTCGGTAAAAGTACATAGCGCCCTCCTCCCCTTAAATCAGAGCATTTATTTCCGATTATAGCATTATTTCAAAGTCGATATTCCAGATAATGTGCATATCTTCAAAGTGATTAATATCATATATGTACCTTTCTTCAATGTGAGCAAACGGAAGTCTTGTAAAAAAAGTCGATTTACCATGAACGATTGAAAAACAAGCCGCTACGGATTGTGCCTGAAATTGTGCCTAAGATGGATAATGCCTGACTGTGTAAGGGAAAGGGGAAACCCCCATGACTCTTCTGTCACAGGGGTTTTCTCCTGGTTGCGGAGGCAGGACTCGAACCTGCGACCTCCGGGTTATGAGCCCGACAAGCTACCAACTGCTCCACTCCGCGGTATCAGTGTTCCTGGTGCTCGTGGCCGGACTCGAACCGGCATGGATGGGAATCCCGCGGATTTTAAGTCCGCTGCGTCTGCCGATTCCGCCACACGAGCAGCACGTGAAACGCTTAGTTACTCTAGCACGGGAAGTAGAAGCTGTCAAGGCAAAAAGTTGACCTGTGGATGGTAACCAGGCCGTTAGCTTGTGTCAGACTTCCTGCCTGTTCTGGAAGGCCCGGCTCAAGGTCACCTCATCGGCATACTCCAGGGCGGCGCCCATGGGGATGCCGTGGGCGATCCGGGTGGTCCGGATGCCGGAAGGTTTGAGCAGGCGGGCAATGTAGAGGGCAGTTGCCTCGCCTTCAACGGTTGGGTTGGTGGCCAGGATGATCTCTTCAACCTCGTCGGATTCCTGGAGCCTTCGAAAGAGCTCCTTGAGCTTGATGTCCTCGGGGCCTCGATCCTGCATGGGGGAGATGGACCCGTGGAGGACATGGTAGAGACCCCGGTAGTCGTGGATGCGTTCCATGGCAGCCAGGTCCCTGGGTGTTTCAACCAGGCAGATCCGGGTCCGGTCCCGGCTGCCGGAAGAGCAGATCTCACAGGGATCATCCTCTGTCAGGTTGCAGCAGACGGAACAGAGCCGGACGGTCTCGCAGGCTTCACGGATGGCTTCGGACAGGGCCATGGCCTCTTCGCGCGACTCATCCAGGATATGGAAGGCCAGGCGCTGAGCCGTCTTCTGGCCGATGCCGGGCAGTTTGGCCAGGGCATTGACCAGCTTGGCCACGGCGGGTGAAAAGCGGTAGGCCATGCTAGAAGCCCGGGAAGCCCAGGCCGCCGCCCGTGACCTGCGCCATGCGCTCCTCAGTCATCTGATCCAGCTGGCGGGCCGCATCGTTGACGGCTGCCGTGATCAGATCCTGGAGCATGTCCACTTCTTCAGCGTCGACCACTTCGGGTTTGATCTCCAAAAGCTCAAGCTGATGGCCGGCTCCCATGATGACGCGGACGACACCGCCGCCGGCTGTGGCCTCAGCCTTCATGCCGGCCACTTCCTCCTGGGCGATCTCCAGATCTTCCTGCATCTTCTGGGCCTGCTTCATGAGCTGGCTCATTTGGTTACCGCCCGGCATGCCGCCCCGCGGGAATCCTCCGCGTTGTTTTCCTTTTGCCATAAAATCCCTCCTTAGGGGGTATCCGGGCCGCTGTAGGGCTCGGGGACGCTCTCACTCAAGGCCTGTTCGCGGGCCTGGATCAGCCAGGGCCATTCGGCTGTGGCGCCGACTGATTCATCCAGGGCCTCATCCAGGGCGATCCGGACCGGATAAGCTTTGCCGGTCCGCTTGAGGAGCAGCTGTTCGATCAGGTCCACGCTTTCCTTCTTGTTGAGGCAGGCGTACTGGCCAAATAAATGATTATCAAAACGGATATCGAAGAAGTCCTCATTGAGCAGAACCCGGGCCGGCCGCGCGCAAAGGGAGATATCGAAGCGCCTCTCCTTCTGGAGCAGGTCCAGGATATCCCGCCAGACGACCAGAAGAAGCTCCTGGCCCTCTTTTGTCTCCATGGTTTCACTGCCGGGGGTTGAGCAGGGTGAGGACAGATTATCCTCTTCAGCTTCCTCTTGACTTGCTGCTTTTTCTGCTGGAACTTGTGGATCGGGAGGCGGAGGCGCGGGTACTGGAGTTTCTGTTTTTCTGGGTGGGGCTACCGGCCTGGGGGTAGGCTTATCTCTTATTGGAGGTGGGGGAGCCGCGGCCGAAGATCCCTTGGGAGAGGTCAGGCGGATAAGGCCGATCTCCAGGGAGGTGCGGACATCCGGTGAAAAACGAAGGGAGGTGACAAGCTCAGCCAGGCCCACGATCCGGTCGGTCAGTTCCTGGGCGGTTGCCTTGCGTGCGATGGATTGAAGCTTCTCAATATCTTCGCCCTGGAGGTGGATCAGGCGCTCGGGCTTGTCCGAGATTCCGGCCACAAGGAGGTTTCGGAAGTAGGCCCCCAAATCGACGGCAAAGCGGGTCAGATCCCTGCCCGACAAGACCAGTTCCTGGATGTTGAGCAGGAGGTCTTCGGGCCTGCCATCAATGAGAGCAGAGGCTGTTTCGGCCAGGAATTCATCGGGAACCCGGCCGGCCATGGCCAGAACCTGGTCGCGGCCTACCCGGTCAGACTTGAGCTGGCGGGTCTGGTCCAGGAGGCTGATGGCGTCGCGCAGGGCTCCCCCTGAGAGGGCGGCGATCACATCCAGAGCCTCATCGTCAATGGAAAGGCCGGCCTTGTCCGCGATGGCCCGCATGCGCTTGATGATCTCTTCCGCCGGGATCCGCCGGAACTGAAAATGCTGACTCCTGGACAGGATGGTGGCCGGGATCCTGTGGGGTTCGGTGGTGGCCATGATAAAGACCGCGTGGGCCGGCGGCTCCTCCAGGGTCTTGAGGAGGGCATTGAAGGCCCCCTGGGACAGCATGTGGACTTCGTCAATGATGTAGACCTTGTAAGCTGCCCGGACGGGAGTGAAGATGATCTCATCGGTCAGGCGGCGGATGTGGTCCACGCTGTTGTGGGAGGCGGCGTCGATCTCGTTGATATCCATGAGGGAGCCGTCATTGGCGGAAAGACAGATCTCGCAGCGGTTGCAGGGGTCACCACGATCGGGCTCCAGACAGTTGATGGCCTTGGCAAAGATTTTGGCCAGGGAGGTCTTGCCGGTGCCCCGGGTGCCGGAAAAAAGAAGGGCATGGGAGAACCGCTGATCGATGACGCTCTGGCGGAGAGGGAAGACAACCTGCTCCTGGGCCACCATATCGGAGAAAGTCTGAGGACGCCACATCCGGTAAAGGGCAAGGTTATCGCTTTCCGCCATTCTGACACCCCTTCTGTCATTGAAATGCCGTACCTGAGCCGCAACCGAATCAGGTTTCCCCGCGGCACCTGCAGGGGTCCGCTTACCGCTGCTTCCTTCCGGATCTGACGGGGTTCACAGGCCTGCATTGCACGGGCCCCGCGTTCAGTTGCGGCTCAGATACGGCTTCTGCGCCGGGTCTTTCCGGCCTTGGCATAGAAGACCGGCAGCCACTTTTAAGTTTAACACATGGCCGGCCTGGCCATGGGATCAGT
>JBBAEW010000016.1:0-36362 GCA_041655695.1 Saccharofermentanales bacterium
ATCGTTAAATCCATGTTTTCTACCTCCTTTGTTAAGGAGGATTTTAACGGGATTTATTTACGAGGTCACGATTTTTCGTTCGGCGGTATTATTTGCTAGGCGACACGATGATTTGACTATTTTGACAAATAATGCTAAAATAAAGATTACAGAATGCATATGTAGTAGTGATCATTACCGTGATATTGACGCACTAACGGGGAGCCTAATATTCGGGGTTGCCCGTTCCTTATTTTCGAACTAATCAATAGATAAGCGACAAGTTTTGTTAACACACTTACAGCTCTATTCAACGGGTAGAAGCTACCAGCTTCTATTTCCTAATTCAATGTATAGAAAATGTATGGGATAAGAATATGAAAATGAAAATGTGGAGGTGAAAAAATGGAATGTGAGACAAAAAATGAGCGGTTTGTGCGAATCGTGGAAGCGAGGACAAACAAGATTGTGCATACTTTGCGCTTGCTGGGGAATTGCGCGAACAAGAATAACTATGAGTATTCTGAGAAGGAGGTAGATGCGATATTCAAAGAGATAGAAATGCAATTAGCGAAGACGAAAAGCATATTCGAAGACGCACTTAAACCGAAGCAGAGATTCACATTGAATATAGAGGTATAAGGATGAGTGTTCGTGATCTGGCGGTTCAGTTAGTACACATAGAAGAAGAAGATCAGGTAGTGAAACTTCTCACCCGATTGGGTTTTTGGGAAGACTTCAAGTATTGGCGTCCTTTTGGTGACAACGATAATAATTTTTCAACAATCGGTAACCAGCAGAGCTCACCAGACGCGGCTTTAGTAGAGAAAATGATTAATTCAGTTGACGCTATTTTGATGAAAGAGTGCATGATACGCGGCATTGATATGGAAAGTCAAGAAGCTCCACAAAGTATTGAAGAAGCGCTAAAAGAATTCTTCAAAATAGGCGAGGGACAAATATCCTACTTGGATTCGGGTTCTCGAGCAGCAATGGCACAAAATATCGTTTTTGCAGCAACAGGCAAACGTGGCCATATGAACTTTACTCTCGTAGATCGAGGAGAAGGGCAGACGCCAAATAAAATGGCCGCAACGATTCTTTCCGTGAGTAGAAATAACAAATTGAAAATTCCCTTCGTCCAGGGAAAATTCAACATGGGGGGAACGGGTGTTTTACCATTTTGTGGCAGACATTATCTTCAACTCGTAATATCAAAGAGATGTCCTGAAATAGCAGATCATGGCGATAGTTCATGTGATGAATGGTCTGTGACCATTGTCCGGCGTGAAAGCCCTCGTGAAGGGCGAAAGAGTTCGATGTTTACCTATCTTACAGACAGTAATGGAGAGGTATTAAGGTTTTCCAGTGAGGCTTTACCGATTATTCCAACTCCAGCACAAGGAATCTACGAAAATCTGGAATTCGGAACATTGTTCAAGATGTATAACTACAGTCTGCAGGGATATAGGAGTAACATCTTATTTGACTTTCACAATCGAATCTCCATGTTAATACCAGAATTGGCTCATCCAATAAGGTTTCGTGAATGCAGGACAGGTTACCAAGGCCATTCGTTTGAAACGACAATGGCAGGGTTGCTTACACGCCTGGCACATGATCGTCACGAGAATATTGAGGATAGTTTCCCAAGCTCGGAGACTATTTATATTGACGACCAGCTGTTAAGGTGCTCAATCTATGTCTTTAAGAAAGATAAATCCGGAAATTATCGAGGAAAGGAAGGAATCCTATTTACTGTCAATGGACAAACACATGCAACAGCGCCGGATTCATTTTTTAACAAGGTGAATCTTTCCTATTTGGCGGATAGCTTGCTGCTTTTGGTCGACTGCTCTGATATAAGCATCGCCCATCGTGAAGATATGTTCATGAATAGCCGCGACCGACTGAGAAGAGGAGAATTTGTTAAAAAAGTTGAGGAGAGTATCCAAGATATTCTTAGGGGGCACGCTGGTTTGAAAAGAATTCAAAATGAGCGTCGCCAACAAATGATCGAAGAGCGAATTAAAGATGATAAGCCTCTGAAAGACGTATTGGAGAATATTCTTAAGAAGTCTCCTGTATTATCAAAAATCCTGCTTGCGGGAACGGCACTTAGCAATCCCTATGACTTATCAAAAAGTAGGGGAACGGGTATAAGCTTCGTCGGGAAGAAACACCCAACCTATTTCAGGCTCATCAGAAAAAACCTGGATGGGCAGGAAATAAAAAGAGTTCCAATTAATCAGGGCTACTATCAGGTGCAATTCGAAACAGATGCAAATAATGATTACTTCAGCCGCCCAGACTCGGCAGGGAAATTGTTACTCAAGTTAGATGGAGAATCGCGAGAAGGATCAATTAAGCGCCTGAGTTTGTATGAAGGCACCGCCACCCTGAACCTTGTTTTGGCAGCAGGCTCTCGCGTGAATGACGAGTTCACGATCGAAACAACGATCGAAGATGAATGCCTTTCAAACGATTTTCAGAACACTTTCCGGGTTCTGGTTTCGGAAGAAGTCCCGACCCATGGAGGGTGGAAGGGAGATCGCAGGCCTCCGGCGGGAAAATCCGGCCAGAAAGATCGCGAAACGCCAAATGTCATTGGGCTTCCGAACATTTCTGAGGTGCGTGAAGAGGAATGGGGAAAGTTTAGTATGAACAAATACTCTGCGCTTGAGATCAAGACAACGGATGAAGGGAGCGATTACTACATCAATATGGACAATCATTATCTCTTAACTGAGTTGAAGGTGACCAAAGGTGAGGAAAGAATCGACCTCACAAATGCTCGTTATAGATATGGTTTAGCCCTAGTTGGGATGGGCGTTGAAAGCTATTATAAGAATAATACACATAATGATGATAATGATGATATTGATGTTACAGCGATGGCTAGAACTGTTTCATCCATTATCGCTCCAATTCTTATCCCAATGATTGAATCAATGGCAGATTTGGATGATGAAGTGAGTCAACTGAGGGGTTCAGATTGAAGATTCCATGAGAACTACTTTCCCTCGCAAGCCCGTACCCTGGTGTGCGGGCTTGCGTCTTCTCATGGATTTTCAGCTCAGGGAAGGCAACTTATACCTGCAAATTGTTAAACCATTTTTTTGCCACGGTCTATTTACTTCTTGCACAAGGGCTTTGCAATGCGATTATCAAGATCAAGAGTTCCTGATACCTTGTCGCATTACTTGTATCTAGAATTAGATGCGAGGAAGAATTACATTATATCTCCAAGAAAGAGCGCCAGCGAATCTAAGACAAATGTCGTCAACTGTAAACAAACAAAGAATTCCAGAACATTAATCCAAGAAGCAGCCAAATCAAGGGGATTTGTAGGCAGGTCGCTTGACGTACCTTATCTCGAAGCATCCAGGTAATACCCCTGACGGGTAGCCCATAAAAGACGCTTAGCTTTTTCCATAAGAAACCTCCGGGCCTTCACATTGGAAGAGTCCCGGAGGTTCCATTTAGCCACGGAAATTTTGGCTGGATAAGAGTTGGGTCTTAGGCGGCAATGTCCTTGCCGTATTTCTTGTTGATGATCATGGCGATGGCGCCGTCACCGACAATATTGGTTGCTGTGCCGAAGCTGTCCTGAATCATGAAGATGGTCATCATGAGGGCCAAAGCCTCTTCACCAAAGCCCAAAGACGTGGACAGGATGCCCAGGGCAGCCATGATGGATCCGCCGGGGACTCCGACCGCGCCAACCTCGATTACACCCAAAAGGATGATGAAGCTGGCCAGGGTGCCGATTGGCGGCAGTGTGCCGGTCGTCAGGAAATTCACCGTGATGGCACTGATGGTGATGGTCATGGCAGCACCGGACAGGTGAACAGTTGAACAAAGGGGCATGACGAAGTCTGCTATCTCTTTCTTCATGCCGGGTATTTTTCTGCCCTGTTCAAGCGAAACCGGCATGGTCGCTGCACTGGACATGGTCCCCATGGCAGTCAGGTAAGCGGGAATCATGACCTTAAAAGCTTTGAAGGGGTTGGTTTTCGAATAAGCGCCTGCGACCCCGTACTGGATAGCCAGCCAGACGAACTGGAGCAGGACGATCAGGATAAGCATCTTGGCAAAAACAGATGCCGTCGCAAAAACTTGCCCTTTGGCTGCCAGACCTGCAAAGACAAAGGCGATGAAGAAGGGGATCAAGGGGGTGATGACCCGCTTGATCATGAGAGCAATGATATCCCTGCCGCCGACGAGTGCCTTTTTAAGGGTCTCATTCTTGGTCCAAGTAATGCCCACACCAAAAATGAAGGCAAATAGGAGCGCGCTCATGATATCCATGATAGGTGGCATGTTGATCTCGACAAACGGGCCACCTATTGAAACGGCCGCAACCATCTCACCTCCCTTAATGCCGAAGGCAGGGACCAGGCCGAAGGCGGCAACTGCCCCCAGGACGCTGGCAATGATGGTGGATACATAGGATATGCCGACCGTAACCCCCAGGATTTTACTGGAATCTTCGCCAAATTCGGCAATCCCTGCCGCGACAAAGAAAATCATGATCAGCGGGATGAAATACTTGATGACGTTCCCAAGCAGAATCCTGCCTGTTTCCGTCAGCCGTATAGCCCATCCCGGTGCGTACAATCCGATCAGCGTCCCCACGATAAGTGCAAGGATCAGCCAAGGGATCAACCCGAATTTTTTCATTTGAAAGTTTCCTCTACTTTTTGTTTTGGGTCCGGATCCGTCTTCGAAATTCCAACCTCTTCCAAGAGCAGAGTCATGGACTAGCGGTTGAGGATTTCATCCGTAATGCTTGCCACCTGCCTGACATCCTTCTCATCGATCCCGTAGTGGGTCACCATCCTGAAGGAGTCTTTTGAGATGGGTTTTGCCTTGACACCTCTTTCCAGCATGCGGTCGAGGAAAGACATCAGAGTCATGCCCTCTTTCGTGACAGTTCCGGACAAAATATTGGTGTGGATTCTTGAAGTCTCCACTTTCAGGCCTTCGATTTTGGAGAGAAGGTCTCCCAAAATCCTTGCATTTTCATGGTCTTCCTCCATCTGCGGCCTCATGTTCCTGAGCCCCACAATTGCGGCAGCCGCCATGAATCCGATCTGCCGGTAACCTCCCCCGATACGCTGTTTGAACCACCTCGCTTCCTTGATAAAATCTTGATCTCCTGCCAAAATAGCCCCGAAAGGGGCGCCAATGCCCTTGGTCAGGGCGAACATCGCTGCATCCACATTCTTGACGATTCGTGAGGCAGGAACGCCTGAAGCAACCTCGGCGTTGAAGATTCTGGCTCCGTCCATATACACGTAAACATCGTGCTCCTTTGCCAGGGCACAGACGCCGTCAATATTTTCCAAAGGAACTACCAGTCCGCCATTCAGATTGTTGGTATCTTCCAGGCAAATCAAACCTGTTCGGGGACTCTGGACCCCTTCGCTGCGAATACAGAAGGCCATTTCGTCCAGATCGTAAACACCGTCAGGCACCTCAAAGGGTTTGGTCTGCACCTGTGACAGAGCTGCCAGACCGCCTACCTCCAGGTTGAAGATGTGGGAATTGGAGCCAATGATTACTTCTTCCCCACGTTTAGCCAGCACCATGACCGCAATCTGGTTGGCCATAGTTCCGGAGCTGACAAAAAGGCCGGCTTCCTTACCCAGTAATCCGGCTGACATGGCCTCCAGTTCCTTAACTGTCGGATCGTCGCCCAAAATATCATCGCCGACGACTGCTGTATAAATAGCATCACGCATGGCCTGCGTCGGTTGGGTCACGGTATCTGATCTCAAATCAAGCATCTTCTCCATCACGTTACCTCTTTACGATTCAATGCAAATTGGAGTGGTCAATAGACAACCTCTTATAGACCTAATACAGGTTAATATACACAATAAATGAGAAATTTAACGTTGAATATTTGAACTTTCTTTTATGAAACCAAGAAGAAACTAAATCCTGAAGACTTTTGACCACAAGCATTCAGTGGTTTTATAGCATGTGAAATACTCATGCGTAGATTATCTGAGCCTGGTCACTCCAAGAATGCTTATTAATTCATAATTTGTTATGATCGTTCGCAGAAATGGGATTCCATAGACCTTGTCCATACGGCTGGTCATCTTGTCCGAGAATCGAGAAATCAGTAGATCTGACAAAAGCGCAACACGAAACTTTATTAAGGTACCAGCGATTACGGTGATGCTCCAGTTATTGCTATCTCCAACTACTATTGTAATTCTAATACAGGAAGTACTCTTCCTCCACTGAAGCGTGATTGCTCGGGCTTATTCAGTCTCTGCTATCGTGCCAGCAAGAGGTAAGAAATAGGTTGTGTATGTAAAATCCGGAGCAGCCACCACCGCCTCCTCTGGCCTCGCCAATAGCTAGAAAGAAATCGTAAGAGTCTAGCGGGAGATCGCATGAAGTACGCCAGGATCCTCAGCCAATGAAGTAACAGAAGACGGCTAGTCCACTATGTGAATCTTGATATGCAAAGTAACATGCGCCAAGCACACTGGTAACTGCGGGCAGTTAAGTTATAAGGATAAAGAAACCTGAAGGATCAGTTGTCAACCGATACCCATTCTCTTCTCTGGGCGGCCTCGACAATGGCCTCGCATAATCTCATTTCTCTTAGGCCATCCTTGAAAGTTGCATACTCAATCGCTGAATCCCTATCTTGGAAACTTCGGTAAATCTCCTGGAAAGCGGCCTTAAAGGCGTCTGGGAATCCTTCCACATGGCCTCCGGGGAAAGCTGTTATGGTGCGTGATAGATTACCCAGGAGGGCGGGATCTTTGATCAGGAGGCTATTGGGCTGGTTCCGAAAGCCAGACCAGAGTTCTTGCAGCCTCTCCGTGTCGAAAGATAAAGCACTCTCTGTTCCTGCAACAGCGATCGTCATTTGATTTTTTTTGCCAGCAAACATTTGCGAAACCATCAAAGATCCTTTGGCCCCATTGCTGAATTCAAAGATCATAAGGGCCAGATCTTCCGTGTTGATGTCAATTTCCTTGTAATCGACTGCCTGACCGGGCTTGTTGGAAGAAAAGGTGTCCAGGCGGCCAAGTGGCATTTTTCTTACAGGATAAACGGTTGAGAAATCAGCGAAAATCTTCTGTATTTTCAGGCCGGTAATGTATTCAACGGAATCCATCCAATGGGAGCCAATATCTGCGACCGCTCGAGATGAACCGCTCTTTTCAGACTCCAGGCGCCAGCTGTAATCTGTGTCGTAGAGAAGCCAATCCTGTAAATAAGAGCCATGAATAGTAATAATTTTTCCCAGATCACCTTTGCAGATTTTATCTTTCATTTCACGGATTAAGGGATAGTAGCGGCTGTGGAAGTTAACGGCATTAATCAACCCGCTTTCTTCCGCCATAGCAGTCATAATCTCCGCTTCTCGCACGTTATGCGCCAGAGGTTTTTCACAGATAACATGAACCCCTTTTTCCATGGCATAACAGGCCATCTCCATGTGGGTATTGTTAGGGGTGCAAATGTGTACGAAGTCCAGATCGCATTCATCGATCATACGACGGTAATCACGATAGGTCTTGTCAACGGAAAGTTTCTTGCCAGCATCAGTACGATCATCTTCATCACAGAGAGCGACAACCTCAACATTGCCGAGTCTTCGGATCGCCTCAACATGGGCGGCTCCGATAAAACCGATACCAATTACTGCACTTCGAATTTTCTTCATAGCCTGCGACCTCCGCTATCCATCACAAGATCAATCTGAGATTCCCTGCCCAATCCCTTATTCCATGAAATTTCTTATGTATCTGACACTGATTTTGATCGAAGATAAGATATCCTCAAGACTATCCTCAAAGGCCTTGTCCTCAATTTCAAGACATACCGGAATGTCATAGCGCAAATCATAGAGTGCTGAAATAAAAGCACGCCAGTCTATCCCGCCCAAACTGGGGATTTTGGGTGCGTGAAATTTACTGGGATACCAGAACATACCATACCGATAGAGGCCTTCCTCGGAAAATTTGATGTCCTTGAGGTGGATGTGAAAGATTCTGTCCTTATAGTCAATGAGAGGGCGAATGTAATCGGCTCGCTGGAGGTACATATGGGAGGGATCATAATTCAAACCGAAATTTGGCTGAGGCATCTCGCTGAACATAATGTCCCAAATATAAGGATTGCAGGCAAGGTTTGCACCATTTGGCCATTCATCGTGTGTGTAGTACATGGGACAATTCTCAATCAGGACCTTAACGCCCTGATCGTAGGCATACTGAACAATCGGCTTCCAAACGGACAGCATTTCCTCAATATTCTGTTCAGGATTTAAGTTGGTATTGCGGCCTATAAAGGTGGAAATACAATTGACATCCATCATTCGAGAGGCATTGATCAGTTTATAGATATGCTCAATATACTTTTCCCTTGCTTCAAGATCCTTGTCCAGAGGGTTAGGATAATAGCCCAAGGCAGATACTCGGATTCCCCGTTCGGCAGCGTACTCGACATAGCGCTTCGCAAGCTCTTCCGTCAGGCTATCGGCGTCAATATGGGTGACCCCTGCGTACCTGCGCAATGCCCGGCCATGGGGCCATGACATCATCTCAACATATTTGAGCTCCAGATCCGCGGCCAGATCGATCACTTCTTCATAACTAAAGTTGGGGATAATCGCACTCACCAAGCCCAGTTTCATTTCTGCCTCCCACTCTTCTGATCAACTCACGAAAACAGTCCTGCAAACCGATGATTGGCACGGAAAGTTTGTCTTCCGTGCCCAAACCTGCGTCGATTATAGCACAGCTCCTTGTGGTTTAATTTGGCTTCAAAGCCCTTCTTGTCAGTTAGAAGCTTAGTATCATGTGAGCTGCTGTTAAGGTTGGAAGCATACGCCCTGCTGGATTATTTACATTGCCTTCCCACCAATCTTTGGGCAAAAGGCTGGATTTCTTGAATTCGTTGCATAAGATAAGGGCTGACCCTTCGGCTCAATTGTGCCTTGAGACAGCCCTTATCTGTGGTTTTTATTATGACGGATGGTTTAAGTGGTTAAGCGCCTGCTAAACCCAAAGGTTATTGTATTTCTCCTTAGCAAGTTGTAAGAAATCACGCGGTTCCATGGCCCATAATTCCTCGGAGAAAATCTCGATATCGTACCACTTGTCCCAACCTTGTTCTCTGAAAGCGTCAAGGAGCACCCGCACCGGGATTACCCCGTCGCCCATCAAGACGCGATCGTGCACATCCCGGTTGGTTTGGCGAAAGTCGCTGATGTGACATCCAACGATCCACCCCCGGGTTCGCTTAATTGTCTCCAGGAGGCCCGGCTCTGCAAAGATATGGTAGACATCCAGGAAAACGCCAAGGGCCGGATGGTTGATATCTTCAATAATATCCATCGCATCCTTGAGCGTGAAGATAAAAGAATCTTGGTGCAAGATGTAATTGAGAGGCTCCAAGCCGATTCTTACACCGTTCTCCTGAGCTGTGTCGGCGAGATCGCGAAGACTCCGATTCAACTGCCGGAAGGCTTCGGCTTGTCCAAGACCGTTTAAGGGGCCGGTCATCGCCAGTACGCTATCGGCCTTCAGTTTGCCCGCGACTCTGAGCTTTTCCTTGTCATCTTCACGTGCCAATCGATATTCTCTTTCACTTGTCTGATTGAAAGGACCGGCGTAAATGAGATGGGTCACTTTAATGGGAAATTTTTTCAGCAACTCCAAGGTCCGATCGACTCCATACGCCGCTACCTGATCGTACCAAAGCCCGATGCCATCGTAGCCTGCCTCATGATAAGCCTGGATAGCTTTTTCGATTCCAAGCTGGGTGCTGATTAGATTCATTGATAACATAGTGGATGGACGTTGCATAATATAGCCTCCAATACATTTAATTATTCGCACGGTTCACATTATATCAATCCGGCTGTCGGAGTGCAATTCAAGGCATTACCATGCAAATATAAGGGATAATGGCAAAGTGACAGGCCGCCGCATCATAAAGGGTGCCTAACTTCTTTGAGAAAGTGCGTTTTGATTCTTGTCAACGGCTGTATTTGTGCAATTGACTTGCCGAAATTTGTAAGATATAATTACGAGCACGTGAACGTAATATTTGTTCCAGAAGTTTTGTCATTGCTCGTGCATTTTGCACAAAGGTATGAATCGGGTGGCTTTGAACCAAATGACGAAAGTTACGATGCAAGTAATTGCAGATGTCGCCAATGTATCACGAGGGACTGTTGATAAGGTTTTAAACAACAGGCCAGGTGTAAGCGATACGGTTCGAGAAAAAGTCAAAAAAGTCGCAAAAGATTTGAAATACAAACCCAATATTATCGGAAAAGCACTGGCCAGCAACCACCTCCCCAAAACCATTGGAATCATAGTGGCTCCGGATTATAATCCCTTTGTAAAGGACATTAAAGCAGGAATCGAAGATGCCCGTGAAGAAATCCTTGATTATGGATTCAACGTGGATGTCCGCATTCTTAACACTCTTGAAGTAGACGAACAAATTGAAGTTCTGGATGGATTTTTGGAAGCCAAAGTGGATGGGATCGCTTTGTTCTCAATTGACAGTGAGGAAATAAACAATAAAGTCAACGCTATTGTCCACTCAGGAATACCGGTTGTTACTTACAATTCCGATATTGAGAACTCGAAACGTAAGTGCTTTATCGGGCAAAATCATTACCAGGGGGGAATTGCTGCCTGCGATCTCATGACGAAAATTTTGCCTGATGAAGGGGATGTCCTCATTATTACAAGCCTCTTATCCTTAAGTTGCCACAAGGAGCGAATTGCTGGTTTTAAGCAAGGACTTGAAGAATTTAAAACCGGACTCAACATCATCAACATACTTGAAAATCGAGACGAAGAGAGTTTGGCTTTCGAATACACCTTGGACATGTGCACGAGGCACCCCAGCATCAAGGGTATCTACGTAACGGGTGGTGGTGTGTCCGGTGTGGGAGAAGCTTTAAAACAGCTTCAGAAAGAAAGAAAAATTCGAGTGGTGTGCCACGATTTGGTTGACAGTACCCTTTCGTTGGTCAAGGAAGGCGTGATTGATTTCACCATAGGACAAGATCCTTATTTTCAGGGGTATCAGCCTATCAAGGTATTATTCGAATTCCTGATCGCAGGTAAGAACCCTGAAAATGAGTTCATAAGGACGAGGATTGATATCAGAAGTCGTTGCAATTTGGCTTAATTTTTTTTATTACGAGCACGTGCACGCTATAAGCGATTGATTAGGAGGGTGTATGCCAAAGATGATGAGAGCACAGGTAATTGAAGAACCTGGCAAGATGGTATTGAAAGAAGTGCCGATTCCGACCATTGGTCCCGATGAGGTTCTGATCAAGGTTAAGATGTGTGGGATTTGCGGTACGGATTGGAAAATTTACAAGGGTGACTACGCCTCCGAATTTCTTCCAATGATTTCCGGCCATGAATTCTGGGGAATCGTGGATCAGGTAGGCAGCGACGTATGCGGAATAGACGTTGGGGACAGGGTTTCGGTTGATATCTGTATGCCTTGCGGAACCTGCTACTTTTGCCGCCGGGGGGAAGGACTGCTTTGTCAGACTTTTACTCAGCTGGGAATTCACACCGATGGAGCCTTTGCTGAGTATGTGAAAGCCCCTTGGCAAAATTGCTACAAAATTCCGGATGAAGTAGATGATTATTCAGCTGCTTTTATCGAGCCTTTAACTGCCGTGTTGCAAGCGTCCAAAAAGATGGATTGCACCATCTCTTCAAGTGTTGTCGTGATTGGTTGCGGACTGGGTATCTTGCACGGTGCCCTGGCCAAACTGAGAGGCGCGGCCCCGGTTATCGTTATAGGTTCCAGCCCGGCCCGACTGGCAATGGCCAGAAAGATGGGCGCAGACATTACGATCGATATCAACGAAGTTAGTGACCCCGTCGCGGCTGTAATGGAAATTACCAATGGTGTCGGCGCAGACTATGTGCTGGAGGCTGTCGGCTCAACTAAAACTTATGAACAGGCCTTTGAAATGGTACGCAGGGGCGGAAAGGTTCAGGCATTCGGTGTCTGTCCAAAGGGAGAGACGGCTGCACTTGAACCCTATGAGTTTGTGATTGGTGAGAAAAAGGTATCCGGGTCCTGTGCCGGTATTGGGAACGATTGGGGCGATGTGATCAATCTGCTCAAGTATCAGCGCGTTGATCCTAAACCCTTGTTCTCCATGGTCGTCCCTCTGGAAGACTTGGAAGATGCACTCCACGAACTAAGGAAAAACAAGGAGCTTATCAAGGTGTTTGTTGATCCGACGATCAGCGAACGTATCTATATAAATCAATGAAAGTGAGTAGGGAAGATGAGCTACAAAGAAACCCTTCTAAGTCCGATTAAGATCGGTACCAAAACGATTCCAAACAGATTCTTCATACAGGCTATGGAGTGCAACGATGAAGAAGGCAACGGGGATCCATCCGAGTTGACCATTGAGCGTTACAGAAACCTGGCCAAAGGTGAGGCGGGAATGATCTCGCTGGAAGCCATCTCGGTGACGCGTGAAAGCCGTTCCAGAGACAATCAGCTGATGATCATGCCTGAAAACGAGAAAGCTTTGGCCAGGCTTGTCAAGGAAGTTAAAGAAGCCAATCCAAATACACTTTTTATCTTTCAGCTGACCCATTCGGGAGAACTTTCCAATCCGGCATTCTCAAGGCGCGTGACGGTAAAACCTCTCCATGGTTATGGCGGGGAGATCCTTACGGAAGAAGATATCGAAAGGATTATGGATAGCTATGTCACCGCGGCCAAAATTGCGCATAGCGCAGGGGCTGACGGCATCGACATGAAGCTTTGCCACGGCTACCTGGGAGGCCAGATTTTGAGGCCCTACAACGACCGTAAGTGGAAATACGGAGGTCCTTGGGAAAATCGGTCACGTTTCGCATATGAACTTTATGAGCGTATGCAGAAAGAGGTTAACGATAAGAACTTCTTGATCGGTTCAAAAATCTCTGCTTGGGAAGGTTTCCCGGGTGGTTTTGGAACGGATGGTCCGGATTCTCCAATCATTGATCTGACGGAGCCGATTATGCTCCTGAAAGGTTTGGAGGAGCGAGGCGCCCAGTACTTCATTCAAAGTGCCGGAAGTCCCTCCATTACGATCAGCCTGACTCAGGTTGACAAGCACGTCCCTTATTTTGCTTACCTGCATCAGTTTTTCGCCAAAGAGTTCAAGAAGAACCTGAAAGAAGATACAGTGCTCATCGGTTCCAATTTCAGTCTTTTCCGAAACGGAAATAATAATCTATGCGGAGTGGAACCAAATGACAGTTCCCTGATGGCTTATGGTGCCCAATGCATTGATCGTGGCCTGATGGATATGATCGGTCTGGGCCGCCAATCTCTTGCAGACCAATTCTTGCCCAGAAAATTGCGTGAAGGCAAAGAAGATGAGATTAACTATTGTACGGTCTGCGACAACTGCCTGGAGCTTCTGATCCAGCAAAGCAAAGTAGGTTGCTGCACATACGATAAGCGATATGCAGCCGAACTGATCAGGACGCGCAAAGAAAAAGGCCGCTTGAAGGTAGCGCACACCTAATTCAGATGTAAAGGGAAAGGATCGATAGAATGGAACTTTCTGTTTTCACCGTATTGCTCAAAGACTATCCACTCGCAGAAGTACTTGATATCCTTGCTCAAAAAGGCATTACTCACGCGGAAGTTGGCGCCGGAGGCTTTATCGGCAAAGAACACTGTAATCCGGCCAAACTCCTCGAGAATCCTGAAGAGATCAAACGCTTTAAGGAGTTGTTTGAAAGCAGAGGGATGACGATCAGTAGCTTGAGCTGCCATGGCAATCCTGTCCACCCTCAGAAAGACTTGGCTCAGATCTATCACCAGGATATTATCGATGCCATCGACTTGGCAAGTGAGCTGGGGGTCGGCCGAATTGTCACTTTTTCGGGCTGCCCCGGAGATTGTGAAGAATCGAAATATCCCAATTGGCCGGTCTCACCCTTCCCCGAAGATTTTCAAACGATCTTCGAGTGGCAGTGGGAAGAAAAGCTGGTACCCTACTGGACCAAGGTGGGGCGGTATGCCGAAGACAAGGGAGTCAAGATTGCCCTGGAGATGCATGGAGGTTATTCTGTGCACACACCTTACACTGCGATCAAATTGAGAAAAGAAACAGGGTGTAAGTCTCTGGGCGCGAACTTGGATCCCAGCCATTTGTGGTGGCAGGGAATAGACCCGGTCCAAGCCATCCGCTACCTTACGGAAGAGGATTGTCTCTACTTCTTTCATGCCAAAGACGCAATGATTGACCCCAACTTTGTGTCCTACTACGGTGTGACCGATATGCAAAGCTTTGGTGTGGCCTATGGCCGTGGATGGCAGTTCCGCACAGTCGGTTTTGGTCATGATCTCAAGGAATGGGCAAACATATTCAGTGCTTTGAGGGCCAACGGCTACGACGGTGTGGTCAGTATTGAACATGAGGACTCTTACATGTCGATTAATGAGGGTCTGGACAAAGCCATTGCAAATCTAAGGCAGGTAGTGATTTTTGAATCAGCTTCCAAGCCTAAGGCCTTTGATATTGATAGCCGCTTCGTTGAAACTAACTGAGAATTGCAACCAATCTATTTTGTCCTTGTCTGCCGAAATACGGCAGATGAAAATAAAGGGAGGAAGAAAAATGAAGAAACTATTAGTGGTGTTACTTGCTGTACTGATGCTGTTCGCCCTGGCGGCCTGCAATAACGCGACCACGGACCCGACAGACAGCAACAAACCCCCGGCCTCTGAATCTGGAAATGAGGGTGGAGAGCCGAAACCGTCGGAAGGTTTAATTGGAATCAGCGTGCCTGGTGCAACTCACGGCTGGGTTGCTGCAACCGCATACTTTTCTGAGAAAACCGCAAAAGAACTGGGAGTCAACTACAAGTTGGTTGTCAGCGCCAACCCGGTTGAACAAGCCAACCAACTGACAGAGCTTGTGGAGATGGGCTGCGATGTTATCGTATTGTTCCCTCATAATAACGAGGTAACAGTTGCTGCGCAGAGCGTGTTGGATGCCGGCGTTCCGCTCATTAACTTTGACCGCATTGTCAATGTCGACTCGACAGCTTACCTGGCTGGTGATAACCCGGGCATGGGTACTGAAGGCGGCAAATACATTGAGGCGAAGCTGGGTGGCGAAGGCAAGGTCATTATTCTGGGTGTTCCCTCATGGGGTGATATCAACACCGAAAGAGTTAACGCATTCAAGGCCTATGTCGCTGAGCATGCTCCTGGAATCGAGATCATTAACGAATATGCCGCTAATACCGCAGCGCAGGAAGACGGGCTGACCGTTATGGCTGATGCTTTGACCGCTAATGAGCGGATCGATGCTGTGTTCTCAGTTGATGATGAGTTGTCCATTGGAATCCAAAAGGCAATCGAAGAGGCAAACCGCACGGACGTCAAAGTCGTAACAGGCGGCGGTGGCATGCAGGAGTACTTCAACCTCCTGTCCGGACAGAAGGACATTTGGTTTGCAAGCGCTCTCTACCATCCGTCGATGATTTCAGAATGTGTCAAGATGGCAAAGGATCTTCTTGACGGTAAAGAGATCGCAAAGACGACCATTATTCCTTCTGTTATTGTTGACAGAGATAATGTGGGCGACTACCTGGATACGAATTCACCGTACTAGGGTGCTTTGTTGCAAAACAGTTTGAATCGTTTCGGGCTGCGCACCCTGTGCGCAGCCCTGAAACAAGTCTTGCGTTGACAAGCAGCGAGAGCAGACATGAGGATGATTCTATGGCAGAGTTCGTCTTGGAGATGACAAATATCTATAAATCCTTCAGTGAAAACTGTGTGTTGAGTGATGTAAACCTGAGTCTGCAAAAAGGCGAAATTCGTGCGTTGATCGGAGAAAACGGGGCCGGGAAATCGACCTTGATGAATATTCTCGGGGGTGTTTTAAATGCGGACAGCGGGTCACTCTTTATCGCTGGAGAGGAAGTCCTTATTTGTAATCCGTCAGCCGCGAAAGATCTGGGAATAGCTTTCATTCACCAAGAGCTTACTCTGGTCAATGATCTGACGGTCTCCGAAAACTTATTTTTAGGCAGTGAAATCAGAAAGAAATCGGGCCTGCTTAACATAAATGAGATGTGCAGGCAATCACGGGAAGTTCTGAAGCGTCTGCAAGTTGATTTGGAGCCCAAGACCATGGTGCGTTCTCTCGACGCCTCCTATAAACAGATTGTTGAAATTGCAAAGGCAATTCGATCGAACGCAAGAATAATTATTATGGACGAGCCAACAACGGCGCTCTCGAATGTCGAAATCGAGAATTTGTTTAAAGTTATGAGGACGCTCAAAGACCAAGGTGTCAGTATTATTTTCATCTCGCATAAACTGCAGGAAGTTCTCACGATTTGTGATACCTACTCGATCCTTAAAGATGGAGTACTGGTGGCCAGTGGCAATTTTGAAGAAGATAAACTGACTGAAGCGGAAATGGCCCGCCTGATGGTTAATGTCAAAAGGCAGGAGGCTTTCCGTTCGGACGACAAGGAGATCGGCGAGATAATCCTTGAAGTAGAGGATTATTCCTTGAGGAAACATTTTTCCAACATTGACTTTTCGGTCAGACGAGGAGAAATCCTTGGTTTTACCGGCCTGCTTGGCGATGGAAGAAGCGAACTCTTCCAATCCATCTTTGGCGCACTGAAGGGGGCGACCGGCACGATCAGGCTGAATGGCAAGGCGCTGAATATCAGGAGCACAAAAGATGCACTGGCCTCAGGGATTGGCTATGTGCCCAGGAACAGAAAAGAAAACGGCATCATAAAAGATTTGAGTATTACTCAGAACTTAACGATAACAGCCTTGACCAACTTCAAACATAAATTGCTGCTTAATCATAAAAGAGAAAAACAAGCTTGCGATCTGCACAAAAATAACCTCCGCATTAAAATGAAAAACGGCAAAGAACTTATAACATGCCTTTCTGGAGGCAACCAGCAGAAGGTTATTCTCGGACGTTGGTTGGAAGCGGATCCTGCCATACTGATATTGGATAATCCGACCCAAGGGGTTGATGTAGGTGCCAAGCAAGATATTTACTCAATCATCTTCGAATTATCTATGAGGGGCGTCAGTATTATTGTTTTATCCAACGAAGCAAATGAAGTGATCCGCCTCTGCGACAGAATCCATGTTATGTACCATGGTTCAATTGCCGGGGAACTGACACATGAAAATGCTTCTGAAGAAAGTATTATGTTGTTGGCGACCGGTGCAGGAGAATGTGCAACCAGAAATATTGCATAGTGAGTGTCATATGAAAAAACTTAAAGATCTGAACTATCGCGAATCGTGGAACAATATTTGGGCCAACTATAGTGTGGGTGTCATTTTCTTCTTCATCTTTACGCTATCAATTGTGGTCAAGGGCAAACATTTTTTAACGCTCAACAACATCATCAATATTTTGCGAAATAATTCAATCATTGGCATTATTGCGCTGGGTATGACATTCATCATCGCCTCCGGCGGGATTGATTTATCAGTTGGCTCCCAACTGGTAGCCACGGGCACGATCATTATATTGATCCTCGAATCTTTAAGCGGGCTCGTGCCACCCTTAGTTTGTATCGCTTTGGCCCTTCTTGGCGGTCTTACAATGGGTATTTCTCTGGGCTTCGTCAATGGCTTGCTCATTACCCAGGGTAGAATACCGCCCTTTATTGTGACCTTGGGGACAATGAACGTATTCAGATCCGTTTCCCAGCATTTTATGAGAGGCGGTGGATTTACCACGCGAAACACGGATTACATCGGTATAGCAAATTACAAGTTATTCGGAGTAATTCCACTTCCGATTCTTTATTTTGTCGCACTCACAGTGATCATGCATGTTGTCAGTAAACATACGCGTTTTGGTCGTTTCGTATACGCTACCGGAAGTAACGAGAAAGCGACGAAGCTTTCTGGTATTAATGTCAACCGCGTTAAGCTGTTTACCTACGCGTTAATGGGATTTTTGGTGGCCTTGGCTGCGATTGTTGAAACTTCCCGAATGGGCAGTATCAATCCCACTTCATCGGCTAATTACTATGAAATGGATGCGATCGCGGCTGCTGTTATTGGTGGGGCCAGCATGAGTGGTGGGAAAGGGCTGATTGTGGGCACTTTCTTTGGCGTTTTGACCATTGGGTTGATCAATAACATGATGACTCTCGTTGGAGTGCCGCCCTTCCTGGTAAGTGCCATGAAAGGCACCATTATTGTCTTGGCAGTTCTCTTGCAGAAGAAAGAAACAGAACAATAATAAATTGAAGATACGAAAGAGGAGCTTAAAGTGAAATTCGGAACATTGTACGCTTATTGGACCCGTGAATGGCATGGAGATTATCTCGAGTACGCTAGGAAAGTCAAAGATATCGGTTTCGATATCCTGGAGATATCGGCGGGAGATTTGCTTCTTATGACGGATACGGAGATCAGGGAGTTGCGAGATATGGCAAGTAGTCTTGATATTTCGATTACCTCTAACATCGGACCGCCGAAAGATAAGGATGTTGCATCTCGTGATCCGGAAGTGAGGAAGGCAGGAATCCAATTTTTAACTGACATCATGGTTGCAATGGATAAGCTTGATTCACGCTCTTTGGTTGGTGTTCTTTACACATACTGGCCCAGTCAATTTGATGATCTTGACAAGGACGGGCTATGGGAGCGTGGTGTTGAGAGCGTGAAGGTGCTGGGGAAAGTCGCACAGGACTTAGGCATTGACTACTGCCTGGAGGTCGTGAATCGCTTCGAAACCAATGTTTTAAATACCTGTGAAGAGGCCATAAGGTACTGCAAGGATGTGGACTGCCAGAGCGTGAAAATATTGCTTGATACCTTCCATATGAATATTGAAGAAGACAACATACCAGATGCCATCCGCTTGGCGGGGAATTTGTTGGGACACGTTCACGTAGGTGAAGGTAACAGAAAACTGCCAGGTCAGGGTTCCTTGCCTTGGGCGGCTATCGGGAAAGCATTGAGAGACATCAACTACAACAAAGGGATTGTCATGGAACCCTTCGTGACCATGGGTGGTCAGGTTGGAAGAGACATCAAAGTGTGGCGTGACCTGAGTGAAGGTGCGGATGCAGTGACCATGGATGATAACATCGAAGAATCCTTGATCTTCTTGAGAAAATCGTTCCTTGGGTGAGGTGACTGAACCATGTGTGAAGTTTGGACTATGGGGGAAATGCTCGTTGAGGTAATGAGGGCAAGAGTAGGGTCCGAACTATTCGAAATCGATGACTTCATTGGACCTTTCCCAAGCGGAGCGCCTGCCATCTTCATTGATACGGTTGCCCGCCTGGGTCACACCGCAGGGATTATTGGCGGAGTGGGAAGAGATGATTTCGGCAAAGTATTGATGGATCGACTTGTAAAAGACGGAGTCAACACGAAATTCGTTTGTGAAGACGCAAATTCTTCAACAGCGGTTGCTTTCGTAACCTATTTTCCAGACGGCTCCAGGAAATTCCTATTCCACCTGGACAAGACAGCGGCGGTTCTTCACAAAGATATAAAGATGGAGGAAATTGACAAGCCTAAGTTTTTTCATATCATGGGATGCTCCTTGATGATTAACGAAAAATTCAGGGACAGTATCACGGAAACGGCTTTCGAATTTCAGAGAAATGGTGCGAAAATTTCATTTGATCCCAACGTGCGCCCGGAACTCCTGAAGGATGGGGCGATTGATCAGGTTCTTGGAGATATTCTTCGAAAGACTTCAGTCTTGATGCCTGGCCTTGAAGAACTAAGGATGATTACAGGTGAAACTTCTATAGAGGCTGGCATTGAAAAAATATTCCATGAAAATGAAAAGATGGATTTGATTGCGCTCAAGAAGGGAAGTAAGGGAAGTACCCTCTATACAAGGCATGGAAAATTGGACTGCCCTGTTTATGAGGTGAAACAAGTTGATCCCACAGGCGCCGGAGACTGTTTTGACGCCGCCTTATTGTGCGGAATTATTGAGAACAAATCTTTGGCCGTGTGTGGTGCAATGGCTTCGGCTGCAGGTGCACTCAATGTTATGGAACTCGGTCCCATGGAAGGACATATCAACAGAGAAAGTCTGAAAGAATTGATGGATCAATGAGCAGGGGAACCGAATACATAAGAAATACAGTCAGCTTAAAAGGTGCAGGTATTCCATCTTTCTGCAGCTCGAATGAGTATGTAATCAAAGCTATCCTGGAGTATATACGTGACCATGATCACTTTGCGCTCATTGAGTGTACGGCCAATCAAGTCAATCAGTACGGCGGCTATACAGGGATGAGACCGCTTGACTTCAAAGAGTGGATCCTGGAACTGGCCACTCAGCTGGGTGTTGATCAAGAGAGGATCATTCTTGGTGGAGATCACCTGGGACCGGTTGTTTTTCAAGAACAGAATGAAGCTGATGCGATGCATGAATCAGATCGGCTGATTGCCGATTTTGTTGCGGCTGGTTTCGAAAAAATACATATCGACACCAGTATGCGGCTGGGGAGTGACCCCATAGACAGGCCGCTGAGCAATAGAACGATTGCTGAGCGAGGGGCCCGTCTGTGCAAGGTTGCTGAACAGACCTATGCAACGTCATTCGGCAAGCCCAGTGAACTCATTTACGTTGTAGGAAGCGAGGTGCCAGTTCCCGGAGGCAGCCAGGTAGGCGAAGAGGGCTTGAAGGTGACAAGCCCTGAAGATTTCGAAGAGACCTATGCAGAATATAAGGCTGTCTTTTTTCAGCAAGGTCTGGAAGACGCCTTCCGACGGGTTCTCGCGGTTGTCGTCCAACCTGGTGTTGAATTCGGCGATAACTCGGTCCACAGGTATTGCAGCCAATCAGCCCAACCCTTGTCTATGAAGTTGAAAGAGTATGATCATCTGGTGTTTGAAGGGCATTCAACAGATTATCAGACAGGCAGCTCACTGAAAAAGATGGCAGAAGATGGCTTTGCTGTTTTGAAAGTTGGCCCCGAACTTACTTTTTCACTTCGAGAAGCGTTATTTGCCCTGCAGCATATTGCAGGAGAATTAAATAAAGAAGTGGACTTCATTGATCTTTTGGACAGGGTTATGTTGAGCAATCCTCAGTACTGGGGTAAATACTATTCGGGAACCAATGAAGCAATTGCTTTAAAGCGCAAATATAGCTTTTCAGACAGATGGCGTTACTATGCGAATCACGACGTTCTAGTGAACGAAATAGAAAAACTATTCTCGGCAATCAACGAATCAGCCATCCCGCTCCCGCTCATTGCCCAGTTTCTGCCAAATCAGTACAGAAAATTGAGCGAAGGGAAAATAGCTCTTCGGGCTGAGGATTTGGTAAAGGATAAAGTCAAGGAAACTGTTGAAAAATACTATCAGGCTGTTGAGTAGTCTTTTTTGGATCACCATAGTTTTCTAAGATTAATTGGCCTGTTATCTCCCTACACATGTGTTGCATACCATCTGACGGAATAACTTAATTTGATTTTAGGTTCTCTGCTCTCGAGCATTTTATGCCAAGCGCGTCAATCTTTCTTGAGGTCTCCCTTAGATACTTTTTTGATGGGAGGTCCTGAGAGTTCCCTTAATGTCCTTGCTGATGGAAAAACACTACAGATAGAAGCTTCATCTATCAAGATTGGATAAGGGGCAGGCCAATGCAGTTAACATACGCTGCAATAACGGCCACGAGCATTGGGATTTCGAACACAGAAAACCAAGAGAATCTGCTTTTCCAATGAGTGGAACATGTCGCTCGCTAAATCACGCCAAGTAGATATCACTGAGGATAACCTGAAATCGATCAAGTGGAGGGAAGCATTCAAGTTATCTGAACTTACCAGATCTGCCTCAATACTTAACCTGTCTGGATGTCCCCAGCCTATCTTCAGCTCAAGTCTGCCGATCAAGTCTCCTTTCCACAAACTATGGCATACTTGTTGGAGTCTCATATAGCCCTAAGCTCTGACATTAGGATTCGTCCGCCAATTTCGGCAGTTTTGGCTCAAGTGATCACAGCGATAGCTTATACAGTGGGAAAGGCAAGGAACAAGCCATGAGAAAAGCTACCTTCTTCAGTCGATTCGTTTTGCTGGGTGCTCTGATCCTGACGGGAGCCATCCTGGTGACCGGATGTCTCATGCCCAAACGGACGGTAGAGGATCCGATCGGGCAAATCTATTTTGAGAAAACCGATCCGGAGAATCTCGTATTCGATCAGGAGGCGGGGGTTCTATACAGCAATAATGAACTTCTGGTTGTGGCAAAAGAGGGGGTCACTTACAAGAAGGTCCAAGATCTGGCAGATCAGTATCAGGCACGGATCGTGGGTTATATCGAGATAAGCAACGATTATCAATGGCGGCTGTCAGGGACTCTTTCCAAGCAGGAGCTGGACCGTCTGATTAATGAACTCATGGACAACCCACTTCTTATCCACGCAAGCTTGAATCAGTCCATAGAAATGGAAGTGGAAGATCTGTCTTCGGAGGAGCTTGAGTGGCTGAAGCCGGATGCCTCTAATCCCTACCCCGAGGGTACAAGCTGGGGTGTGGATGCTATTCTGGCCAGGGACGCATGGATGTTGCAGGGCAAGATGACACCAATTCGTGTGGGTCTTATTGATAATGCTTTTGACTCCGCCGGAAGCGTCAACAATGATCAAACGGGCTACAAGGAAGAAGATATGCTTTACCTGGGCCATGAAGATTTGGATTTCACCCAGACTTTCTTTAATCCGCCGGCTTCAGCAAGGGACAACCAAACGCTCTTTCATGGCACCCACGTGGCAGGGATTTTTGCTGCCAGATTCAAGAATGCTCTGGGTATTGATGGGATCTATCCCTTCGGTGAGGGGAATCTCTACGGAGTCTCGACCAAAGGTCTGGAAGTCTATGATGAAAACGTCGCCTCAAATTTAAGTGTTTTGTCCAGCGCAGGCCATAAATGTGCCCTGGCGGAGTTGATTGCCCGGCAGGTCAAAGTCATCAATATCAGCTTGAACTCCAACAGAGTGGCGGGTTTTGCGGCGGACAGAGGTGACCTTTCGGCCATCAACTACATTCAAAGCAATGCAGATATTCTTGGTGATTTTTTGAACCGGCTCCTGGACAAGGGGTATGACTTTGTTATCGTTACGGCCGCCGGCAACAACTCCAATATCCCCTACAGCAGGATGTCTGATCATGACAAGTACCCCTTTGGGTGGATGAGGGATGATAATTTTGGCAAAAGCCAGGCTTGTACAGCCCGTTACAATTTATTCTACAACGCTATCCGCCATGCCCCTGTCAGGGACCGGATCATTGTGGTCGGGTCCGCCAAGATTGTCTATAAGGGGACAGAAGATTATTCCTTTCAAAAGTCAGAATTCAGCAATGCCGGTGACCGCCTGGACATCATGGCCCCGGGAGAATCCATCTACAGTTGCATGCCCGGGAACGACTATGAATCCCACCAGGGTACCTCCATGGCGGCACCGCACGTAACGGGCGCGGCTGCCATGGTCTGGTCCATCAATCCGAGCCTGACTGGATCGCAAGTAAAGAATATCCTTATAAGCACTGCCGGCACAAAGGTGGCCGGCAGTGAGCGAAACCTGCTTAACGCCAGGGCAGCGGTTGAACGGGCCTTCCGCAGCCAGGAGGGTCAGCCGGATAAGAAGCCCGGCTTGGATGACCCCAAGGAAGGTGTCCTGATTTCGACCCTTGTTGACGCTGCGGATGAACATATCCGGATTTCGGGAGCCACGGTTGAGGCCTTACAGAATGGCCGCCTCATAGCGGCTGTAAGCACTGACAGCGACGGTCGTTTTGAATTGAACCTGCCTGAGGGTCAATACCAGCTGAAGGTATCGATTGATGGTTACCGGTCAGTCGAAATCAATGACCTGTCCGTGTCACTGCAGCAAGTCAATTACCTGGAATGGATCCGACTTGTCCGTGAGGTGTCCGACGTATGGGAAGGTTTATTGGGAACCTACCAGGGCTCTTACGATGCTCCGCAAGGTGAAACAGGTCTGACCCTGACCATCTTCATGGAAGGGGATAAGTGCCGGGCCAGGTTTAATTTCTATAACTTGCCGGGCAAGAGTAACGCCAGGAGCGGCAGTTATTTGATGGATGTCTCCTTTGATCAGGCAAGTGGCCAGTACACCTTCACAGGAGTCGAGTGGCTTCATAAACCAATCAATTATAGCTTCGCCCACTTAAGCGGCCGCCTGGAAGGTTCGAGTCTGGTCGGGACCAGCCCTGTCGCTTTTAAAGTGTCCCGAGTAAATGTCCAAGCCGATCCACTCTCAGCGCTGGAGGGCACCTATAAGGGATCCTATTATGCGACTCAAGGGGAGACTGGCTTGACCCTTACCGTCTATATGGAGGGAGATCGATGTCGGGCCTTGTTCGATTTCTATAACTTGCCTGGCCGGACCAATGCCAAAAGCGGCAACTATACCATGGATGTCGCCTACGATGAAGTCAGGATGGAGTATTCCTTCAAGGGTGTCGAATGGCATGTCAAACCCACTACCTATAGCTTTGTTGATCTGGCGGGCACTTACGACGGAAGGATTATCAGCGGAACAAATCCTACCCGTTTCCATTTAACCAGGGTAGATGGTTAACCGTATGCCATGACAAGGCCCTGGCCCGCGGGCCAGGGCCTTATCATTCGAGGAAGTAAAGAGCGCTTCATCTCATTTATGGCTCAGGTAATCAAAGGGCAAATCCCCGCTGAACAAGAGGTGGGTACCCATGGACAGGCGGTTGCCTGACAGGGCGATCAGGCCTCCGGGAAAGCTCAGGATCTTGAAAATAGCCCGGTCCCTCGCTTGATCCTCAATCCAATCCTTATCCGCGCTCAGCTTTTTTATGTCAAGGGGTGAAGCTTCCTCCCAGGTCAGGCCATCGCCTGAGAACCAGATGTGTGCTTCTCCATCGTAGGCATAGTAGGTGGAATCGGTAACCGCAACCTTGAAATCAGTTTGCGTGCTTTGGCCGATGGGCGCGGAGGTCCAGCTTGTTCCGTCAGCTGAGAACAAGGAGATGGGTATGGGTGTTTCGGGAAATTCGGTTTCATCGTCCTGGTTGGCATTCCATCCGGTTGCCAAGAGACCTTTGGGCCCGATCACGACATCATTTATCTCGGTGTAATCCAACATACCCTCGAAAGGAGGTGTTTCATTGGTCCAGGTTCTGCCGTCAGCGCTGCGCCAAATGTTGAAGAAGAGAGATCCTCCCACGTAGCCTCGAGGCATATAGGAGTTGGTAAAGGCCCAGTACTCATCCTTGTAAACCAGAACCTTTGAGACCGTTTGAAGGTTGTAGCTGGAAGCAAAGATATCCATGTCCGCAATGAGTTCTGCCTGGTCATCAGCCGTTACTATACCCAGACTCAGGTTGCGGTCGCCCGTCGCGAAAGGTTCAAACCACCCTATGCTGGGCATGAGCAGGAGCTGGCCATCCTTCTCTTCAAATGCCGCCAGGTCCCAGTAGTGTAAAAACTTACCGGTTCCCCGGTTATTGACTTGCCAGGGGCCAAAGGTATCTTCGCTGATCAGCCGCCAGGTCTCCCCGTCACCTCGCAGAATCCAGGGCCTCCTTTGTGGGCGGTCGCCGAGGGCATCCTCACCTCTGGGGTTTTCGAAGATGACAGTGATGGTCTTATCGGACCCCAGGACTTGTGCCTGGCCGGTCAGGTCTTCAGGGATGCCAAGAGCGGTGAGGTCAACTTGCTCCCAGTTCAAACCATCTGGGCTGCTGAAGAGGAAGGGGGTGCGATAGGTATCGAAGTTGTAGCCTCTTTGAGAGCCAACCGCCCATAGTTTACCTGCTCCGTAGGCCAGATCCCGGACTCTGACCTCGTCCGTAAAGAGAGGGATCTTGAAGGCATACCAGTCCTGTCCTACCTGGCCTTCAAAGATTGAAGAGGGAGTTTCTGTTTTCCCGGTGACAGGTTCTGTCCCGCCCGTTGGATCCTTGTCGGATCCGGCCGGGTTTTGTGCCGCTGGGCTGCAGCTCACAAGCAGAAGCGAAGCCACCAGAAGGGCAAGGATTCGAATGAAGCGGGTTTGCGGATTTGCAAGAGAGGTATGCTTTGCCATAGGTCTGCCCAACTTTCTGGATGAATGTCCCCTTTGTGGATTCAGGATACACACGAAAGTCAGGGCCGGACGAAACGCCCGAAACAGTTCCAGCCAAGAACATAGAGGCAAAAAGATTCTTCTACCTATGCAGGATGAGAGAAATAAGCAATTGATTGACCGGCTTGAGGCCATGTGGTCAGCCGACGGGCAAAGAAGTATTTTTCGTTTTCTCCCCTGCACGCCGGCCGGCTGTGTTTATTCTCACTCGTCCGCCTTGTAACTAGCGTTTAACTGAGACACAGATATTCTGGATAGGTCTGTCCGCTTTCTTGTGATTCACTTGAAGGAGCAGTTCATAATCTCTGTTCTGGACGACCAGATAAATGTGGAGTTGTAGCTCGGAGGGATCGGACCCATCCCAGCTTAAGTCGTATTCACGGATGACGATCACCCCTTGATCCAGGGCAACCAAGAGGTCGTCATAGGGAACGGGTTCATCATATTCGTAAAAGCTCGGCAGCACGAAAGAATGATTTGTTAGCAGTTTGATCCCGTGTCTTTGGCAGTAAGCCTTGGCTTCTGTCATGGTCTGGCTCTGGAGCAGACCGGCCGCCCGGTAATCCAGACCCAGGGTCTTGACCATGTCCGGTAAATTCATCTTCACCTTGAGACCAAAGGGGAAGGGGTTGGGGTTTGTTCCGTAGAAATCCCCCCAAAGGATATCACCGTAGCCCACGGATCGGATCTTCCAATCCGATTTACGGAATTCGGCAACAGGGAAGCGGCTGCCCGGCCAGAATTGGTGGGGTTCACCACCGTAGCCAAAAGTGGATATTTCACCCCATTCCTTGACGTAGTCGATGTATTCAGTCTTGGTCATCCACTCAGCCGGTGAGCCCACCTCATTGACAACATCAAAGACGGTCCGATTACCCAGTACCTTCATGGCTTCGATTTCGGAATTCTTCAACTGTTTGGACATGGTCAGAGGGCTGCCCTTGAGGATGCTCCACAGCTCCCCGTAATTTCCCTCAGTTAATTTATTAGAGATGTAGGCGATCTTGTGTTGAGGGGTCCGGGGGCTTGTCACCTGACCCTTGCGGATTTCGCAGACGTGCCAGACATCCCCCGTCAGGTCTTGCGGCACCGTGAAGGTCAATATGGTCCCGTCACTTTGCAAGGTTTTGACACTGGCAGCGGACCGGCCCAGGGCGGTGGAGTTGGGCTTGAAGAGGTTGCTGTAATCGTGCACGTAAAAGGAGTAGAGCCTGTCTGATGTATCCCGGAAAAAAAGAGATTCCAAACCGGATGCTTGGCGGGAATCACCAGATAAAACAGCCTTCCGGGTGCTTCCTTGGTCCAGTGTGGGGGTCCGCCAATTAATCTGTACCTGTTGACTGCCTTCCAAGGGTCCCAGCAGATGGGCGTCCAGATCAAGCGGTTGGCTGCCCCAGCTCAAATGAATCCAAACCTCCCCTTCCTCCAGGTGAGGCAAGAGGAAGAGATCCTGGTTGGCCAGGAGATGGTCGCTGAAGACAAGGATCCGGAGGTCCGGGGAGGAATAAGCTTCCACCGAGGTGCGAAGATTGTAATAACCAGGCCTGAGTTCAAGCATGTACTGACCGTCCATATCGGCTTCTGCCTGACCCGCCGTCCGGCCCTCATCATCGACAGCGGTGACCAGGGCGCCGGAAAGAGAGAGGCCCGTGAATTGATCTGTTACTCGGCCTGACACCAGTCCCGGTGCGCCGGAGTCGGGGACCAGAAGCATGAGAGGCAATTGGACCTGATGGCCTGCCTTCACTTCCAGGGATTCCCGAGCCACTGAAAAGCCATACTTGTCATAAGTAACTTCAAGACTGCCTTCCCTGACATAAAAGACATAAGCGCCTTGAGCATCTGATCGCACCGTTTGATTACTCTGGTTTTGATGGCTGATAGAAATGGCGACGTCCGACAGAGGAACTTCCCCCAGGTCCGGAGCCATGCCAGCGACGCTGCCGCTCACTTGAGCGAAAAGAATGTATTGGTTGAAGCCTATTTGCCGCAAATCCTCGATAAGTTTCCCCAGTTTGTCCCAGTTTCCATTTAAGTCATAGAGAGTTTGCAGTTGGGTATAGGCATCAATCGTACGGTCATCGATAGCCAGCACTTCGAGTAAACGTGCCTCCGCCTCCTCGTATTGTCCAGTCAGCAGATAGACCTCAGCCAAGCCAAGACGGGCAGGGATATTCTTTGGTTCGAGTTCAATCACTTTAAGAAAAGAGACAATAGCCGCTTCATAATTCATTTCATTCAGGTATTTATCGCCCAGATCCAACCACCCTTGCGCCCTGTGGGGCTTGTTCCCCAGAAGCAGAATACCTGCCAGGATGGCCAGGACCAGCAGGACGCCGATAGCCACCAGGAGAATGGTGATCCGGATCTTCTTTTTTCGGCCTGGATCTGTAGGCCCAGGGAGACCCCAGTAAGCGGGGTTTGCCGGATCTCCGTAGCCGGGAGGGTAGGGCTGGCCCTGTCTGGGGTCTGGTGTTTGCTGGGGGAAGTGGTGGGGGTTCGTGGTCATGGATGGCTTCCTCTCTTTGTCTAAAGGTTCAGCGAATGGAAAAGGACCCGGTTGAGCCAGTAGGATGGCCGGGGAAAAGAGTTTGAACCAATACAATTATAATCTATGGCTACTTAATCGTCATCAAGTCAAGCCGTTGAGTATTGGCCCTGCTTCCCAATGAATAAAAGAGTGAGGGTCCTTCGCACGGGCGGGTGGGTCTCTTTTCACCGCCTGGGAACAGAGGAGTGGGTGGTGTGAAAGAGGCGTAAAGAGATCCTTGTGGACTTGAAAGAGGGTAAACTGATTATACTCTCATAATTTGAGAGGGATTCGCTGGTTGATGGGTAGCCTTGACGCGGACACTTTGTTGGAATTGAGCCGTCAGAGGAGGTAAAGAAGATGCTTGAGAAAATGGGTAGCTTCCTTTCAGTATTGCGAAAAGCCAAGGGTTTGAGCCAGATGGATCTGGCCGAACTGCTCAATGTGTCCGACAAGACGGTCAGCCGCTGGGAAAGAGGCAAGGGGAGTCCGGATCTCAGTCTGATTCCGGTCCTGGCCGATATCTTCCAGGTGACCAGCGACGAGATCCTGCGGGGGGAACGGATCAATCCGGCCAGAACAAGCCCGGAGGATCTTCGAAAGCAGGACCAGGTCAGCCGCAAGCAGAGCAGGCGTCTTCTTCGGCTGCAGGAATCCAGGTTCAAGAACAGAAGCCTTCTGGTCCTGGGCCTTTATGTCACGGGCCTTCTGGCCGCCATGATCTGCAATTTCGGTTTTCTGCGTGCTTCCCTGGGATTCTTCCTGGCCATCTTCTTCTACTGGGCAGGCATCCTCCTGGAGATCCTCTTCCTGAATATGGCCTGGACGGGGGCTTTGGATGAGAGCTTTGACAGCAAGGAAACCGATGCCTACAAACGATCCGTCATCCGCCAAGCCAGATATATTCTTTATACAGGACTCCTTCTCTTTGCAGTCACCTTGCCCCTGATCCTTGTCGGCGGTCCTTATCTGGGATTGACTGCCGGCTCCTGGTTCAGCGGAGCCCTTCTAACTGGAGGCATAGCGTCGCTGGTACTCTTCCTTTTCAATCTCTTCCTCAGCCATCTTCTGGTGAAAAAGGAGATTTATCCGCTGGAAGCGGGGCAGGAAGTCCGGTACAGAGCCAATGAAGTATTGAAGAGGCGGCTGACCCTGATCTTTCTCCCTGTCCTTCTTGTGACCTTCTTTGCGCAAGCCCTGGTCAACCAACAGCTGGATGCCGCCCGCTTCTCGTCCGGGACGAGTTTCGCTGATTTTGAGTCCTTTAAGGCCTTTATGGAGAAGGAGGAGGAAGCAGACTTTCAAAGTGATCCGCCGTCAACCAATATTGAATACTACGATGAAGAGGGAAAGCTTCTTGCTGAGGAAGAAGCCCTGCGGGAATATCTGTTTGATCGGGATGGCCAAGTGGTGGGAAGCTATCTTGCCCGCAATCAGGAGGTTGTACTGATCAAGATGGGTCCCGGCCGCAATCTCTTTCCCATCCAGGTCTACTCTTCACAGGACTTGGCCCAGGGACACCGGATCATGGGCTTGATCAATGTGGGCTTTGGTCTGCTTTACCTGGTGGAGGCAGCTCTTCTCCTTGCGGTTTACTACAAGAAGAGGCTGCCTCCCCAGCGAACTACTTAATCTTGTGGATGTGGCGGAGCATTTTCAGGCCGCACTCCAGCTGTATATTAACCAGCTTCCTGATGGGGATGGCCTGGTAATCCAGTTCCCGCTCCAGCTCTTCCGACAGTTCCCTGTGCAGAAGTTCCGCTTCCCGCATGCCTGCCGTCAGTAGTTTTACCGCTTCCGCATCGGGATTCTTCTCCAGTTCGTATTCATGGGCCCGGATCAGCATGCCGTAGGCCAGGAGGCGGTAGAACTTGTTGATGGTGGTGCTGTCGAAGTACTCGGCAACGGTTGCCGGTCTCTGGTAATCCGGATCCTCCTTGGCCATCTTGCGGGCGGATTCGATTTCAAGGCCCTTGGTAAAGTCCTCGACCGCCATCAGGTAGGGGTTGGTCTCTGCCATGAGACTTTGGGTCCTGGACAGGACAGCAGCGACTTTGGCATTGGATTCCTCGGTCCAGTCCAACTTTTCCAGGATGGCTTCACTCCGGGTGGTTTCAACCGGTGTGGGGTCGGCGATGCGGGCATCGTAGAAGTAGGGGAGTTCCGTCAGGAAGGTAAAGGTGCCGTACTTTTTTCTGGAATAGGAATCGCTTGAAGTTCCGCAGGTGATGATAGAAGGGATATCCTGGGCGCCCAGTTTCTCCAGGAAGTCGTATTCGACTTCAATGCCCTCAGCCAGAAGGACAGCCGGGGCCAGGACCTGCAGACTGGCCGATTCGGGTTCGCCCAGGTGCAGGGGGATCTCCTGACGTTCGGCGGCTTCCCGCAGGGACTCGTAAACCTCAGGCACATCTTCTGAAACATACCAGTAGACCCCGCCAAAGCCGGCGTTGTGGAGGGCGTAATTGAAAGCGGGCTGGATCTGGTCAATCAGGTCCATAAGGGCCTTGGTCTCCGGCAGGGTATCGTGGAAATGGAGATCCTTGTGGTCGATGGGGAAGGTCCAGTCCACCTGTACCCGGCCAGCCGGCCGGAAGAAGTAGCGGGAGTATTGATCGATGGTATAGGGACCCTTGAGCCAGCCCTCATTGCGTACCAGGCCGTCCGCGTCCCAGGCCTTGACAATATAGAAGGTGTAGTCCAGGTCCCGGCGAAGCTCAGCGCTTTCTGCCAAAGCCTGTGACAGATGCTCCAGGAGCATGGTGCCGATGGGCTCATTGGGGTGGGGGCAGCCGAAGAAGAGGGCGTTCTTGCTGCCCTGGCCGATCTTCAGGCAGAGGAGGGGGCGGCCTTGGCAAGTAGCCCCTATTTTAAAGAGCTCCACAGCCTCCGGGTAATCCCGAGCCAACCGGCGGGAGCTCTCATCCAGTTCCTCCAGGGTCAGGAATTCCTGGTAGTCGGGGATGGTGTCAAGCAGATTCCAAAGAAGCTTGTTCACGGGTTGTTTCCTTTCAAATCAATGCCGCGGCAGGTTGCCCTGCCGCGGCATGATGGATCCGCCTGGGGATCACTTATTTCATGTCGTTGAAGAAGATAGCCCCGGTTCCCCGGATGTCGATTCCTGTAACCCCGCCGGCGAAAACAAAGGTGTTCATGCCTGTGTAAAGGGGGACGGTGATCATGTGGTCCGAGAGGATCCTTTCGGCCTTGGCCAGGACAACCGCACGCTCCTCGTTGTCAACGATGTGGGAGGCCTCGGCGATCAGGCCGAAGAACTCATCTTCCCTGTCGGCTGTCACCAGGTTCTCAGGGTCGCAGGTGATCATGTTCATGAGCAGAATGGGTTCCGGCCAGCCGAAGTGGGCCAGGCCGATGTCGTAGTTGCCCTCAAAGATCACGTCGTAGTGATAGTAGTTGGCGAACATCTCGATCTCAAGGTTAACGCCGATAGCCTTGTACTGGATCTGCAGGGACTGGACTGTATTGTTCTCGGTCGCTTCATCGTTGCCGACGATCTTGAGTTTCAGCTCCTTGCCATCCTTGTCCAGGTAACCGTTGCCGTCCGAATCCGCCCAGCCGGCGTCCGCCAGCAATTCTTTGGCCCGTTCAATGTTGAGGCTGTAGGTATCCTTGTAGTAGGCGGCAAACTCTTCAGAGTGGCTGATGACCTTATCCGTAATGATGGACCAGGCAGGGATAACCAGGCCCTTGTTGATGTCCACCAGGGCCTGGCGGTCGATGGCAATGGCCAGGGCCTCGCGGACCCGTTTGTCGGACAGGATGTCATTTTTCAGGTTGAACTCGATGTAGTCGATGTTGGGGTTGGCCACCAGTTGCTTAACCTCGATATCCTTGCGGGTAACCTGTGACAGGCCGTCCGCCGAGATGCTGAAGATGACCTGGATGTCATCGACGTTCAGGGCATTGGCCATGCTGAACTCTTCTGTGATGAAGCGGACTGTCACCGTCTCAAGAGCGGCTGGCCCCTTATTCGTGACCAGGGGGTTGTGGGTCTTGTAGCCGGGATTGCGCTTGAGTACTACGTGCGAGCCGGGGACGAAGCTGTCCAGATAGAACTGGCCGTAAGGCTGGGCGCCCCAGAGAAGTTCGTCATCGGTTGATTTATCCAGGACATCCTTGTCCTGGACCGTCACAAAGGTGCCTGACAGGGAAACGCCGATGTCCGAGGTGAAGTCAGAAAGGTAGAGGTAGACATCGCGGCCCTTGATCTCCATGTCAACCAGAGGTTCCAGGTTGGTCGAAAAAGGACTGACCGCCTTGAATCGGGTCAGTGAGGCCACAACGTCTTCAGGTTCAACCTGTTCACCTGAGGCGTAATACATACCCTCCGGGATCGTCAGGATGACCGTTTTGCCGTCTTCACTCATGGTTACAGCCGAGGCAATGCAGGGCTGCATGTCCCCTTTTTCATCCAGAACCACCAGTGAGTCGCCCACCAGTCCTTGGGTGAAGCTGGCGCCATCCAGCAAGGTGGTATCCAATCCCCACCATTCGCTGGGCTCGGCCAGGACAACCGAAGTTCTGCCTTCTCCGGACGGGTCCTTCTTCTTGTCGCCGCAGGCCGTCAGCAGGCCTGTTGCCAGGACAAGAACCAGTAGAATAGCCAGTGCTTTTTTCATTTTCTTCCTCCAATTTTCACTTTGACTTGAAGTCAAACAGTCTGTTCCAAGAGGAAACACTCGGCCAGGTGACCGGGCGACACTTCCAGCATAGGGGGCTGGGAAGTCAGACATTTCTCCATTACATGAGGGCAGCGGGGTGCCAGCCTGCAGGCCGCGGGACAATCGGGTACCTCTCCGGGTTCACCCGGGAAGAGGCGTTTCTCATCGTCGCGGTGAAGAGGATCCAGGATGGGAACCGAGTGGATCAGGATATCCGTGTAGGGATGGCTGGGATTTTCCAGTACTTCCTGCGTCTTGCCAATCTCGACCAGACGGCCCATATACATGACCGCGATGCGGTCGGAGACATAGCGGATGACGTTGAGGTCATGGGTGATGATCAGGTAGGTCAGTTTGAGTTCGGCCTGCAGATCCAGTAGAAGATTAAGGACCTGGGCCTGAACCGAGATATCCAGGGCAGAGGTGGGTTCGTCCAGGATCATGACATCCGGTTCCATGACCAGGGCCCGGGCGATGGCAATCCGCTGCTGCTGGCCGCCCGACAGTTGGTGAGGGTAGGCGGCTAAGTAAGTTTCAGCCATCTGAACCTTGTCCAGAGCCTCTCTTGCCCGTTGACGGGCCTCTTTTTTGTCCATGCCCCGGATAAGCAGGGGCCTCATGATGGAATGTTCCACTGTTTGCCTGGGGTTGAGGTTGGAGGCAGGGTCCTGGAAGACCACGGCGAAGCGGCTGCGGACCGCCCGGATTTCCCGCCTTTTAGCCGTGACCAGGTTGGTGGATCCGATTGTCACGCTTCCCCCGCTGGCCGGAGTCAGGCTCAGGAGCAAGCGAGACAGAGTGGTCTTGCCGCTGCCTGATTCGCCGATCAGGCCGACGATCTCACCGGGATAAATATCCAGAGAGAAGTCCTTGACGGCGTCAACCACCTTGCGTTTGCGGGAAAAGAGCCGGCGCGAGATCAGGAAGCGCTTGTCCAGATTCTGGATGCGGATGATAGGTTCCATACTATATGCCCTCCGGGTGACAGCGTACGCGGTGGGTCTCTGAAAGAGAAAGGAAGGTGGGGCTTCCTTCCCTGCAGCTCTCACCGGCCCTGGGGCAGCGATTGTAGAAGCGGCACTGGTTGGCCTTGTCCATGATGCGGGGGACGGTTCCGCTGATGGCGGCGATGCGGCCCTCCGACTTGTGGCCGCGGGGGAGGGCGGAAAGAAGCGCCTTGGAATAGGGATGGGCGGGGTTCTCGAAGATTTCAAAAACCGTCCCCTCCTCCACCAGTTCGCCGGCGTACATGATGCCGATCCTGTCGGCAATTTCCGCGACCACACCGAAGTTGTGAGTGATCAGGAGAACCGAGGAATGGTAGAGGTCGCGCATCTCTTTCAGGATATGAAGGATCTGGGCCTCCACGGTCACGTCCAGGGCCGTTGTTGGTTCATCGGCAATGAGCAGCTCCGGATTGCGCGCCAGCATCATGGCGATCATGACCCGCTGGCGCATGCCGCCCGACAGTTCATGGGGGAAGGAGCCAACCCGCTCCTCGGGGTCAGGGATCTGTACATCCCTGTATAGTTCGATGACGCGCTCCCGGCTCTCCTTCTTGGAGAGGCCGTCCAGAGCCAGGGCTTCCGCGACCTGGGTGCCGGACCGGTAGACCGGGTTGAGCGAATCCAGGGGATTTTGGAAGATCATGCCTATATGCTTGCCGCGGATCTTCTCCATCTCGGAATCGCTTAGATCGAGGAGGTTTTTACCGCCGAAGCATATCTGACCGCCGACCTTCTCGTTGTGGTCGATGGATAAACGCATGATGGTGTGGGCAATGGTTGACTTGCCGCAGCCCGACTCCCCGACCAGGGCGTAGATTTCGCCCTTGCCGATGGAAAGCGAGACATCGTGGACAGCGCTAAGCAAGCCGTCGCTGACTTCATAGTCAACGGAAAGGCGGTCCAGGGTCAGAAGAGCGTCCATGGCCTACCTCGCTTTCAGCCGCGGATCCAGAAGATCGCGGACCCCTTCACCCAGGAGGTTGAAACCAAAGACCGTGAAGACCAGGGCCAGGCCCGGATAGATGGCCAGCCAGGGGGCATTGCTGATGTTCTTCATGCTGGATGACAAGGCCAGGCCCCAGTCCGGGGAGGGATGCTGAGCCCCCAGGCCCAAAAAGGACAGGGCGGTCGTCGACATGATGGTGGCCGGAATGGACAGGGAGGCCAGGACGATGATGGAGGGCAGGATATTGGGCAGGATGTAGCGGATCATGATGGACAGATCCCGCTCATTGAAGGCGACTGCTGTTTCAACAAAGGCCATGTTCTTGAGCGACTGGGTCTTGGCGCGCACAATCCGGGCGTATTGGGCCCAGCTGACGATAGCGATGGCAATGATGACATTGTCCAGGCCCTTGCCCAGGACTGTAATCACGGCCATGGACATGATGATGGGAGGCATGGACCAGGTCAGGTCAGCAAAAAAGGAGGTGATGCGGTCGGTGGTTCCGCCGTAATAACCCGACAGAAGTCCCAGGGTGACCCCGATGGTGATCTCGATCAGAGCAGCCAGGACCGCAACCCTGAGGGAGATCCTGCTGCCGAAGAGAACCCGGCTGAAGAGATCCCGGCCGAATTCATCGGTGCCGAACAGAAAGTTGGAGGAAGGGGCTTCCAGCTGGTTGTTGAGATTGGCGTCATCGAACTTGTAGGGGGCGATGACATCAGCGAAGAGGGCGATCAGGATGACTATCAGAACCATGACAGTCCCCATCAGGAGATTGCGGTTTTTCAGCAGGGGGCGAAGGAAGCGCTTCATCAGGCCAGATCCTCCCCCATGGAGATCCGGATCCGGGGATCCAGAATAGCCGTCAGGACATCGCAGATGAGGTTGGAGACAACAGTCAGAACCGCGATCAGGAGCACGCTGGCCTGGACCACCGTGAAGTCCTGGGCCAGGATGGCCTCAGTCAGCATCTTGCCCATACCCGGGATAACAAAGATGTTTTCGATGATAACAGCCCCGCTGATGACCCAGGGAATGCTCATGAAGATCATGA
>JBBAEW010000017.1:0-34157 GCA_041655695.1 Saccharofermentanales bacterium
ATGGCTGCCGCGTCGCCGCGGCACCGGTGAGCTCTTACCTCACCTTTCCACCGTTGCCGGACAAGTCCGGCTGTCTCTTTCTGTTGCACTATCCTTGAAGTCGCCTTCACCGGCCGTTAGCCGGCATCCTGCCCTGGGAGCCCGGACTTTCCTCAGTGTCTTCCTTTCGAAATAACACCGCGGCCATCCGGCTGGCTCAGTCTTGATCCTGCTTATTATACGGAATGCCGTAGGACTCTTCAAATGCTTCCAGTAACTTCCTGGCGTCCGTCTGATAAACCGCCTGCTTTCTAAGACGGCGGATCCGTTTGGAAAGGTAGCGGTCAAGGGCCGGGTAGGCCCTCCCCTTCTCAAGGGATCTGAGAATTTGCGGACCAAAAAAGAGCTGGAGAGCGTCTGCCTCAAGGCAGGTCCCCGACCGGTCGGAAAGGATAATCAGATAGACCTGGCCCTTGTCCTCCAGACAGAGCTCCTGGCTGATGGGCCGGCCGCAGTCCATGAGTGCCCGGCGGACCAATTCCTCTTTGGTCTGTGATTGGATAATGATCCTCTCTGGCCGCCTGGTCTTTTCAGGGTCAGACTCCAGAATAGCTGAGATGGTGTCCCCGCCCAGTCCGCTGATCAGCAGGGTATCCGTTGGCAAGAGCTCGACGCCCTTCAGGCCGTCTTTCTGAAGAGCATCAAAGCCCTCCCGGACCCCGGCCCGATCTGCCCGCTTCCGGGCAGCTTCCAGGGGACACTTACGCAGGTCAGTCACCAGAACACTTGTGCAGATGCCTTCCTTCAGAAGCTGAACCGGGACCGTGGCGTGATCACAGCCCACATCTACAAGCCGCTGGCAGGGCGCTGAAGCAACAAGGCCTGCCAGGGCTCCTAAACGGCCTGTCAGGCCAAAAGGGGCATTCTCAGTGAACGCCCCTTGAGATAACGGATTGGGAGGGTGGATCACTCCAGGTACTCGCGCAGGCGGGCGCTCATGTTGGGGCCGCGCATCTTTCGCAGGGCCTTGGCCTCGATCTGGCGGATGCGCTCGCGGGTCACGTCAAACTCAAGACCCACCTCCTCCAGTGTGCGGGTCCGGCCGTCATCCAGGCCGAAACGAAGGCGGAGAACCTTCTCCTCACGCGGCGTCAGTCCGGAAAGGACTTTGGTCAGCTCCTCCTTCAGAAGAGTGGTCGCGGCCTGATCCGCGGGTGAAGGCGCGTCATCGTCTGGAATGAAGTCACCCAGATGGCTGTCTTCCTCTTCACCGATAGGTTTTTCCAGTGAGACCGGCTCCTGGGAAATCTTCATGATCTCCCTGATCTTGTCCGGTGTCAGCTCCATCTCAGCCGCAATTTCCTCAACTTCGGGTTCCCGGCCCAGTTCCTGAACCAACTGACGCTGGATCCGGATCAACTTGTTGATGGTTTCAACCATATGGACCGGAATCCGGATGGTTCTCGCCTGGTCGGCGATGGCCCGTGTAATGGCCTGACGGATCCACCAGGTGGCGTAGGTGGAAAATTTGAAACCCTTGGTGTAATCGAATTTATCCACCGCTTTGATCAGACCCAGGTTGCCCTCCTGGATCAGGTCCAGGAAGTGCATGCCTCTTCCCGTATAGCGCTTGGCGATACTGACAACCAGGCGGAGGTTGGCCTCGATCAGGTGCTGCTTGGCCTCCCAGTCCCCGGCTTCCATACGGGCAGCCAGTTCCTTCTCCTCATCGGCTGTCAGGAGCTCAACCTTGCCGATTTCCTTGAGATACATGCGGACCGGATCGTCGACGATCATGGCATCGTTGAAGGCCTCCGCCTTCTTGTTGCGATCGCGCTCCCGGATCTCTTTTTCGATGTCATCTTCGTCGACAACTTCAATACCGGAACGCTCCAGCATGACAATTACATCATCCAGACGCTCTTCATCCCATTTGATTCGCTCAAGATAATCGAGGACATCCTGCTGGAGGAGTTCGCCTCCATTATCCTTGCCGTGGTGGATCAAGGGGTAGATGATATTGAAATCGATATCGTCATCATCAATGCGGTCCGCAAGGTCAGCGTCTTCCGCCTCTTCCTCCTCTTCGGCCTCCTCATCGTCAAAGAGAACCTCTTCCAGGGAATCCTCAGACTCCGGGTCGAAATCCCCCGGCAGTTCCTCATCGTCGTCTTCCAGGAGCGACGAGAGAGCCTGCTCAAAGACCTGCGGCTTGGAGGGCTTGGCTGCCTTGGATGCGGGAGCTATCTCCACCAGTTCATCATCGGAATGAACCTGCAGGAGGGGGCCGGCTGCAAGCGGCTGATCCTCAATGGCGACCAGCACCGGCTGAACCGGCAAATCCGTCTGCTCTTCCTCTTTCAAGCCGGCTGTCTTCTGGTCCAGCATGGAAAGAGCCGTCTCTGCCGCCGCCTGGCGCCATGATAATGCAATTTTGGGATCGCTGTTCATGCTCACGATCAATTATCTCCTTGTGTCATCATTCTGAAAGCATCCGCGGCCGTTGTAAGGCCCGCGGCCTTTGTATAGTATTGGGCGGCTTCCTGGGCCGCCCCTTCTATTTCCATTTTCCTGGCCAGGCGATTGAGCCGCGCGGCTTCCCGGCGCCAGTTTAGCTGACGGAGCTGTGAGAGTTTTTGCCGGTAGACCCGCTCCTGGTCTGACGGCGGAAGATCGCTTGCCGCCATCTCCTGAAAGCTCTTCTGGATCAGGCTGTGAATCCTGTCCGACTCCGGCAGGGCCCCTTCTTTAGGCTCCTCTTCTTCTTGTCCTCTGTTATCAAGCGCACCATCGACTATAGAGTGCAAGCCTGCCAGTGTCAAACGCCCTTCTTTGGCATCCTCCAGCGCCTGGCCGGCAATCTTGCGCATGTAGCCGGCCCGGAAATCATGATCGGCAAGGGGTGACCCTACCGCATCAGAAGCCAGGAAATCACGCACCTGATCACTCAGGGCATATTGACCTGCCTTGAGAGCTCCGGCCGACAGTTGGTTTGCCGCCAGCCGGTTGCTGTTGGCGATCATGACAAGGACAATGATCTCCAGCTCCGTTACGCGGTCGGGAGCCTGCCTTCTGGCTTTGCCCCCGGGACCGGCAAGCGGCGGATGGTTTTGCTGGCGGCCTGTCCCCTCCTTGTCCAGGAGCCCACGCCTTCTTTCGATCTCCTCCGTGACAGCGCGGTGGCTGATTTGAAGATCCTTGGCTACCCTGCCCCCGTATATTTCCCTCTTAGTACCATCCGGCTCACGGGCCAGAAGGTCCAGCAGCTGGTTCCGGTACTCACTTTCGTCCATTTCCCTGCCGGTCCGGTAATCGTAATCCAGAAGAGCCTGACCATAGGAAGTCCGGTCCAGGGTAACCTTCAGCGCCGCTGTCAGGCGCTCACATCCGAATTGGTTGTAGTAGTCATCCGGGTCCTTGGCGCCAGCCAGAAAAATATGGGAGACCGCCACCCCGGCCTTTTCCAGGAGCTGACCCGCCCGCAGACTTGCCTCCCTGCCGGCACGGTCACCATCCATAAGTATATGCATTTGGTCGACATAACGCCGTATCGCCTGTGCCTGGAAGGATGTCAGGGCAGTCCCCAGGGGCGCAACCGCCCAGTCGATTCCCGCCTTTGCCAGGGCCAGCACGTCCATGTAGCCTTCTACCAGAAGCCAGACCTTGCTGGAGCTTTTGACCGCCTGAGGCATGCCGAACAAATATTTTCCCTTGTGGTAGACCAGGGTCTCCGATGAGTTGATGTATTTGGGCCCCTGATCTGTGATGGCGCGTCCGCCGAAAGCCAGAACCCTTCCGCTCACGTCAATGATGGGGAACATGAGTCGGCCCCGGAAGAAATCATAGGTCCCAGGTCCACTGGATTTGCGGACCAAACCTGAATCCAGCAAAGCCTGCTGGCCGATCCCCTTCTCTTTCAATGCCCGCGAAAGGACGTCCGCTTCATGGGGGGAGAAGCCCAGGCCATATTTTCGGTAGAGGGACCGGTCAATTCCGCGTTTTTTCAGATAGGCTCTGGCTTCGCTTCCCTTTGGGCCCTCCAGATAGCTGTAGAAGAAACGGGCGGCTTCGCGCAGGGCCTCGTAAGCCTGATTCTGGCCTTCAAAACGCTCCTTCCAGTCGGCGTCCTCCGTCTCCTCGATCACCAGTCCCGCCCGGTCGGCCAAAAAACGGATTGCTTCCGGATAGGAGAGGTTTTCAATCTCCTGGATGAACTTGATGACGTTGCCGCCCTTCTGGCATCCAAAGCAATAGAAGATCTGTTTGCCCGGAGACACACTGAAGGAAGGTGTCTTCTCTTCATGGAAGGGACAAAGACCGAAATGATTGAGCGAGCTTTTCTTCTCCAGACGCACGTAAGAGGACACGACATTCACGATGTCGTTGGCCTCAATTACCTTGTCAATGCTTTGTCGAGAGATGAGCCCCATTGATTGCAAACCCCGGGGAATCGCCCTGCCTGGTCACCTTCAGGAACACTCCCCTTTTATTATACGCTATCGATCAAAGCGAAAACGGCCCGCTGCTTAATGGCAGCGCGCCGCCGCTATCCAGCCGCCGGGCCGGTTTGGGGAAAACCCCTTATTCGTCGGATTCGGAATCTCTCGGCAAGACCGTGCTGATGGCCGATTTCTTGAAGGTAAGCATGGTGTTGGCAACACCCGAATAAATGGTCACTTCGTCATCCTGGATATTGGCAACGCGGCCGACGATGCCGCCAATGGACATGACTTTGTCGCCAGGCCTCATCTGGGCGATGGTCTCTTTAAGCTTCTTCTCGCGTTTCTTCTGGGGACGGATGGTAAAGAAGTACATGACACCGACAATGAGGACGAAGGGCAGCATGGTGTAAAGCAGGCTGAGAATGCCGCCGCCGGCTTGTTCTCCTTCGGCTCCCGTTGGAGCCGCCATGAGAATGAGTGGGAATAAGGTCATAATGATCCTCCTTGGTTTTTGCTGTCTGTCCCCTCTTCAGGTAAGACAAAATGAGTTTAACACAGTTACCGGCCCTCTGTGCCTTTTTATCCCTGATATCGCGCAAAAAAGTCCTGGCGGAAGGAGAGCAGTCGGTCCGTCCGGATGGCCTGCCGGATGGCCTCCATTAAATCCATGAGAAAGGCCAGATTGTGCCAGGAAAGCAACCGAAGCCCCAATATCTCACCTGACCGGATCAGGTGGTGCAGATAGGCTCTGCTGTAGTTTTGGCAGACATAACAGCCGCACTTATCGTCCAGGGCCCGGTCTGAACGCAGATAGGCGGCATTGCGGATGACGACGCGTCCCTCCCAGGTCAGGGCTGTTCCGTTGCGGCCGACACGGGTGGGAAAGACGCAGTCAAACATGTCAACACCGCGGACCGACCCCTCGACCAGATAATCCGGTGAACCCACCCCCATCAGATAGCGGGGCCGGTCGGAAGGCATATAGGGCATGATGGCTTCCAGCATGGCGTACATGAGTTCGGCCGGTTCACCCACGGACAGCCCGCCGATCCCGTAGCCCGGCAGATCAAAGGAGGTGATCTCCCGGGCACTTTGAATGCGAAGTTTCTCGTGTGTGCCGCCCTGTACGATGCCAAAAAGCGCCTGCTTGTCTGGATGGCTCCATACTTTGACCGCTCTTTCAAGCCAGCGGGTGGTCCGCTCAAGGGATTGACGTGCGTAGTCTTCGTCTGCGGGCCAGGGAGTGCACTCGTCCAGCTGCATCATGATATCGGAGCCCAGCTCCCGCTGAATGGCCATGGCCTTTTCCGGAGTCAGGAAGTGCTTTGACCCGTCGATATGGGAGCGGAAATGGACCCCCTCCTCTTCAATATCCTTGGGTTTGGCAAGTGAAAAGATTTGAAAGCCGCCGCTGTCCGTCAAAATGGACTGGCCCCAGTTCATGAAACGGTGAAGGCCGCCCAGTTCCTGGATAACCTCACTGCCCGGCCGCATCCACAGATGATAGGTATTGCCCAGGATGATCTTGGCCCCCAGGGAGATCAGCTCTTCGGGCGTCATGGTTTTAACGGTTGCCCGGGTACCAACCGGCATGAAGACAGGTGTCTCGAAAGTCCCGTGGGGGGTGGTGACCTGGCCGTAGCGGGCGCCGCTCTGCTGACAGACATGCCTGAGTTCAAAGGTTACTGCGGTCACTTTGTGGTCTCCCTTCTTCTGGCGGCGCCTTGCGGCAGAAGCAGCATGGCGTCCCCAAAACTGAAAAAGCGGTAGCGTTCCTGGATGGCATGCCGATAGGCGGCCAGCATGGGCTCCCGGCCCATGAGGGCTGAAACCAGCATAAGCAGGGTCGAACCGGGCAGATGAAAGTTGGTTATGAGCGCGTCCACCACTTTAAATTCGAAGCCTGGATAGATAAAGAGATCCGTCTCTCCGGCCTGTGGCTCAAGGAGATCCTGCCGGGATCTGCGGGCTGCGCTTTCCAGCAGGCGGCAGCTTGTCGTACCAACGGCAATGACCCGCCCGCCTGACTTTTTGACCGAAAGAACCGTCTGGACCGCCTGCCGGTCGAGCGTGAAAGGCTCGTAATGCATGATGTGGTCCCTAACAGCGGATTCCTTGACAGGCCGGAAGGTGCCCAGGCCGACGTGCAAGGTGACACGGGCGATTTCAACACCCTGGGCCTGAATCGTCTCAAGCAGGTTTTCTGTAAAGTGCAGGCCTGCTGTCGGGGCTGCGGCTGAACCTGCCTGGTCGGCGTAAACCGTCTGGTAGCGGCCGGGATCCGCCAGCTTTTCGTGGATATAAGGCGGAAGAGGCATTTCTCCGATTTCATTCAGGGCTTCCAAGAGGGGACCTCGGGTCTCCAGGGAGACAAGCCTGGAACCGTCCGGCTCTACCGCCTGAATCTCCGCTTTGATTCTGCCCTGGCCGAAGACCAGGCGGTCACCGGGCCTTGCGCTTTTGCCCGGCTTGGCCAGGGCCCGCCAGACATTTCCCTCCAGAGGAGTCAGGAGGAGCAGTTCAACCGCTCCGCCGGTTTTTTCCCGGCTGCCGTGCAGGCGTGCCGGTATGACCCGGGTGTCATTGATGACCAGACAATCCCCTGGCGAAAGATAAGCGGGCAGGTCGGAGAAGATCCGGTCTTCCAGAACGTCCGGACCATTCATAACCAGAAGGCGCGATTGATCCCGCTTGTCTATTGGCCGATGGGCAATCAGTTCGTCCGGCAGTTCATACTGGTAGGAGGCGGTTAAAAGGTCAGGCCTGGTCATCCATCAGCTCCCTGTCTTCCCAATAGTTTTTCAGAAGAGAACGAAGACGGTCCATTTCCCGGTCTGATTCCTGGATTCGCAGAAGGGCCCGGTCTGCCTTTTTGATCTTCTTCCCTTCCCCGTCCATGGGCAGGAGGCCAAAATTGGCATTCATGGGCTGGAAGTCCTGCAGGGAAGCTCCGCCTGTCACCCAGGAGGCCAAAGCTCCTATCATGGTCCTGGGAGATGGCAGGAGGGCTTCCATGTCAGAGGCATCCAGGCCTTTCATCAAGGCCGCTGCCTGGATGGCTGCCACAAGACCGGATCCGATGGCTTCAACATAACCTTCCAGACCGGTCAGCTGGCCGGCAAAAAAGAGGCCTCGCCTGGTCCTGCTCTGGAAGCCAGACCCCAGAACCAGAGGGCCCTGAAGAAAGGAGTTGCGGTGCATGACGCCGTAACGGAGAAATTCCGCCCTGGCCAGGGCTGGAATCATACCAAAGACACGCCTTTGCTCGCTGAAAGTTAAACGGGTCTGGCAGCCCACCAGGGACAGCATGGCGCCCGCCTGGTCCTCTTTTCTCAACTGCAGGCAGGCATAGGGTCTCTTGCCGGTGGCCGGATCGATCAGGCCGACCGGCCGCAGGGGGCCAAAACGCATGGTGTCCTCTCCCCGCTCGGCCAGGACTTCGATGGGCTGACAGTCTTTGAAATAGGTTGGATCAAAGTCGCGGACGCTGGCCCGGTCCGCTACCAGGAGAGCTTGCCGGAAGGCCAGATATTGCTCCCTGTTCATGGGGCAATTGAGGTAATCCTGGCCCCCCTTGCCGTAGCGGGAAGCCATGAAGGACTGCGCACTGTCGATCGAGGAGGCCTCGACGATGGGCGCGACAGCGTCAAAGAAGTGGAGGCCTTCAGCCCCGGTGAAGGCCTGGATGGATTCGTAAAGACCGCCCCCCGTCAAGGGCCCTGTCGCCACCAGCTGAACCCGGCTCTCCTGGAAGAGCTCTTCCAGAGACTCAATTGTGCGGCAGGAGACCTGGATCAGAGGGTGCCGGTCGATGGCATCGCTGACTGCGGCCGCAAAGGCATCCCGGTCAACGGCCAGTGAGCCGCCTGCCGGGACGGCTGTTTTTTCGGCTATGGCCAGCAAGGCGGAGCCCAGGCTGTTCAGCTCCCTCTTCAGAAGGCCCTGTGCTGTCTCGGGCCGATTGGATTTGAGTGAATTGCTGCAGACCAGTTCGGCAAAATGGGAGGAAGTGTGCGCCGGAGACCGCTCTTGCGGCTTCATATCAATCAGGGTGACCGGAAGGCCAAGACTGGCCGCAGTCAGGGCGGCTTCAGCACCGGCCAGCCCGGCGCCCACTATCAGGAGACGATCCTTTTGATCTTTCATCAGGCTTCCGTCTTTTTCGCAGTCTTCTTCTGGGTCGGGCAGTCCTTATTGGAGCAGCGCTCGTAGCTTCTCCCGCGGAAACGCTTCTTGACCATGTAACTGCCGCAGGTTTCGCAAGCTTTGCCGTCTATGGGAAGATCGTAGCCGGCAAAATCGCAGTCGGGGTCCTTGGTCTGATCGCAGAAATAGAAGAGGTTGCCCCGGCGGATCTTGCGCGATCGGATGGGGGAGCCGCATTTGGGACAATGAGACGAGGTGGCTTCAGAGATGGTTTCGGTATATTTACAGTCCGGATAGCGGGAACAGGCAATGAATTTGCCGTAACGGCCCTCACGGATGACCAGATCACCCTTCTGACATTCCGGGCATTGGCGGCCCGTGGGAATGTCCTCAATAACAATTTTCTCAGCCTTGGTCATGGCCTCTTCCACTCCCTTGTGGAAGGGTTTGTAGAAATCTTCCAGGAGCTGGACCCAGTCCCGGCTGCCTGATTCGACCGCATCCAGTTCGTTTTCCATCTGGGCCGTGAAATCCGTGTCCACGATGGTCCGAAAGTGCGTCTCCAACATGCCTGTCACCGTCATCCCCAATTCGGTGGGTTTGAGCTGACGGCCTTCCCTTTCGACATACTGGCGTTCAAAGAGAGTCGACAGGGTTGGCGCATAGGTTGAGGGCCGTCCAATGCCAAGTTCCTCCATCTCCTTGATCAGGGAGGCCTCCGTGTAGCGGGCCGGCGGTTGGGTAAATTTCTGCTCCGGGTCTATCCTGTGCAGGTGCAGGGTTTCCCCCTTGGTCAGCTCGGGCACATCGACCATTTCGGTCTCCTCATCGCCGGCTGCATCCTCCTTGACCGATTCACCTTCCGCGCTGTCCGTCACTCCATAGAGAGCCAGCCAGCCGGGGAAGGCCACCTTTTCGCCCTGAGCCCTGAAGAGCTGAACTCCTGACAGGATATCAACAGAAACCTTGTTGTAGACAGCTGACTCCATCTGGGAGGCCAGGAAGCGGTTCCAGATCAGCTGGTAGATGCGGAACTGGTCATTGGACAGGTAGGCCTTGACCCTTGAGGGCGGCAGATCAAAGTGGGAGGGGCGGATAGCCTCATGGGCATCCTGGGATTTGGACTTGTTCCGGTAAAAAGGCGCCTTGGCCGGCAGATAGTCAGGCCCGAAGTCTTTCAGGATCAGATCGCGGGCAGCACTGACAGCCTCCTGGGAAACCCGGACCGAGTCAGTCCGGATATAGGTGACAAGAGCCGTCTGTCCCAGGTCACCCAGAACGATTCCCTCATAGAGGTTCTGAGCGGCCATCATGGTTCGTTTGGCCGTGAAGCCCATGGCTCTGGATGCGCTCTGCTGGAGGGTGCTGGTTGTAAAGGGAGCGAAAGGCCTGCGCTTGCGGCTGCCTTTCTTGACGTCATCAACCAGGAAAGCCCCGCCCTTGATTTCAGCCAGAAGCAGGTCCAGCTCCTCCTTGGACCGGATAGTCACCCGGGATACCCGCCCCCCCTGCTTGCGGCCGTGATAGAGGGCGGCGAAGGGCAAGTCAGCCTCTTTCTTGGATAAGAAGGCCCTGATCCGCCAATACTCTTCAGGGATAAAAGCCTGGATCTCGCGCTCACGCAGGACAATCAGGCGGGTGGCAACCGATTGGACCCGGCCGGCAGAGAGGCCTTTTCGGATTTTCTGCCAGAGAAAGGGGCTGAGTTCGTAGCCGACCAGGCGGTCCAGAATGCGTCTTGATTGCTGGGCGTTGACCAGGTGTTCATTGACAGGCCGCGGCGAGCTGACTGCCTGGCTGACGGCTTTTTCCGTTATTTCATGAAAAACAATACGGCTGGGACTTTTGGCATCGACATTCAGCAGGTAGGCCAGGTGCCAGGCGATGGCTTCCCCTTCGCGGTCAGGGTCCGTGGCCAGCAGGATCCGGTCGGCTTCGGCCGCCGCGCTTTTCAACTCCCGGACCACCTTGTCCTTGCCCGGCAGTGTCAGATAGAGGGGTTTGAAACCCTTATTGACATCGACGCCCAGGGTCGAAGCCGGCAGGTCCCTTATATGGCCGACCGAGGCCCGGACAATATAGTCCTTGCCCAGGTAACGGGCGATTGTTTTCGCTTTGGCGGGTGATTCAACCACGACCAGTGTTTTTGCCATCGTACTCTATCCCTGTTCTTTGTGAAGTGCTACCAATATATATAGGAAAAAAGGTCAACTGTCAAAAAACAGCCGGTCCAGCAGGCCCTGAAACTGAATAAAGACCCCTGTCCAGATCGACCAAACCGTCTTTTCGAAGCAGGGCCATCCGGTAGGCCAGGGTCTGGCGGTCCAGGCCGGTGGCTGCCCCCAGATCAGCCAGAGTACGGGGTCTGTTGGCAAGAAGCGAGAGAATGAGACCGTCCGGTCCGCTTACTTCCGTTGTCCCGGGAATTGCGGCTTGGAGCCGGCTGCGGCTTACCGATGCAGGAAGCCCGGGAATGTCGTCCACGGTCTCAATCAGGCCCGCCCCGTCCTTGATCAGACTGTGACAGCTGCGGCTGCGCCCTGACAGGATGGACCCCGGCACGGCCAGCACATCCCGGCCAAAGTCCCCCGCGAAACCTGCTGTGATCAATGTACCGCTTGACTCTGAGGCCTCGGTTACCAGAACCGCGTCACAGAGACCGGCCAGGATGCGGTTGCGGGCCGGGAAATGACCGCGCTGTGCCGCAGTCCCCGGAGTGAACTCAGTGACCAGAGCTCCCCTGGCCTCAATTTCCGTGAAGAGCCGCTTATGTTCCGGCGGATAAGGCCGGTCCAGACCGTTTGCGAGGACAGCAACGGTCGGGCCGTTCTTTTCCAGGGCGGTCCTGTGAACCAGGGCATCGATCCCGCGGGCACCGCCTGAGACAAGGGGAATCTCCCGGCCAGCCAGCTCTCCTGCCAGAGCCCTGGTCACTTCAATCCCATAGACAGAAGGCCGGCGTGAACCGATCAGAGCCAGGACAAAAGCTTGATTGAGGCAATCGAAATCCTGACCTGAAACAAAGAGAATAGCAGGCGGGCTCTTGATCTGGAGGAGTCTTGAGGGGTAGGTCGGATCATCCAGGCTGAGGGCCTGCCAGGAATGGGGGAAGCTTTGGCCCTGAATATGCAGCAGGGCCTGCCTGATGGCAAGTGCAAGAACCTGAGGGCCTTGACCTCCCGCATGATCTGCCTGCCCTTCAAGATATCGCAAAATCAAATCAAGGCCGCCAGCCTCCCTGAGCAGGTGTGCCCGCTCCCGGTTGCTGACCCGCAGGCGGGAGCAGGCTGAGACAAAAGCAATGGCCAGCCGGAGGTCATTCATGTGCCGGCAGGTGGCCCGGGCATAGGGGCCTTGTAATGGGTTGCCTCCGCTATATCCTCCGGTGACACAAGCTCCCGATGGGCCAGGTCGGCTATGGTCCGGGCGACCCGCAGGATGGCGTGAAATGACCGGGCTGTCAGACGTGCACTGCGGGCCAGCCCATAGGCAAATTCCAGAGCCTGGGGACTGATGAGCCGGGGGTGGGCGGCTTCCGTCATGTCAAGGCTGCTGTTATGAAAATTTGTTTTTCCCAAAGCTCCGGCCCGCTCTCTTTGGACCTGCCAGGCCTCCCCTACTGCCTCCCGCATGGAACGCTCGACTCCTGACCTGCTCTGGCAGTCTGCGTCCAGCCTTGGTCTGGTAAGAAGAGTAACCAGATCAAAGCGGTCATAGAGTGGGCCGCTGATACGGCCCAGGTGCCGCCTGACCGCCGTATCCGGGCAGCGGCACAGCGGGCCTGCTTCTAATAGATTGCCGCAGCGGCAGGGGCTGCAGGCAGCAACCAGGAGAAAGTCAGCCGGCAGGCATAGGCGGGCCCCTGCCCGTGCCAGGTAGACACTTTTGGATTCCAGAGGCTGGCGAAGAGCGTCCAGGACCCGGGGCTGAGCTTCCGTAAGCTCATCAAGAAAGAGAATACCCCGGTGGGCCAGGGTGCACTCACCCGCCAGGGGCAGGATGCCCCCTCCAACCAGGGCGCTGACTGTCAGATTGTGGTGAGTCTGGCGAAAGGGCCGGCAAATACCTTCTCCCAGACCTTCTCCGAACGCTCCGCTTCCGCCTCGTATACTGAGAAGTTCAAGGCTTTCTGCCTGATCCGGCGGAGGCAGCAGGGCCCGCATTCCATTGGCCAGGAGAGTTTTGCCGGAACCGGGAGACCCCATGAGGAGGAGGGGGTGCCAGCCGGCGGCTGCGATCAGGCAGGCGCGCAAGCCTTCCTCCTGATCCACAATCCGGTCCATGATGCCTGATGAGGGTGTAAATGCCTGGAGTTTGATCTTCTCAGGCTGCCTTTGTCTCTTCCGTATTCCAGAAAAATGCCGGACCGCCTCTTTGAGATCCGACAGGCCCTCATAATCCATCCCCTCCAGAAAAGAGGCCTCTCCCTGGTTTTCGAGGGGGCCCGCAACAGAGGTAATCCCGGCATCACGCAGGGCCAGGAGGCGGCCCAGCAATCCCTGGACCGGCCGGATTCTCCCGTCCAGTGAGAGTTCACCCAGGTAAGCCGCTTCCGTACCTGAGCCGCCGTGTATGATCTGTCCAGCGGCAGCCAACAGGGCCAGAGCCAGGGGCAGGTCAAAGGCCCTGCCCTGCCTTGGCAGGGCCAGGGGCGCGCAGGATGCGATCACGTGATTACGGGGGAACTTATAGCCGCTGTTGACAATGGCCGCACGGACGCGGTCGCGCGAATCCCGGATCATGCGGCCTCCCGAACCGGCAATCTCAAAATGAGGCAAGCCGGCCAGAAGCGAGACTTCAATTTCCAGAACCAGCCCCCGAACGCCGCTTAAGGCCGCCGATCGCACGTGATGGTAGGATTTCCCTGGCATAGGCCTATTGTCACCTGGTCCCCTTTCTGAAGCCTGGTTTCTTGCTGACAGACCTTCCCTTGTACGGTCAATTTGACACGTTTACCGGACGTCTTTTGGTGCTATGATGACTGCGGTTATTTCAAGATATGAGAGACAAAGACACATGAAAATAGGAATTGTCGGACTGCCCAACGTTGGCAAAAGCACACTCTTCAACGCCCTGACCGGCGCCCGGGCCCTGGTGGCCAATTATCCATTTGCCACCATCCACCCTAATGTTGGGGTGGTACCGCTGCCTGACGAGCGGTTGACTTTGCTTGCAGGCATCCTGGGATCTGCCAAAATCATCCCCGCCTCCGTTGAGTTCGTCGATATTGCCGGCCTGGTCAAGGGTGCCAGCCAGGGTGAGGGCCTGGGCAACCAGTTCCTGTCCCATATACGGGAAGTGGACGCCATCATGCATGTAGTCCGCTGTTTTGAAGATGAAAGGATCACCCACGTTAACCAGGTTATTGATCCGGTCGGCGACTACAGGACAGTTGAAATCGAGCTGATTCTGGCGGACCTGGCCCATCTGGAAAAACGCCGCCTTAAAGTCGCCAAGCAGGCAAAGAGTCACGCAGCGGAGCTTCTGGCTGAACTGGAAGTGATCGATGCCCTGATCGCCCACCTGAACCTGGAACTGCCGGCCAGGAGTTTTCCCGCCGACAGGAGGGGGGCGGAAGGCACAGCTTCCCTGGACTTGCTCACGGACAAGCCCGTCCTGGTCGCGGCCAATATTCAAAGTCAAGCCGACGACCAAAGATTGGAAATCCTGGAGGCCTTTTTGCATGATCAGAATGTTTCCCTCCTGCCTGTCACAGCCAACCTGGAGTCCGAGATCGCACTTCTGTCCACCGATGAACAGAAGGCCTTCCGGGATGAGCTGGGGCTTCCGGAAGAAGGCCTTGAAACCTTGATCCAGGAGGCCTACCGGATTCTGGGCAGGATTTCTTTTTTTACGGGCAATGAGAAGGAAGCCCATGCCTGGACCATCCAGGAAGGCTGGAAAGCCCCCAGGGCAGCCGGCAGGATTCACACCGATTTTGAACGCGGTTTCATCCGGGCTGAAGTGATTCATTTTGAAGATCTGAAAGAACTGGGTTCTTTGGCCGCCGTACGGGAAAAGGGTCTTTTGCGTTCGGAGGGCAAGACCTACCAGGTCCGCGACGGCGATTACATCGTCTTCCGCTTCAATATCTAGGGATCAGAAAGCCGCCAGGCCAGGAACAGGTATTCCCCGCCGCCCAAGCTCAAGCTCCAGCAGACTGCCTACCTGGTTCTCCAGATCAAGCAGACTCCCGTTGTTCTCAATCACGTGAGCTGCAAGGTCAGCGTACTCTTCCGGCGTCATCTGCACACTCATGCGGCGTATGGCTTCCTCCTGGCTCATGCCACGAAGACCCAGTCTTTCAAGCCGGATGTCCCGCCGGGCCGTCACGGCCCATACCTGATCACAGACATCCAAAAAGCCGCGTTCCACCGGGATGGGTACATCCAGAACCAGAGCCTTGATTTTTTTCCTGCGGGCTTGCTCCAGGCGTTCATCCATGACGTGGACGACATCCTGGTGGATGATGGCGCTCAGCTGATCCAGAATCTTCTTTTGGCTGAAGGCAATGGCGGCTACTTTCCGGCGGTCCAGGGCCCCCTTATCGTCCAGAAAGGCATCACCCAGCTGGAGCGCTATTTTGGCCGTTGTCTCACCGGCCCTGGAGGTCAGCTCGTGGGCGATGGCGTCGGCATCAATGACCGGCAGCCCCCAGGCCCTCAAGATCATGGCTACCGTACTCTTGCCTGTACCAATTCCGCCCGTTATGCCCAGAACAAACATGGTTAGATAAGATCCCCCCAGGTTTTGCCCATCTTCAGACTTGCCAGCAGAGGCACCCGGAGCTTGATGGCTTCCTCCATCTTCTCCCTGAGGATTGCGCCTGCCTCCCGGGCCTGATCCTCTGCCGCTTCCAGGATCAGCTCATCATGAACCTGCAGGATAATGACTGCGTCGAGACCTTCTTCCTTCAGAGTCCGTCGGACATCCACCATGGCCATCTTGATCAGGTCGGCGGCTGTCCCCTGGACAGGGGCATTCATGGCGGCCCGCATACCGAAGTTATAGGTATTGCGGTTTTGCGACATGAGCTCAGGGACATAGCGTCTGCGATGGAAGAGTGTCTCCACATAGCCTGCTTCCTTGGCCCGCTCACCCTGTTCCTTGAGCCAGGCTTCGACGCGGGGGTACTTGGCGTGATAGCGCTCGATAAGCCGGCGGGATTCGGCCATGGGAATGTCCAGATCACGCGTCAGGCCAAAGTCGGAGATCCCGTAGGTAATACTGAAATTGACGGTCTTTGCCACCGACCGTTCACGCTCGGTGACATCCTCCTCATCTTTGCCGTAGAGGTAGGCTGCCGTCACCCGGTGAATATCGCGCCCTTCACGGAAAATGGCGGTCAGTTCAGGGTCACCCGACAGATGAGCCAGGAGTCTTAATTCGATCTGGCTGTAGTCAGCCCCCACCAGCAGATAGCCTGGAGGCGCTATGAAGAGGTCCCGGATCTTGCTGCCCCGTTCGGTCCGGACGGGAATATTCTGCAGATTGGGGTTGGAACTGGACAGACGGCCCGTCGAGACAAGTGTCTGGTTATAAGATGTGTGAAGGCGTCCGTCGGGCGCGATCTCCTTTTTCAGGCCTTCAAGGAAGGTGCCCCGGAGCTTGGAAAGTTCCCGGTATTCCTGTATGGCCTCTATGACCGGATGATAGCCCTTGAGCCTCTCCAGTTCGTCTGCCGCCGTGCTCAGCTTCCCTGTCGAGCTCTTGCGGCCCGCGGGGAGCTTGAGGTCCGAATAGAGGACATCAGCCAGCTGTTGGGGCGAATTAATATTGAAGTCTCTGCCGGCGTACTGGTAGATGGCCCCTTCCAATTCTTCAAGCTCTCCAGCCATGACAGCTGAAGCGCTTTCCAGGGCCTCCAGATCGATCAGGACGCCTTTGCGCTCCATATCCGACAAGATCCCCGTCAGCTGGTTCTCCACCCGGTAAAGGGCCTCCAGGCCCCTCTCATCAAGGGCAGTTTGCTGCTTATGGCGGGCAGCGGCCAGCTGCATGGCCAGCAAACCGTCCGTCTGCGTCTGGTCAGTGAGAAGCGGCAGGTCTGAAAGGGGCGGCTGGACGAAATCCGAACCCAGAACAGCGCGCAGGGCATATTCAATATCGTCTCCCCTGCCCAGTTGGTTGAGCAGATAGGATCCGATCATGACGTCGTGGATCAAAGTGTCCGGAGACGGCAAATTTAACTTTCGAAGCTGGGATTTCAGGTCCCAGGTCATGAAAAGAGCGCTCTGGCCGGCAAGGATCGATAGGATCTCCTGCGGATCAGAGACCGTCATCCAACCCTTCTGGTTGGCCAGGATCCCCTGGCGGCTCCCTTCAGGCAGAAAGAAAGCCAGCTCCGGGGAAGGGCCCGCGTCTGCCAGCACTTCCTGCAAGGTCCCGTAGATCAGGGGATCCGGCCGGGATTCGGAAACTTCCTCGGCCCTGAGCCCCAGACGGTCCAGGAAAGAGCGGAAATCCAGGCGCTTGAGGAGAAGGGCCAGGGCCTCCTGATCCTCCGAGTCCCCAATCCCTGACTCCAGCAGAGCCTGGCCGTCTTCCAGAGGAACCTGGCGGTTGATGGCGGCCAGCGACTGGGACAGGTAGGCCAGATCTTTGCCCTTGGTCAGGTTCTCGAGCAGGGCGCCCTTTTGCTGGTCCAGATTCTGGTAGACGCCGTCAAGAGAACCGTAGGTACGGATCAGGCTGAGGGCTGTTTTAACTCCCACGCCCCTGACTCCGGGAATATTGTCGGATGAATCCCCCATAAGAGCCTTGACATCAACCCACTGATCCGGGCTGACTCCAAATTCCTCCTGCATGCCTTGCGGGGTCACGATTTTGCTGACCGATCCTGAGGGGCGGCTTGTGACCAGGACAACCGACGTCCGGTCCGATACCAGCTGGAGGGCATCACGGTCTCCGGTCACGATGAAGACCCGCATCCCCTTCTCTTCTGCCAGGCTGGACAGGGTACCGATCAGGTCGTCCGCTTCATAGGAAGTCAGGCCCAGGGGCTGAAAGCCCAGGGCCTCCAGAAGTTCCCGGGCAACAGGTATCTGCAGGGTCAGGTCTTCCGGCGTCGGCCCCCTGCCCGCCTTGTAGTCGGGAAAGAACTGGTGACGGAAGGTGTCGCCCGGCATATCCATGGTGGAGATGATGTGGCTGGGCTGAAAATCCTCACGGTACTTGAGGATCATGTTGAGAAAAGCAAAGAGGGCTCCCGTGGGAAAGCCGTCAGGCGCTGTCAGGCTTTTTCTTCCGATCAGGCCGTAGAAGGCGCGGTTCATCAGTGAATGAACATCAAAGAGCAGGAGGGTTTCTTCATGCGGCATATCAGATCTCCCTCTTCATTCGTTTTGTTTACTGCTGGTCAGGGAGCTATCGACCGGCGGCAGATCAACCGGACAGAGCGAATTGTAGGGAACCTGAGGCAAGCTGCAATAAGTCTCTTCCCCGGGCTCTCCTCCCGCCGATTCAAGAACATGGAGAAGCTGGTCGATGAAGCTTTCCAGGCCGGTCTCCGGATCATCGGCCAGCTTGAGAAGCCTGTCAATCTCCACCTTCAGCAGCTGGGGATCATCGATCTGCGACAAAATGCTGATTTTTTCATGTTCCGTCCGGACAATGGATTCTTCGGGAAGGAAGAGCTCCTCCTTCATCTTTTCACCCGGCCTCAAACCGATGTATTCGATGGGCACATCCACGTCAGGGACCAGGCCTGACAGGCGGATCAGATCCCGCGCCAGGTCATCGATACGGACAGGCTTGCCCATATCCAGAACAAAGATCTCCCCGCCCCTGGCATAGGCGCCGGCCTGAAGTACAAGACTGGAGGCTTCGGGAATGGTCATGAAAAAGCGCTGCACCTCCGGATGGGTGACGGTAACCGGCCGGTGTTCCTTGATCTGCCTTTCAAAAAGCGGGATGACACTGCCGCTGCTGCCCAGGACATTGCCGAAGCGGACAGCCGAATAAGAAGTAGCTGGCGAAAGCTTGTTGAGGGCCAGGACCACAATCTCGCACAGGCGCTTGGTGGCTCCCATGACATTGGTCGGATTGACCGCCTTGTCTGTTGAAACCAGGACAAAGCGGCCCGCCCCGTAGCGGGCAGCCATAAGGGCTGTGTGATAGGTCCCGTAAATATTATTTTTGATGGCCTCTCCCGGGCTGTCCTCCATTAGAGGAACATGCTTATGGGCCGCCGCGTGGAAAACGACATCCGGCCGCCAGCGGGAGAAAACATGGGCCAGGCGCTTGGCATCCCGAACCGAACCGATCAGGATCTTCAGGTTGAGTGTCTTGCCGTAGAGGGCAAGCAGTTCCTGCTGGAGATCGTAGACAGAATTCTCGCTGATGTCGAAGAGGATCAGGAGGGCCGGGTGGAAAGCCGCGATCTGCTTGGCCAGCTCCGAACCGATTGAGCCTCCGCCGCCCGTGACCAAAACCACCTTGTTGCGGATAAAAAGGCTGACCTTGTCCATGTCATAGACGACCGGGTCACGGCCCAGAAGATCTTCAATCCGGATATCCCGGACGTCGGACAGGTGGACCTGTTCACTTGACAATTCCGAAAAGAAAGGCAGGAGCCGCACACGGCAGCGGGTTTCATGACAGATAGCCAGTATGTCCCTCAGTGTCTGACTGGAAGCCGAGGGGATGGCTACGATAATCTCATCAATTTCCAGGCTTTCAGCCAATTCCACAATGTCATCGCGGCCGCCCAGAACCGGAACCCCGTTGTTCTTGTAGAAATGAATCAGGGGGTTGTCATCGATGGCGCATACGGGGATACGAAGCGACTGGGTGGTCTTGAGCTCGACAATGATCTGGGTGCCGGCCTGGCCCGCCCCCACAATCATGACCCGGATAGGCCGAAGATCCCTCTGTTTCTTGCGGATCCGTCTGACCTGCCTGCGGCTGTGGTAGATCCTGTAGAAGTAGCGGATGGAAAAGACTGCCGCTGTCAGCAGAAACCAGTAAATAATATAGAAGGCCAGCGGGAAGCTGCGCTCCATGATCTGGAAGGTCAGAACCGTCAAAAAGAGCTGAATGATGGTGCCGGAAACCAGGACCAGGTACTGGGAGCCCCTGGCAAAGGGCCACATCTGGGAATAGAAGCCGCTCAAAGAAAAGCAGACAGCGGACAGGATGACAAAGACAAACCAGGTCAGCTTGATCTGTTCGATGTAGCGCCGGGGGATCAGAGTCTCAAAAAGCAAATAGAGGGAGAGCACCGGCGCGACAACACTGGCCGCCATATCATAGGCAATCAGAAAAAGTTTTCTGGGGGTCAGATGCCGTATGGGTATGAACTTGTTCATGGCAAGAAATGCCTGCTTTCAAGACTGTAAGGCCGCTTCAGCCTACATCCCTCTGGCTTTCGACCGTTTCCAGGAAGGTATTGATGTCCGCGATCAGCATATCCGCATCAAGCCCGTGGGCCCGGCAGGCCTGCTCGATGGTCTCATTGGCCGCCAGCATGCAGCCGATACAGTGCATGCCGTGTCCCATAAGCAATCCTGCGATATTGGGATCCAGCTGGAGCAGATCCACGATTAACATTTCCTTATTAGCTTTCATCTTGATTCTCCAAGTCATTCGTTTTAGTTCACTATGAATGTTAGCGCATTGGTCAGCTTTGAATCAAGCTGACCGGCATGTATTCACTTAAAAGGCTGTAACCGTAACAAAAACGGGAACATCTAATACGGAATTAGGGCTAAAAGGCTTGACAAGGCGTGATTTGAACAGGATAATAGGCGAAGAACACAGCCGGAAGGAGGCACCATAATGAATAAAACTGATCTCATCAATGCGGTGGCAGCCAAAACTGAATTGAGCAAGAAGGACAGCGAAAAAGCTGTTTCTGCTGTTTTCGAGGTGATCACCGAGCAGCTCGCCAGCGGAGAAAAAGTCGTACTGGTCGGATTCGGCACTTTTGAAGTCCGTCACCGCGCAGCCCGTAAAGGCCGCAACCCCAGCACTAAAGAAGAGATTCAGATCCCCGCGACGAAGGCACCCGCTTTCAAGGCAGGAAAGGGTTTGAAGACAATCGTCAACGGCTGATGCCGTCTATCATTGACAACGGCAGAGGCTGTCCCCGTGGCGGCCTCTTTCTTTTTGCCTTTCTCTCAGTCCTCCTCTTCAGCCCCTGTCCCCTCGAAAATTTCAAGTTCCTTCCAGACCTCCTCGGACAGGCGGGCGATGGTCCGGCCTACCGGCAAACTGTTCTCCCCTTCCCCTAAAAGACGGCCCGGACCGCCGCCGGTTCCGACCGCTTCCCTGGCCGCCAGGTCATCAAAGAGATAGCGGACATTCCGCTCCACCTGGTGAGGCCGCAAGCCATGCAGATGTGCCATTTGGGGATAAAGGCGCTTGCTGACCGGATTGAGCAGTGAGGGGTCACAAGCCGTCAGACTCAGGATACCCGCAAGAAGACGGAAGCCCCTGAGCTGGCGGTTCCATCCGTAGCCGTCCAGCACCTTGCCGACAACTGCCCGTATCCGCCTCCGCTCGCTTCGGGCGTCCCCCTTGGTCTGCCTGATGAGCTGATCCGCTGTCGTCATGACCTTCCTGGCGGCAAAAGGAGATCCTTTGCGGCCGTCCAGCAGATAGTGAACCCTGCCGGACGAATCCAGAACACCGAAGACCCCGCTCCTGTTCATCAGGGCTTCCACGTGGCTGAGCAACTCCCGGTTGGAGGCGACCAGATAGAAACCGACCTCCCCCTCAGGCCGCCGCTTCAAGGCCGCCTCTTCGGCCCTCATGCCGGAATCAATTACTGTTTTGTGAATCATCGGATCAACCCTCCGATGACAGTATGGCTTCAAAAAAGCACCGGGGTTTCGGTCAGATCAAAATAGACGGATCTCAGCTGCCGCCCGAATCCTCCAGATAGGTCACCTGGATGATGAAACGCGTGCCGGGCGTGTACATGACCTGGAAGCGGCCGCGGGCATCCTGGCCGAAGGTGCCTGGCTTGAAGTAATAAGTGACCCCCTGGGAGATCAGGGAGCTTCTTCCCATGGAAATGGCTTGCAGATCCAATTCCGCGTATTCATAATGACCGGCCGCCACATGAATCAGGTCGAAGGCCCGGGGGATCAATTGACTGACAGAAAAGTAAACAATGGCGACAGCCAGCAGGACGGGCATGAGATAAGAGAGCCTCAGGCGATTGGCATGGTTCCAATTGTTGCGCAGGGCTGCCGCCAGCAGGGTTAAAAGGGCCAGGACCAGAAGGGCGCTGGCCGCCAGTCCTGCAAGAAAATAGAAAATCATCATGTCTGGATCTCCTCACGGCCCAGGGATTCAAGCCAGGAGACAAACTGATCTTCATCCATGACCGCCAGATTCAGATCCCGGGCACGATCCGCTTTGCTGCCCGGCTTATCTCCGATGATGACCATGCTGGTTTGAGAGGAAACCGACCCCGAGACCCTGGCCCCCAGTTTTTCCAGTGCGTCCCTGGCCTCAGTCCGGGTCATGGAAGACAAGGTGCCCGTCAGTACGAAAGTCTGGCCGTCCAAGGGCCCGGCTTCCCGGGGAGACTCTTCAAGGGGCAGACCGTATGATTCAAGCCGTTCCAGAAGTCGGACCGACTGGGGCAGGGAAAACCAATTGACAATCTCCCCCGCAGTGATGAGCCCGACGTCGCGGATCTCCGATAGGGACTCCTGACTGCTTGCGGCCAGTTTGCGGATATCCGGGATCCTGGCCAGGAGGGCCTTGGCTGTCTGCCTGCCGACCAGGGGGATTCCAAAACCCGTCAGGAGGCGCTCAGGGCCCGCCTTTTTGGATTCTTCGATTTCCTGGAGCAGCTTGTCGACACTCTTCTGCCGGCCGATAGAACCGTCTTCAATCAACTGACTGCGTTTCTCGTGGAGGCTGTAGAGGTCGGCTATGGAACGGACGTAGCCCTTCTCTGTCAGGGCGGTGACTGTTTTATCTCCCAGGCCTGCGATATCCATGGCCTCCTTGGAAGCAAAGTAGGTCAGGTGGCGGACCAGCTGGGCCGGACAGTCGACCCCCGTACAGTAGAGATCCACGCCTCCGCCTGTGAATTCCGTCCTGGAGCCGCAAGCCGGACAGTGATCCGGAAGCCGGTAGGCCTGGGTGCCGGGCGGCCTCTTTTCCAGGATGACCCGGACCACGGCAGGAATGATATCGCCCCCCTTTTGGACCAGAACCGTGTCCCCGATCCGGCAGTCAAGCTGATCGATGTAACTCTGGTTGTGCAAGGTTGCCTTTCGGACTATGGTCCCCGCCAGCTTGACCGGCTCCAGCCAGGCCAGAGGGGTAATGCGGCCGGTCCGGCCCACCTGGGCCGTGATGTCAATGATGCGGGTTTCCTTCTGTTCAGGAGGATACTTGTAAGCCACTGACCAGCGGGGATATTTGGGGGTGGCGCCCAGCGCCTGCCTCCGGTCCATCCGGTCCAGCTTGATGACCGCGCCATCGATGCCAAAGGGCAGTGTGTCCCTTCGCGCTTCAATGCGGTCAACAGCTTCCATGACAGCCTCATAGCTGTCGGCCAGGATCCAGTCGGGAATGACGGGAAGGCCAAGCTCCTTCAACCAGACCAGCGAGTCGGAATCGGAGTCGAAGGTTCGGACGGCGTATTGGAGATCAAAAGCGAAGAAGGAGAGGTCACGTCTTGCCACTACCGAGGAGTCCAGCTGCCGCAAGGTTCCGGCGGCCGCATTGCGCGGATTGGCGAAGAGCTTGCCCCCGGATACTTCCTCTTCCCTGTTCAGACGGTCAAAAGAAGCAAAGGGCATATAAACTTCACCCCGGACCACCAGCTCGGGAACGGCCTGGGTCAAACGGGCGGGAATAGCCTTGATCTGCAGGATGTTCTCCGTGATATCCTCTCCGGACGTGACCCCGTCACCCCGGGTCACCGCCTGAACCAGACGGCCCTCACGGTAAGTCAGGCTGACGGACAGGCCATCGATCTTCATCTGCACCAGAAAGGGGCTCTCCCCTTCTCTTTCCTGGACCTTGCTGATGAAAGATTCGATTTCCTCCCGGGAGAAGACATCCAGAAGTGAGAGCATGGGAAAGCGGTGCGGGACCGGGGTAAACTTGGCCGATACCTGGCCGCCGACACGCCGGGTGGGCGAATCGTCCGAGGCATACTCCGGCCACCTGTCCTCCAGCGTCTCCAGCATACGCAGGAGGCGATCGTAATCCTCATCCTGGGCCAGAGGCTTGTCCAGGTCGTAGTAGGCCCGGTTGAGCCGGATAAGAAGGCTGCGAAGGAGCAGGATCCGCTCCTCCGCCGCCTCCGGCGTCTGAGGGTCAGGCGCGCCCAGGAGCTGGCTGACCTGGCCGGAGATCAGGTAAGGGTCAGACGGCTCATAGCCGGTTTCTTTAGATTCTTTTCCGGCCACTTGCCGCTCCCTCCCGTCAGGCAGTGCCTCCGCAGCCTAAAACGTGAACGATTTTGTGGGCGACCACTTCCTCAATGGCCTGGCGGGCAGGACCCAGGTACTGACGCGGGTCGAAATGGGAAGGGTTCTCCACGAAATACCGACGGATGGTCGCTGTCATAGCCATCCGCAAGTCTGTATCAATGTTGATCTTGCAGACAGCCATGCTGGCCGCCTTCCTCAGCATACTCTCGGGGATTCCGGTAGCGTCGGGCATGGATCCGCCGTATTGATTGATGGTCTCAACGAATTGCGGCAGAACGCTGCTGGCTCCGTGGAGGACGATGGGGAAGCCTGGCAGCCGCCGGGCCACTTCCTCCAGAATGTCGAAGCGCAGTTCGGGCTTCTGGCCGGGCTTGAACTTATAGGCGCCGTGGCTGGTTCCAATGGCAATGGCCAGGGAGTCGCAGCCGGTCCGGCTGACGAATTCCTCCACTTGACCGGGATCCGTGTAGGACGCATCCTCAGCAGAAACCTTGATTTCGTCCTCGATCCCCTCCAAACGGCCCAGTTCGGCTTCAACGACTACCTGGGGGTTATGGCTGTGGGCGTACTCGACCACCCTTCGGGTCAAGGCAACATTCTCCTCAAAGGACAGGTGGGAACCGTCGATCATGACTGAGGTAAAGCCGCTGTCAATACAGTCCTTGCATAGCTCAAAACTGTCGCCGTGGTCCAGGTGGAGGGCAATGGGCAGCTCGGAGTCAATCAGGGCGGCCTCCACCAGCTTTACCAGATAGGTGGGGTTGGCGTAACGCCTGGCGCCTGCTGAAACCTGAAGAATCAAAGGGGCCTTTAAATGCTTGGCGGCATTGACGATCCCCTGGATAATTTCCATGTTGTTGACATTGAAAGCACCGATGGCGTAACCGCCCTTGTAAGCTTTCTCAAACATTTCCTTTGTAGTAACCAATGGCATAGAAGCCTCCCATCCATCTGCCCGGCGGCAGACTAATCATTCTGTAAAACAGTATAACACCGCCCTTTGAGGGCATCAGTCCCCGCCGGCCATTTGGCCGAGGAGGACCAGCTGTTCCTCTACCTTCTCCAGCTGAACCTGATATTCGCCCTGCTTGAGCTTCTGCTGGTCAATCACCGCCTGCGGCGCCTTGCTGGTGAATTGTTCATTGGCCAGCATGGCGGCTGCCCTGGTAAGCTCCCCTTTGAGCAGCGCGGCCTCTTTTTCAAGCCGGTTCTTTTCAAGGTCCAGGTCAACCAGCTCCCGCAAGGGGATGATGAACTCTCCCCCGGAAAAGACGATTACCAGATCCCCTGATAACTGTGCCGCATCATTGGGGACCCGCTCCAGCCTGGAGATACCCAGGAGGCGCTCCAGGGTCCCGCCCATGGAAAGAATGCCATCGGCCAATTCTTCCCGCTCCGTCTTGATCCGGGCTGTGAACTTGTGCGAAGGCGCGATCTTGTATTCAGCCCGGATATTGCGAATAGCGCGGATGCCGCTGATCAGGTGGCGGACCACTTCCTCCGCCTCCGGGTCATGCCCGTAAGTGTCTTCGGCCGGCCAGGCCGATCGGATCAGCTGGCTTTCCGGGCGCAGGTAACCGTGGATGCTTTCCGTGACAAAGGGCATGAAGGGGTGCAGGAGAGCCAGCGTGCCGGAGAAGACATGGAAGAGTACCCACTGGGCGCTCTTACGGTCCGGTCCGGGTGTGCGCAGGCGTTCCTTGACCAGTTCAATGTACCAGTCACAGAAGAGATCCCAGAGGAAGGAGTAGATTTTCTCCTGGGCAAGGCCCAATTCAAGGGACTCCAGATGGGAAGTCACCTCCTCAATTACCCCGCGCAGCTCCGACATGATCCAGCGGTCTTCCAGGGCCAGATCCTCCTTGGGACAGGCGGCAGACAGATCCGCATCCTCCAGGTTCATGGCGATGAAGCGGAAGGCGTTCCAGATCTTATTGATGAAATTTCTGCCGTTCTCGAACTTTTCATCCCGCCAGCGAAGGTCATTGCCCGGCGCGTTGCCCGTGATGAGAGCGAAGCGGAGAGCGTCTGCCCCGTAAAGGTCGATCATGTCCAGGGGATTGATGCCGTTGCCCAGGGACTTGGACATCTTGCGGCCCTCCTCATCACGGACCAGGCCGTGTATAAGGACCGTGTGGAAAGGCACCCGGCCGGTCTGATGAAGGGAGGAAAAGATCATCCTGGCAACCCAGAAGAAAATAATATCGTAACCCGGCACCAGTACATCTGTGGGGAAAAATGTCTCAAAATCATCCGTGGGGTCCGGCCAGCCCAGGGTGGAAAAAGGCCAGAGAGCAGATGAGAACCAGGTATCCAGAGTATCTTCATCCTGCCTGAGCCGGGAAGAACCACAAAAGGAACAGGCGTCCGGCGCCTCTTCCGCAACCGTTATCTGGCCACAGTCATCGCAGTACCAGGCCGGGATCCTGTGACCCCACCACAATTGCCTTGAAATGCACCAATCCCGGATGTTCTCCATCCAATTGAAATAGATTTTCTTGAAACGGTCCGGGACAAAACGGGTCTGGCCCTGGCGCACAGCCTCAATGGCCGGCCCGGCCAGAGGCTCCATATGGACAAACCACTGCAGGGAAACCTTGGGTTCGACCACTGTATGACATCGCTGACAGGTCCCGATACTGTGGCGCATGGCCTCAACCTTGACCAGGAGCCCCGCCTGTTCAAGGTCCCTGACTACGGCAGAGCGGGCCTCGGCGATTGTCAGCCCCGCGTAAGGGCCGCAGTCAGCCGTAAGGCGCCCCTCATCCGTGAAAATATCAATCAGGGGCAGATCATGGCGCAGGCCGATTTCATAGTCATTGGGATCATGGGCAGGGGTGATCTTGACGAAGCCAGTCCCGAAGTCAGGGTCCACGTGGGCGTCCGCGATGATAGGGATGACCCGGTCCGTCAAAGGCAGACGAAGTTTCCGCCCGACCAGCTTTTGCCTCCTGGCATCGTCCGGATGAACGGCCACCGCCGTATCCGCCAGCATGGTTTCCGGCCTGGTTGTGGCAATCTCTATACCCCCTTGGCCCTCTGCGAATGGATAGTGGATGGTATAGAAGTGGCCCTCGCGGTCCTCATGCTCGACCTCAATATCCGAAATGGAGGTAGCGCAGACGGGGCACCAGTTGATCATCCGTTCGCCCCGGTAGATGAGACCTTCCCGGTAGAGGTTGACAAAGACCCGGGTCACGGCTCTCGAGAGTCCTTCATCCATGGTGAAGCGGTGACGCTTCCAGTCGCAGGACAGGCCCATCCGCTGCTGCTGCTCGATGATCCGCGCGTTATAGGCATCCTTCCAGCGCCAGGCCCGCTCCAGGAAGCCCTGTCGACCCACATCCTCCTTGCTGACCCCCTCTTCCTTCATCCGCTGGACAACAACAGCCTCGGTCGCGATCGATGCGTGGTCGGTACCGGGCAGAAAGAGCGCGTTCTTCCCGCGCATGCGCTGGAAGCGGATCAGTACATCGGGAAGCGAATTATCCAGGGCATGGCCCATATGGAGTTCCCCCGTCACGTTGGGCGGCGGCATGACAATGCAGAAGGATTCCTTATCTGACGGTGACTCGGCACCGAAAGCATTTGTTTCCAGCCACTTTTTGTAAATTCGGGGCTCTTCTTCCCTGGGCTCGAACGTCTTGGGAATCTCTTGAATCTTGATCATAGTCAAAGGCCTTTCTCTATTCCTCTTGGGGAATGTAGACAAAATGGACGCGAATAAAAATCAGGCTGCCCCGGCTGCCGGGGTCGCTGACCCGGAAAGCCAGGCGCGTCATCCGGCTGGTATCGGCTGCCAGTTCATCGATGGGCCAGCTCAGGACCTGGTGCTTGAAGGCATCTTCAATAGTGCGCGGCGCAGATTGGAAGGTAACGCCGTTGGCATCTTCCAGGAGCAGCTGGATCTTCTTCTCCTGGTGGTCCGGATTGAGCAGGGTCAGCTCGATGGCTGAATAATGAGAGAAATCCAAAGGCGCATAGGCAGAAGCCGGCGACAGGGCGGCATCCAGGATCAGGGGGCTGTCATCCGCGTTCCAATAGTCCAAAAGGATATCGGCATGGCTGTAAGCCTGGATCTCTTCTGTCAGGCTCAGCTCCCCCCTGCCCTCTGTTACCGTCCAAAGCTTGCCCTGGCCCGGCCAGTCTTTTTTCTTGGCTCTCAGGCTGTCGCGCAGAAGGGGTTCCCGCCACATGAAGGCTGAAAGCCGGTCGCAGTCTGCCCAGGGCATGGGCGGCAGGTAGACTGAGGCCTCCAGGTCAACCCGGAAGGGCAGGACCGGAATGCCGTCCGCTCCGAAGAGGTTGGCTTCTTCGTTGAAGGCTGAAAAAGCGTAGGTAATGGATTCCGGGTCTTCGATATTGTCATGCCAGATAAGGACCCGGACACCGTAGAGAATCCGCGCCTCAGCCTTGACGAATTTGCGGCTCTTGTCACAGACAGCGAAGCCCTTGAGCAGGTTATGACCAGGTCCCAACTGCAGGCCGTGCCCCTTGATGGCAGAGGGAGACAGGTCGATCATCCACTTATTGCCGATCCTCTCCATGGAAACCGGCTGGGGGGCGCTGACCGGCAAATCCCCTCCCTGGATCAGGCCGCGGGCGATCAGGGACATGCGCCGGCCGATCTCCCGCTTGGCCCGCGGGGTCAGGGCCGCGCAATCGTACTCCTGCTCAATGAAGGCGGGCGAAAGGTCGTAGACGGTGATCAGCCCGGCTTTGGCGGGTATGGTATGGCAGGCATGAGCCAGCATTTCGTTGAAGATGGCAAGACCGAAAGAATTAAGGCCGTTGTAGAGATAGGGGGGCAGCTGGGAGATCAGGAAGATCAGTTTATCGCCCGCCGGCGCGAACATCTGGTTGCAGGTCTCCACAAAGTGCCGGAAGGCCCTCAGGTAATATTCGGGGCTGTCAACATCGCTCTCACCCTGCATCCAGAGAATGCCCCGGATTGAAAGGCCGACAAAGGGAGCCAGCTTGTGATTGAACATAACCCCCGGCTGGTTGATTGGCGTAAAGATCCGCTCCAGGGGAATGATATCCTGAACAACCGTCGCCTTGCGGATCACGGCACGCGGGATGATGACAGGGGCAGGTCCGTGGCGGTCCGGCCGGCGGCCTTCCAGAAGAGCCACGGTCTGCGGCCGGGGGAAGGCGTGGGAAAGGCTGCTGCTGACCGGTTTTTGCGGGCGGGTCACCTCTATCTCCGGACTGTTCCAGGACTCCTTGTCGCGGTAGAGCTTGACCTCGCGGACATGGTTTTTCATGAGGGGATCCGACTCGACAACATCGCGGGGCAGCCAGGAATGGATATAGGTCCCCGGACAGGCCGCGTCAATGACCCCGATGGGAAGATTGGCCTCATAATAGAAGTCCCGCGCGAAGGAGAAGGCAATGGCCGACACTCCTTCCATATGGTAAGCCTGATCGCCGCGCAGCCAGCCGCCGCCCTGGGCCTCACCCAAGGGGGAATAACTGTATTCGGGGACTTTCAGGGACAGGCCGTCCCGGTTCATATGAAAGATGCGGATGGCGGCCAGATTGATACAATCGGCAAGGAGCTCGCGGGCATCGGACATGCGGACCGTTTGGGCCATATTGTCCTGACCGGCGGCCAGCCAGACTTCGCCTACCAGAAGATCCTCAATAATGACTGATTCCGTCCCCGCACGGACCGTCAGCCGGTAGGTATCATAGGAGGCCTTGAGGGAGGGCAGCCTGAATTCGAAATAGCCGTCCCGGTCCGTTCTGGTTTCCTCGACATGGATGAGGCCATACTGGACGGTGCTCTCCGCAGCTTCCTGGATGGCAGCCTGAAAGCGCTCCATTTCAACCGTGATCCTGGTTTCGCCGGCTGCGAAGCCAAAGAGCTTGTTGACGGTTTTCTGCTGGAGAACCATTCCGGTTCCAAAGATGGATGCCAAACGCAAGGCAGGCATGACTGCGACTCCTATCGATTTTTCGTGAACTTCACATCAGACAATTATACCCTGATCGCCCGGCTCCGGGTCAAGAATGACCTCAAGGCGGATAATCCGGGCTCCCTGGGCTGCTGCCGGCTGCAGGCCGCCGTAGCGGGTCAGGGCATCCAGAACCAGATCGATCCGCAGGTGATCACTGCTGCCGGCGCCAGCCGTCAGGATCAGGCTGTCTTCTTCCAGGAGATCCAGGGAGCGGAGGCGGGGCGCCAGGTCGATCATGGTCCGCTTCCTTTTTGACAGATGCTCCACCAGCACCGGCTGTCCCGAAAGAAAGACGGCCTGCCAGGCGGGCCCTATCCCCGGGGCGTCAATCCGGTAGCGGGCAGCAGAAACCCGGGCCATGAGACTTCTGCCGCCCGGAGGGCAGAAGCAGTAATCAACGACTTCAAAGCCTGGCGGAAAGGCGTCATTGAGAGCCTGCACCGCCTCTTGAGCCTGAAAGTCGCCGCGGTCGGTTGTCAATGTGACCTGAACAGGATCCCGTCGGGTTTCGATGCCCACGCCCACCGGAAGGGCAAAAACGATTTCCGGCCGGGGGTTGAAGGCATCTTCCGTCCAGGACAGGGGCCAAGAAGCCCGGCCGAGCGAACGCTCAAAGAGGCGCATGGTATCCAGGTGTGCCAACCAGCTGGCCGCACCCTCTCTGTGATAGAAGAGAAGCAGGGAAGTCCCTTTCCGTTGCGTAGTGCCGGTCATAAAGAGCCTCCCGGGCACACCCCTGTCCGGTAGACCTGAGAGCCGCAGGCTGAACACAGGTCATAGCAGGAGGGGGTCACCTGGCCCAGACCGGCTTTCTCCCATTCCCTTTTGAGGAAAGCCTTGCTGACACCCACGTCCATATGGTCCCAGGGAAAGAGCTCATCAAGGTCGCGTTGACTTGTGTAAAAAGAACTGCCGCCAGGAATCAGCTCCAGGGCCTGCTGCCAGATGTCCGCCTGGAAATGCTCATGCCAGGCGTCCAGATAAGCTCCCTGCTGCCATGCCTGGAAGATGACATCTGCCAGCCTCCGGTCCCCGCGGGAGAGTACGCCTTCCAGACGGGCGCTTTCAAAGTCATTCCAGCGGAAGGAAACCCGCCTGTCCTTCAGGAGTGCCGCAAGTTGTTTTTGTTTGCCGGCCATCTCCTCAGGAGAAATCTGTCTGGACCATTGGAAAGGCGTGAAGGGCTTGGGAATGAAAAAAGATGTGCTAACCGTGACATTGAGCCGCTTGGACCGTTCCTCCCGGGGCAGGTGATCCCAGACGGCCATGAGGCGGTTGACCAGAGAGGCGATTCCTTCAACATCCTGGTCGGTCTCCGTCGGCAGCCCCAGCATGAAATAGAGTTTCAGCCGATCCCAGCCATTACGGAAGGCGGTCTCGGCGGCGCGGGTCATCTCCTCTTCCGAGAGGTTTTTGTTAATGACATCGCGCAAGCGCTGGGTTCCGGCTTCGGGGGCGAAAGTCAGGCCTGCCCTCCGTGTTCTCGCCATCTCCTTGGCCAGGTCAAAGTCAAAGGCATCCAGCCTCAGGGAGGGCAGGGATAAATTGATATGCCTGGGTTCCGTCAGGGGCAGGAGCTCCCGTACCAGGCTTTCCAGCTGTGAATAGTCGGTCGTGGACAGGGAAAGGAGGCCCAGTTCGTCATAGCCAGTCTCAGCGATCAGCTTGCCGGCTGTCGCAAGCAGGGTTTCCTTGCTCCGTTCGCGAAGGGGCCTGTAGGTAAAACCGGCCTGGCAGAAACGGCAGCCGCGGGCGCAGCCCCGCAGGACTTCCATGACCATGCGGTCGTGCACCACTTCGATATTGGGTATGATGGGCTCTTCCGGCATGGCTGCCTGGTCCAGGTCCAGGATCAGCCGTTTGGTGACCTTGCGGTCCGGCCCTTCCAGCTGACTGAGGCGGCCGTCCGGCAGGTAATGTTCTTTGTAGAGAGAGGGGACATAAAAGCCCTTGATCCCAGCCAGATGCTCCAGGAAGGCCTGCCGGCCAAGCCCCTGCTGTTTTTTTTCCTTGACCAGGCCGATCATCTCCGGGACGGCTTCCTCGCCGTCTCCCAGCAGGATGGCATCAAAAAAGGGCGCCATAGGTTCCAGATTGCAGGTAATGGGACCGCCCGCAATGACCAGGGGATCATCTTCTCCCCGATCTTGGGCCCAAAGAGGAATACCGCCCAGATCCAGCATATCCAGCACCGCCGTATAGGCCAGCTCGTAATGCAGGGAGAAGCCGACCAGGTCAAACTCCGAGAGCGGCTGTCCTCTCTCCAGTGTCGTCAGGGGCATGCCCCTGGATTTAAGAATCTCACGCATATCCAGATCCGGCGCAAAGCAGCGCTGGCAGAAGGTGTCGGGGTCCCGGTTGAGGATGGCGTAGAGAATCTGAATAGCCAGGTTGGACATGCCGATTTCGTATAAATCAGGGAAACAGAGGGCGGCCGTCACCCGGGGGCCTTGCCCGTCTGTCAGGAAATCAGCGCCTTTATCGATGGAATTCCGCTCACCGCCTGTATAGCGGCCGGGCTTCCTGACTGCGCGCAGAAGAGCCCGGCGGCCCGCTTCATCCATACCCATCATGATAGGCCCTGTTCCTCCAGGGGCCTGGACCCGGGCTTGCCCAAAAGTGAGAACATTGCTTGCTTATATGCTTCCACCCCGGGTTGATCAAAGGGGTTGACCCCGTTCATAAAAGCGGACAGGGCGCAGGCTCGTTCAAAGAAGTAGATGAGGCCGCCCAGGGCTCTTGCCGTCTTTTCTTCCAGGAGGATGGACAGGTTGGGAACACCGCCCCTGGCATGGGCCAGGGCCGTTCCCCGCGCCGCTTCCCGGTTGACCAGGGATAGAGCTTTTCCTGCCAGGTATTCCAGCTGGTCAGGGTCAGCCGGATCCGAAGGAATCAGCAGGTCTTTTTCGGTCTCCCTGACTTGAATGACCGTCTCAAAGAAAACCCTGGGGCCTTCCTGGATCAGCTGGCCCAGGGAGTGAAGATCAGAGGTGAAATCGACGCCCATGGGGATAATCCCCCGGCCGTCCTTGCCTTCACTCTCTCCGAAGAGCTGCTTCCACCACTCGGTTACGTAATGAAGGGAGGGTTCGAAGGCCGCCATGATTTCAGAGTGAAAACCCTTGCGGTTAAGGAGGATGCGGTCAACCGCGTAGCGGTCAGCGGGTGACCAGCCGTCTTTGAGAGGGGTCAGGCTTCGAAGTCTTTCCTCCCGGGCGCCTTGAAGGAGGCCCTCAAGGTCGATCCCGGCCACGGCCATGGGTAAAAGACCGACAGGCGTCAGGACCGAATAGCGGCCCCCAATATCCCGGGGTATCTCAAAAGAGGGGTAGCCGTGGTCTCTGGCCATCTGGCGCAGGGCCCCCGAGTCGGCATCACTTGTGATCCAGACCCGGTCCGCCATTTCGCGGTCACTCAGGTGGCCCAAAAGCTCCTGCCGCAGGATCCGGAAGGCCACGGCCGGCTCAGTTGTCGTACCCGACTTGGAGATCACATTGAGGGCAACTTTTTTGCCGCGGGTGACCTCAATCAGGTCCGACAGATAAGAGGGGCTCAATTGATGACCGGCATAGAGAACCAGAGGTCCCTTTTCCCCACGCGCAAGGAGGGGGTTGAAATGATGGGAGAGGGCTTCGATGACTGCCCGGGCTCCCAGATAAGAGCCGCCGATACCGACCAGGATCAGGTAATCAAAGTCCCGGCGGATGCGGTCGGCCGCCTCCTGGATGGGCCGCAGAGCCTTGGCGTCCATGCGTTCAGGCAGGTCCAGCCAGCCGCCAAAATCAAAGGCAGGTCCCTGACCGCCGTCCAGCTGCAGGCGGGCGGCCAGAAGCTGAGCCTCCATAGCCTGGTACTCATGCGGTTTGATAAAGGTTTGGGCCAGATGATCATTGAATTCCAACATGCTATTCATTCCTTTTCAATCTGTAAGTTTGAGGACCCTCGGGGCTCCCCTCCCGCAGGTCCATGGAAGCCCTGACTTTTCGTTCGATCAGCAGACGGGTCAGACTGACAAGTCCGGCTGTGACAGCCAGGGCCAGCAAAACCTGAAAGACAAGGGTCAGAATTCTCCCCGCCTCAGCCGCTGACACAGGCACCTCTTCTAACTCACACGCACATAGCCCAGGTCTTCCATCCTTACCAGACCCCGTCCGGTTGCCTCATCGCGCAGCATCTTGTAAGCTTCCGCCCAGGTCATGAAGTAATAGGGCGCCAAAAGA
>JBBAEW010000018.1:0-33955 GCA_041655695.1 Saccharofermentanales bacterium
CCCGGCCCGTCCCGCGGTCCAGGTCGCTCAACTGAGCGTACGTGCCGATCTCGGCGTTCACATCCTCTACGCCCTGCTGGATCACATCGTCAATCTGGTTGCGTTCGATTAGCCCCGGCCCCGTCAGATCAATCACAAGATCCGGACCCTTAAGAGCGTATGTACTCAGAACATCGTCCTCCAAGTTCACGACCGGATCATCACCGATGGAGAAGGTGACCTGTCCGGGGGATATAGCATCCTTGACCTTGAAGTCTAACTTGGCTAATTGAATCAGTCCATTTGTGAGCGGCCAGCCCGAAGTTGAGGCTCCCGTAATTTCAAGAGTCGTTATGGAACCGGCAATGGTACTGCCGATGAAAAACCCATCTACGATTTGGCTGGCTTCCTGATAGGAAACTCTGGTGTGGTCGAAGCTGATCTCGATAGTAGCTCCGAAGAAGTCATCCCACTCATCGGATTCGATGTAGAGATCGATGTCGAAGTCTTCACCTGCATCGGCTTCCGTATAGATAGAATCCAGATATACATAGTAGCCCTTGACGGCGGTCACCTGGATATCCTGACTGATAATCTTGTTGTCAGATGCTCCGTATTCTCCGCTTACATCAAGTAATACTAGGGTTGCCGTCTCATTATCAAGCTGTTTGGTCGCTATGACATAGACTTCCTGGGGATCTCCGTCCAGGTTCATCACAAAGCCTGAGGGCGGGCCCCAACCGGTTACATTGATGTCATACCAAGCATCCGCACTGTCTTTTGCCCATAGTTGCAGACCATCGAAACCGACTGCCTGGATACGGACATTGCCCTGGTAATGTTTGTCTTTTGTTTCATCAATGGCCAGGTGGAGCTTCACCGGCGTCAGTCCGGCAAAATCGTCATCCGTTGGGTCGGTAAGACCCTCTCTGACCCAATACTTAGGCGCCTGATCCTCAATCACGAACTTATAGGTATGGAACTGAGCTTCAGTAACCGTCAGATTGTCGGTATCGACACCCGTAATCAGATCCGGGTGCGTCAGGGTCACCGGCTTGCCATGATGGGCTGCGATCGTCAGGGCCGTTCCCTGGACAGGTGCAGCCGTAATACCGTAATCGTCAAAGTCTTCAAAAGCTACATCTTCCGGCAACCCGTCGTTATAGGTCAGGGTCACCTGCAAGCCTGAGAGGTCCAGAGTCTGGTCTTCAACATAAGCCAGCTTGGTCGGCTGCGCCTTGATGACCATTTGGGTCACAATTTTGGCGACCAGGTTACTGATGGCTTGACGCAAGGCTTCTTCAGCATCATCAACTTCCTCTTGCGTCGCGGCTTCGTCCGCGTAGACTTGTTGGGCATGATCGAGAGCTTCCTCGAGAAGGGTCCAGCTCGCACCCGTATAGTCGTCTTCAGTCAGGAGGATAGCTTCATCGATGGCATCCTTGAGCCCGCTCTTGTCTGCATCCGGTGCCAGGGCGGCCTGGATCACTTCAGCCAGTGTCCCGTAGCCAGCCCCCTTGCCTTTCAGTACTTTGGCCGCAACGCCCACCTTGAGCTTGTAAGTATCTTCGAAATCTTCAGCAATTAACTGAAGTTCACTGACATTCTCTTTGGCCTCAGCCCAGGACCCGTATACTTCGATGGCGTAGTCAATGAAGGCTTCGATCGCTGCCGCTGTGTCTTGCACCGTTGAAGCGTCATTAATCCCTTCCAGGATCTCAAGGTAATAGGCCACCGCGTCGGTGATCAACTGGTCTATCGCTTCCTTGGTTTCAGGCTGCACATCGGTCGGTTTGTCGTCCGTACCGTAGGTCGAGACCTTGATCTTCGCCATATTAATGAAGCCGATAGCCTCGCTTGCGCCCTGCTGGGCAGGAGTCAAGCCCTCGAAGCCAGCGTTTTCATAAAGCGGGATCACCGTCTCTAGGCCCGTCTTGCCCTTGGACGCCCTAAAGGCGCTCGCCAAAAGAGCCTCCAAAGCCGCATCCACTTCAGCCTGCGTAGCCGCCACATCGTTGAGTACCTGAAGGGCCGACGTCAGTTGGTCACTCAGGGCTGTTTTCAGTCCCAGTTCCGTCCACCAGAGCTCTTCGTCTATCTTGGCTGCAAGCGTGTCATAGGCCGCCTGAAGTTTGCTCTTGTCCGCATCCGGTGCCACCGTCACGTGGACAGTATAGGTCTCTTGTGTGCCATTCTCAGCTGTTACAACAAAGGTCCACGTCGCGCCGCCATCTGTTGAAACTGCTTCCTCCACACTTGCTTCGGAGCCGGTGGGCAAAAATACCGCTATATCACTATGGACAAGGTCCAGAAGATTCTTCCCAGCGGGTAGCTCAACATAGTAGCCGGTTCCACCCGGCGGATCTGCTGTCGCTTCAACACCAAGAACCATAACGCTCTCGACACTGGTATCCGAACTCTTGGCAACCAGGTTATCGATGGCATCGCGCAAGGCATCTTTCGCGTCATCCACATCCTCTTGCGTTGCGTCATCATCCGCGTAGACACCTTCAGCCGCAGTAAGGGCAGCCTCCAAGAGGTCCCAGCTCGCTTCAGTCCAATCGTCTTCAGTCAGATCATTGGCTTCATCGATGACAGCCTTCAAGGCGCTCTTATCAACCGCTGGCGCTGCCACCGTCAACAGGATTGTATAGACTTCCTGTGTCGTACCATCTTGGGCAGTGACAGTGAAAGTCCATTCGGATTCATCATCCGGATTGACAGCCAAACCGCTCACAAGCGCATTGGTATCGCTGGTCTCTATGTCAAAATCACCGCTTGTGAGTGCTGCAAGGTTCGTCCCATAGGGAAGTTCAGCATGGTAAATCTTGTCATCGGTAGCATCTACTTCGGCTGGGACTCCGAGGACCGTAACACTCTCAATCCCGGCGTCCGAACTCTTGGCAGCCAGGCTATCGATGGCATCGCGCAAGGCATCTTTCGCGTCATCCACATCCTCTTGCGTTGCGTCATCATCCGCGTAGACATCTTCAGCCGCAGCAAGGGCAGCTTCCAAGAGGGCCCAGCTCACGTCAGTCCAATCGTCTTCAGTCAGATCATTGGCTTCATCGATGACAGCCTTCAAGGCGCTCTTATCAACTTCTGGCGCTGCCACAGTCAGAAGGATTCTATAGGCGTTTTGAGTCGTGCCATCTTCAGCTGTGATGATAAAGGTCCATTCGGTCTCATCGCCTGGCTCTTGCGCCAAATCACTGACAACCGCGTTCCCGTGATTGGCTTCAATATCAAAATCACCAGCTGTTAGATCAGCCAAAATGGTCCCGCTGGGCAGGGTAACCCGATAGACCTTATCATCGGTAGTATCCATCTGCGCTGACTCACCCAAGACTTTGATACTCTTGACCGTCGCATCATTGCTTAGCACAGGGCCCGTCAGCCGATAGCCGTTCTCATCCAGCTGATAGGTTTCGCCATAGCTTAGGTCTGGATTCAGTACTTTCATATGTTGGTGGGCAAGTTCGCCCGCATCGGCATACCAACCGTTAAACCAGGCATAAATGGCATCCACATTGCGCCCAAGTTCCATGTACTTAATGAGCATGCGGCTGTAATCGACGTGCTGCAGCGATTCGCCGCTTAAATAGCCGATCATGCCTCCCGTAGCCGAATCCAGTGCCTCAAAGTAGAACTTGGCAATCCGGGCTTGCGCGTGATTCGGATCCCCCCGATAGGTCATATAAGACGGGAGCAGCTGATTCGCGTAATCGATGACATGGTATACACCGTCCTTCTTGACGATGTAAGAGATAGGCGTTTTAATCTCCGTCTGCGCCATCAGGGGACTGACCGGCGCCAGGCCGAATACCAAGGCAGCAACCAGCAGAAAGGCCAGCAATTTGCAGTATATATATCTAGGCTTCATTATCTTTCTCCTTCGAACTGATTCCAATACCGGACAAACCGCTTTGGGGCGCCTTGTTATCGGGTTACTTTGACTTTCGCTGAATATTTGCCGTCGGCCAATTCGCTCGTCTCGATCCAATACTCATTGGATACGCTGTTGTAGGCCATGGTAGTGCCACTGTAGGTCACCTTGTAGCTGCCGGTATAGCCGTCATTCGTTGTGATCTGGACTATTACAAGAATTTTGCCAAGGGGAGATACTGACTTATCTGTCAGTACCTTGTAGGTAAAGGCTTTGGTTGTCTTGGGTGTGGTTGACTTGGTTGTTGTCGTCTTAGTCGTTGTTGTAGTTGTCGGCTCTTCCGTGGTCGTCGGAGGCTCCGTCGTTGGAGGTTCCGTCGTAGTCGTTGTCGTTGTCGTAGTCGTCGTCGTGAGCGATTCAGTAGGCTCTGATGTGGGCTCCGTCGTTTCCGTCGGCTCCGGGACTGGTTCCTTCTTGCAGCACTTGGGTGCGCAAAGAATCAACATAAGCAAAAGGATCAAGGCTAAGACGGCTGACAGAACAGCCAAAGCATTCCTTTGCTTCTCAACTTTTTTGTTAACACCGTTCGACATTTTCTCTCCCCAACTTTCTTAATAAAATGCATTCTAACGATTGAAGGAAACACTATAAAAAAAGCGCACCTGAAACCCAGAAATAGGGCGGCGCACTTCCCTAACCTCACGCATAATAAAATTGTGCAATTCACTAGTCCTTGATGAGATCAACCTATTTCCTCCAACGGTATCCCCATGTTGATACATTATTCTCTTGATTGTGGATATTGTCAAGCAAACAGCACTCGATATGGCCTGCCACAGGGCATATGTTTGAATTTTGATATGGAGTCAAAATTTTTCACAATAGAGTCAGCAGATAATGCCATAAACGCAGAGCTCATGGCCGTGAAAGGACGGGCGGCCTTGCATCACAACGGAACGATCAAGACCACTTACGTCCTTGCATCAACAAAATTATTTGTGCATTTGCTGATCCCGTTCTCCGTCGGCAAGAGCACGAATAGGTAGATAAGCCGCTACAATTGTCATACCTTCCGAATTAACTTTTGCGAAACCTTCTGCGCAGCATGGGGATGGCCTATCCTAAATGGAGCAGCCCAACTCCACCATGAGATCCCTCTCATCCAGGATCGAAAGTCCCTTTCTGGATTCCATGTTCAGATCGTAGATGTTCTAGCGCACGGTCTTTGGAAGCAATTCATTCATCATCATCCGGAGCAATACGGACTCACCTGCCCGCCGGAGCCCTGTCAGAACCTTGACGACAGGTTTATCGACAAAGGCTTATGATGCGTTGAAGATATCTTTCCCAGACAATGGAATGCTCCATCATGGTCTCCAAGTTGTCGGTCTGTCGTCGCAGTTCAGAGTAATTTCTGCTATTTGCCGAGTATAGACTGACAACTTGGGGGTCCTTCTTATTTTGCGGGCTATTAGAAGAAATTTCAGAGAAATGAGGCTGTGAGAAAATCTCCCTTTCAAAAAAGGAGGCTGTCACTCCCAAGGGTTCAGAGTTTTGGGACAGCCTCCAAATGGTGCGCCAGAAGGGATTCGAACCCCCGGCCCCTTCCTTAGGAGGGAAGTGCTCTATCCTGCTGAGCTACTGGCGCATATCCATAAGGCTTTCGACAGTATACCAAAAATTAAGGATGGGAAACAAAGGTCCGCTTGATCAGGGAAGCAGAATGACATCGTAAGCGTCGTAAGTGCTTGACCCCTCTGCTTTGGCCTCAACCCGGATTTGGCTGCCGGCCGCATAGGCGGACTCCAGAGTCAGGCTGGGCTCTGGGCTGTAGCCGGAGATTGGTGTGAAATCTGTCTCCCCTTGTTCCTTTATTAGGAAACGGTAGAGGGGAACCACCAGATCACCCTGATAGGACCTGGCCGTCAGGATGATTTGATCTTGCGATTCTCTAATCTGCAAATAGACATTGGAGACCTGGGGGTAAGCCTGACTGAGACTTTGGAAATCCGGGTGAAAATAAATGTCAGTGTCCTCTACCCTGGCCTGGGCATTCAATACCCGGCAAAGAGCTCGGGAAAAAGAGGCTGCCCCCTGACCGTTCAGGTGATTGGTATCGAAGTAGTCTGTGTCGGGCCGGTCGTAGTATTCAGCTTTGACCAGATTGAAATCATGATAGGGAAGCCCTTGCGCCTTTGCCAGATCCTCGAAATAGCGGTGAGCCTCCTGGTAATTGCCCAGGGTCAAGAGGGTGGCCATCGGCAGGGGCGTGCTAACCAGAATTACCCGGGAGCCTTCCTTTCGGCAAAGAGCGATCATCTCTTCCAGGTAGTCCAAGGCTTTGGGATCCAGATTCTTTTGGTCCCATTTGTAAGGGGTCACCCGTCCCATGCCCCCTTGCTGGAAGCCGCCCTGACTTTCGACAAAGCCCTTGGACTGGTAGTGCTCGTCCTGGTAGGCGGCGCTTTGGGGGTCATGGGTCAGCCAGTTCCTGGTCAGCTTCTTCTTGATGGTGGACGGCGCCTCACCCAATCTGTTGCGGTAGCGGTAGGCCTTAAGAAAGAGATCCGGATAATCCTCCGCTTTGAAAGCCGTCTTCAGGTAATCCAGCTTGTTTGCGCTCAGGGAGAAATAGTCAAAAAGAATCATGCTGCTCAGGGGATTGTCGTAGCCGGAGAATTTGGTATACATGACGTAAGTCAATTCGATGACGACCAGGTCCGGTTGATTGGAGCGATACATTTCCTTAAGTAAGAAATAGGAATCCATGGGTTTTTGGGAAGCGGAGCCCAGGTTAAAGGACCAGGTGGCAAGTTCCCGGTCAATCACCTGAGTGTCAAAGCCATAGAGGGCGTGCGAGGCTCCCACGAAAGCTGTCTTGATGGTCCCCTTCTCCTTTTGCAGGTCATGGAGCATCTGTCGCGTGAAAGATTCCGCTGGTGAAAGGGCAAAGCCCAGCGCTAAGGCCAGAAGGACAAAGACCAGGGCGAAGATCAGCACCCTCAGGAAAAAACGGCCCTTAGAATCGCGCATAGATGAAACCTCCCACCATATCCGCGCCTTGTGCCGCAAAAAGAATCAGGGCCATAAGCATCAGTTGAAGGATTCCCCAGCGGAGAACCAGAGGCATTTTCTCCAGGCCGTCCGCTAAAGCAGGCCGCTTCCACTCCAGGATGTGAGAGGCGGCAGTGGCTGCCAGCCCCAGGAGCAAGGCAGGAACCAGGCCGCCGGCTGGCAGCCCTTGTGTCCAGCTCTTGAAGTCGAAAATCCGGCCCAGGATAAAAAAAGCATCCCGGGCGCTTGCTGCCCGCGTGAAGGCCAGGACCAGGGTATTGATCAAAAGAGTGGCCAGGATGCCCGACCCGACAAAGAGCCAGCCGGGCAGCTTCTTTTTCAGTTTCTTTCGTTTTTTGGCAAAGAGGGCGTCAAAGGCCACGCAAAGGCCCATGAGGATACCCCAGATCAGGAAGCCGGGAGCCGCGTCGTGCCAGATGCCGCTGATAGTCAGGGTGACAAAGGCCGCCAGGGCGGACGCGTAGCGGCCCAGGCGGCGCCAGCTGAACTGGAGCGGTTTGAAGATGTAGGCGGAGAACCATTCATAGAGGCTCATATGCCAGCGGCGCCAGTACTCGGACATGGTCTGGGCCACCAGGGGGGCATTGAAATTGTGCTTGATCTCATAGCCCAGCATCTTCGAAACTCCGACCGAGATATCCGTGTAGCCGGAAAAATCCAGATAGAGCTGGATAAAGTAGGCAAAGGAGACCAGAAACCAGGCCAGGCCCGAATCAAGCGATGATACCCTGCCGTAATAAGGCGCGATCACAAGAGCCAGACGGTCAGCGAAAACAAGTTTCTTGAAAAAACCCCAGACCACCATAAAAAAACCGGCGGACAGATCCCTGGACGAAAAAGGCTTGACCCTGTCAATTTGCGGGAGGAAATCTGAGGCAGCTGTGATGGGGCCCAGGGAAATCTCCGGGAAATAGGCCGTGTAAAGCAAAAGGTGGCCAAAGTGCCTCTCCGGCTCCAAAGTCTCTCTGTAGACATCGATCAGGTAACCCAGGCTCTTGAAGAGGTAATAGGAGAAGCCCAGGGGGAAGACAAGCCGGATCCTGTCTCCTGCCCCGGCCGTCAAAGAGGCAATCAGCGTCTTGATCAGATCCGAATAACGGAGAACGAAATAGAGAGCCAACAGGAGGCCAGCCACCGTAATAAGGAGAAGGAAGCCCTTCTTGTTGGATCTTTTTATGCCCAGGGCGGCAAAAAAAATGACAGCGGTAAAGGAAAGGATAAAGAGAGGGGCCCACCAGGCGTAAAAGCCGTAGAAAACCAGGCTTGCGAGCAGCAGCAGGGCCGCCCGGAAGCGGTGGGGCAGCAGCAGGTAAAAGGATACCGTAACCGCCAGAAAAAGAAGAAAAGTAAAGGAGGTAAAGGCCATAGCCGGACCCGTCAGGAAGTTTTGGAGAGGACGCAGCGGACCATATCGCCTACATTCTGGAAAGCCAGGGCCTCCTTCATCTCAAAGCGGATCTTGAAACGGCTCTCGATCAGGTTGATCAGGTTGATGTGCTCCAGGGAATCCCACCCCTCGACATCGGCCGCCCGGGTTTCCTCCCCGATGACCAGCGACGGGTCGTCAAAGAGCGTCCGGATCATCTCCTGTAATTCCTGTAATACAGCTTCATGCGTCATCTCGAATGATCTCCATGGCAAAATCCCGGCAAGTTCGGCCGGCCTCCAGGTCCAGTTCATAGATCCCCTGGCCCAGATCCGTGAAGCCCTGCTCTTTGTAAAAATCTTCGGCCGGGCCATTCTTGGCCGTAGGTAGGAAGAGGCCCTTAAGTTTTTTGACTCCCGCTTCCCGTAAACGGAGGACCGCCTCATGGAGCATGACATCCTCCAGCTTGCGTTTGAAAACGCGGCAGCTCATGAGGAAAAGTTCCATCTCAGCCAGCTGGCCTTCCATGCGGGCGGAAAGAACGAGAACAAGCCCGTTGTCACCGAAGCGGTCGACCAGGCGGCCGCAGAGCATGAGGTAGTCAGGAGAGGAGGCCCTGCACTCCACCTCGGCCTGATTCAGGCGCAGGGTAGTCAGGTTAAACTGATTGGTCTTGTTGATCAGCTGGGTCACTCGTTCCACATTCCCGGCGTGGACCGTGTCGACATGGCAGACCATCTCCAGGGAACGGAGGTAGTGGTCGTAATCCTGGAATGAAGCCTGAACCGCTTCCCGTTCAATATTGTCCCGGTATGCGGCTTTCCTGTTGATGTCGTCCTGGGACAGGGAAACCATCTCAAAGTAGCCTCTCCGATCCAGAAGGCGGACCGAGGCCTCCGGCTCCGACGCCGACAGAGGAAGGACCTCCACCTGGGGCAAAAAGCCTTCAACGGCCTGACGTTCGGCCGGATTGTCGTCCGCAAAAACCAGGCTGTCGATTCCAATATTGAGTTCCTGGCTGATGGCTTCCAGATTCTGGTGCTTGGGTTCCCAATTGGCCCGAAAACTGACAAAATCCTCCCTCTTCAAGCGGAAAGAGGGATGGTTCAACCCTTCCAGAGCATTGGCTTCATCGTTCTTGGACGAAATCCCAAGGAGAACCCCCCTGTCCGAAAGAGCGCCCGCGTAGGCTTGGAAATCCGCGAAGGCTCTGCCTTGCGGAGTCTCAGGGCCCAGTTCGATGCCCGTAAGGCCATCGTCCCCAATGATCCCGCCCCAGAGTGTGTTGTCCATATCCAGGATCAGGGCCTTCCTGTTCAAGCCATAGAGAGCCTTGATCATGGAGCTCAGGCTGTGACACAAAAGAGGGATGGCAGGAAGTCCCAGGGCGTACTGATAGAGGTACCAGTTTTTTTCATCGTGCCAGCTATCAAGGCCTGCCAGTGCACTCAGGTAGTTGATATCCTGAATATGAAAGCGCGCCGTCTCCCTCTGGTACTGGTAAAAGCGTCCGTTCAGATCCTCTATGAAGCGGAGGCTGCCGTTGGGGTGGACAGCTTCCATGTTCCCCATGACGCGATAGGGCGGCATCTCGAAGTTGTTCTGGATAATGACAGCGCCGTAGCGCTCTGCCGCGGCCTCCCACATACACTTCCAGCCAACATAGGTTGAAGTGAGGAGATCTTCTCTTTCCTCTGGCGTCATGGCCGGATGAGGAAATTGGGTCAGATTCCGGAAGGTCGTGTGCACATAGATGATGTCGGGGGCAAAATCGGAGAGAGCGGGATTGGGGAAAGCCAGCTCTTCGAAATAGGAAGCATAAGCCCCCTCATAAAAGACCGGCTGGATACCCCGATCCAGCAAAAACAATTCCAGGATGGTACGGATCTCGCCCAGAGTCGAACCGCCCAAAAGGGCTATTCTTTTCTCCAGAAGGTCTTCCCGGTCCACCAGCTGACGACGGATAGCCCGCTTATTGGCCAGGATCCGGTTGAAGTCAAAGGGTGGGGTCAGGCTGTCCAGCACCGGCAAGACCTCCTAGTTCGCGTTGGTCGGGTAGTAGATATCGATGGCGGTTATTTCCTGACCGTCCAATCGGAAAATAATGCAGGGGCTTGCCAGGTCCCCCTGGACACCGGAGATTGAGTAGACTATCTCATAGTCGCTCTCCCAGTAATATTTTTCACCGTAGGCTGCCGTCAGATCTTCCTGACTGCTGCCGATGCGGATTCCCCTGGCAGTTTCATAAGCATTACTGGTGATGGCCGCCAGATACCAGATATCCAGATCCCCGTCCGGGTTGGTGAAAAGCGCCACCCCGTCGTAATCAAATTCTTTGTCCTCACCCAGAAAAAGGCAGCTGGGAGCGGCGTAAAGCTCGTAGTCATCCCCCAGGGCTGCAAGAAGGGGCGCTGCGTCCTCATGAATAGGAAACCAGGTTCCGCCCACTGTCAGCCCAAAATCCTTTTCTAGTGTCAGGGGTGCCGGGTCTGAAGCACCGCAGCCGGCAAGTATTAAGCCGGCCAAGAGGGCCGCTGACAAGAGGCTGATCGTTTTGGTCCATTTCATGGCAAATTCCTCTCCCGCTTCACAAGTCTTATCTGGACGTTTTCTCATAATACTCGACCCGTGTGAAGTCGAGATCCGAGACCATAAACTTTTTGGCGTCCCAGTCCGTATAGTGCCACCATTCGTTGCTGACCGACTGGAAACCGCACTTTTTCATAACGGCCGTCAGGTAGGCCAGGTTGGCCTTGGCCTCATCCGTCATGGGCTGGTTGCGCCGGGCTTTCTCATTGAGTTCCATGACGCCCGATGGCATTTCCAGTTCATTGCCTTCTTCATCGACCAGGGTAATATCGACGGAAACCCCGCGATTATGATAAGACTTGCCGGCGGGCGAGACAAAGGATGGGTCCGGCACCTGTTTAAAGAGAATGCCCGAGACCGAGCTTGGCCGGTAAGCGTCGTAGACCCGGATCCGGTAACCGTCCTCCCTGACCATCTCCTGGGCCTTGGCCAGCTTCTTGGCCGTCCCCTCCTGAATCAGGCAGGTATCCCTGGAGTAGAGAGGGCGGCCGATATAGTTGTCAGGAGTCGCGAAAACCAGGAAATAATCTATATCCGGCGCGAAAAGGCGAAGATCAACCAGCTGGTTGACCAGGATGGTCTGACTGCCGTCTTCCTCCTCGATGATCTCCTCTTCCTGCGGAATTCTGGCGTAAAAGAGGCGGTCCGGATCGTAATCGATGAGCAGATCACTTCGCACGTACCCCTCCCTCAAGCCGGGCAGAACCGTCACATGGAACCAGCCCCCCACAATCCCCTTTGAAAGAACCTGCTGCCCCAGGGTCAGACCGGTCACCCAACCGCCCGTTTCAACCGACGGAGCTTGGCGCACATTGACCCACTTGTTCTTGCACATGAGCAGAAGAGGCTCTTCAAAATCGCCCTCCCAGCTGGCAATGCCATTTTCATCCCGGGGCAGGTCAGCGGCCGACCGGATAGGAGGCAGCGTAGGTTTGGACTCTTCCGTCTCACTGGGCAGAGTTGTCTGCGAGGGCATAGTCACAGAAGGTGCCTGCGAAGGCTCCGTAACCGTTCCCGGCTCCGGCTTCGTCTCACCTCCCGTACAGGCAGCCGCTGTCAGAAGAAGCACCAGGAGGGCGAGAGCTGCCAGAAGGCGGCAAACCTGACTCTGCTTAATTGTTTTATATGTTTTAGTCAATTCCGGATCAATCTTTCTATTCAGTCGTGGTTGAAGGCGCCGTAGTCGTCGTATTGGTCGTAGTGGTCGAGGTCGTCGTAGTTGGAGGTGGCGTTGTTGTCGTGGTGGTCGTTGTTGTGGCCGGAGCCTTGACCAGGACCGTGCAGCTGCGGCTGCGGCCGTAAATATCATCGGCTGTGACGACAATCTCTGCCGTGCCGGGTGCCAGGGCGGTGATCTTACCCGAGCTGTTTACGCTGGCAACCGCCGGATTCCTGGATTCGAAAATCCAGCCTGTCGTGGATGTATTGGTCGGCAGTACATTAATAGCCTTCAAGGTGGCGTTGTCCACTGTCGTAAGCTCCAGGCTGGCCGTATTCAAGGAAAAGGAGGTGACCGGAATCTCGGGCGTGGCCAGAGGGTCAGTCGGATCCCAGGTCTGGTTCTCATGGACAGGGGCCGGTCTTGGAGCCGAGTAGCGGGAATCATTCTGGACGATAACCGTGGTTCCTACACTGCAATTGTAGTAAATCCAGGCAGCGGCCGAGCAGGTAGTCCTTAGGCAGCCGGATGAACAGGCCGTGCCGATGACGTTGTAGGAGCCCGGAACCATCTCGTTTGGATCTTTTTCCTTGTAGATGGGCCCGTGAATCCAGACGCCGCCCGAGTAGCTGGTCACATAGGGGGAATAGGTGGGCGGCCGGTTGTTCCAGGTGTGCCAGCTCTCCTTGCCCGTTACATGAAAGATCCCGGTCCGGGTCTGGTGGGTGTTGCGGCCGATCCCTGTCGAGAATCGCCTGAGCTCCCGGGTGTATTGGAGATTCTGATCAAGACCCAGAATCTGAATCGTAAAACTGTTCATGGACACGTAGATCAGGTAGGGGTGCTGACTGGTTCCGGAAATCGGCCAGGCTGTCGTGGACCGGGTGGTAGTAGTCCGGGTGGTGGTAACCTTGGCCCGGGTCGTTGTCCTTGCTGTTGTCTTCTGGGTCCCTGAAGAGGAGGAAGAGGACAGAGAGGACTCCAGGGGTTCCAGGGGCTCTCCGTCCGGTTCGGTCCATTCCGGCCATTCTTCTTCCAGGTTGTTGTCCATGCCCCACTGGTCACCGAAGAGCTTCCAGGCTTCCTCGATCTCAGATTCACCCGGGTCGGATCCTGAATCACCTGCATCAAAGGGCAGCTGCGTCATAGGGTCTGTAACAACAGAAGAGGGAAAGGCCACGGAAGGGGATGTCCCGCCGCTCCCCAGCAAAAGAACCGAACTCAGGATAAGAACGGCGACCAGGAGGGATATAAGGCGCTTATGCCGCAATACCTTCTTCCCGATTCTGGAAAAAAATCTTCCCACACTAAATGGCATCTGACACCTCGCTCACTCCGTCAGCAGATAAGATCTTAGTCATTAAGTATGACTAATTATGTCATAAGTAGAGCATAGCGCAAGACCAAGGGGGCTACCCGCCGCCCGGTTCGTCATCTGAGCCCTCCGTCTGGCGGACCAGGACGGTGCAAGTGCGCTCGACGGCATAGACGTCATCCGCCCTGACCCGGATGATGGCGATCCCTTCAGCAAGTCCCCTTATGAGACCCTGTGAATCGATTTCGGCAACTGCGGGCTGACCCGATTCAAAGATAAAGCGCACCGTTGCGGTATTGGACGGCAGGATCCCCTGGAGAGCCAACTGGAAGGATTCGCCGACCTCCAGTTCAAGCTGGCTGATGTTGAGCTCGAAGGCTGTGACCGGCGGCCTGGCATCGGGGTCCGTCGGGTCCCAGAACTGGTCAGGGGGGATCTGTTCATGCTCCGGAGCCCGGTAACGGTCATCGTTGGCGACAATCACCTTGGTCCCGTAAGGGCAGTTGTAATAGATCCAGCGGGCCTGGGCAGTCGGCAGGCGCAGACAGCCGGAAGTATTGGCCTTGCCTATTCTGTTGTAGAACTTTGTGTTGAGCGTATGAGGATCCTTCTTGTGGAAGATGGGCCCATGAAAATAGACTCCGCCCGTGAAGTATGTCGCATAGGGACAATGACCCGAAAAACTGGTGTTAAAGGAATACCAGCGGAGCTTGGTGAATTTCTGATCCTTGTGCTGGATTTCAAAGGTTCCTGTCCTGGTTTTCGTACCTCCCGTCGCGGCCTTGAAAATCTTGACCACCTGAGTGTACTGGCCGGCCGCATCCCGACTCAGGACAGCGACGGTAAAAGAATTTTTGGAGATGTAAATCTGGTAGGTATCAGGATTGCCTGACGCAGGGTCAGGCGGCGGGGCGGTTGGAGTCGAGGTCTGGCTGTTTGTGCTCCCTGCATGGGATGCGCTTGCGCCTGTACTTGCGTGGGATTGAGTTTCAGAAGTCTCCGTCTCCCCGCCTGTTGCTGGAGGAATCAGCTCCTGGCTTGCGGCAGGGCTTTGGCCTGAACTGGCCGTCTCAAGGCTGGTCAGCGACAGGAAGTCCCGGCTGGCCTCGGAGCCCGGGCTGGAGCTGGAGGGACTGGTCTTATCGGCAGAACCTCCGCCCGTCAGAAAGAAGACCGAAGCGGCAGCAAAGATCAGGATGACGGCTAAGATGAGAAACATGGAGCCGGCGTGCGGCCCAACCTTTTTCCCCTGGCCTGCCATAGTATCCTCCCGGGCAAAATGACCCTGGTCCCCTATGGAACGAATTAGCTGAAATATGGAGGAAGAAAGCCCAATTGACAAGTAAAAAGAGACGGCCCCGGTTTCCCGGAGCCGTCTCTTCAAACGACTTTAGCAAATCAGGTCAGTGACTTACACTTCGTCTTCTTTGAACTCATAGTCCTTGCCGGGCAGGATGGCGTTGAGCACGATGCCCAGGATGGCAGCGATGGCCAGGCCGGACAGGTTGATGGCGGTGGCGCCGACCGGGATATGCAGGCCGCCCACTCCGTCAAAGCCCAGGCCGGAGACCAGGATGACCGCCGCGACGATCAGGTTGCGGGTATTGGTCAGGTCAACTTTGGCTTCAACAACGTTGCGGACACCGATGGCGGTGATCATACCGTAGAGGATGAAGGACACGCCGCCGATAACAACGCTGGGAATGCTGCCGATCGCTCCGCCGACAACCGGGAAGAAGCTGGCGATGATGGCCATGACGGCCGCGATCTGCATGACACGGGGGTCATAAACGCGGGTCAGAACCAGAACACCGGTGTTCTCACCGTAGGTGGTGTTGGCGGGGCCGCCGACGATGGAGGCCAAGCTGGTGGCTACACCGTCACCGACAAGGGTTCTGTGCAGGCCGGGCTTGACGATGAAGTTCTTGCCAACCGTGGCGGAAATGGCGACGACGTCGCCGACGTGCTCCATCATGGTGGCAAGCGCAATGGGCACGATCGTGATGATTGCGCTGATGTCAAACTTCATGATCCTGTCCGCGGTGATGGGCAGGGCGACGACGCCGACACCCTTGAGGCCCGAGAAGTCAACCGCGCCGAAGGCAACCGCGACCACATAGCCGACGATGACACCCATAAGGATGGGGACGATCTTCAGCATGCCTTTGCCCCAGAGGTTGCAGACAATGATAGTCACAATGGAAGCCAGGGCGATCAGCCAGTTGACACCGGCAGGCAGGACGCCTTTGGCGGTCTCAATGGGGCCCATGATGCTGCTGATGGCAACCGGAGCAAGAATCAAGCCGATCAACATGATGACCGGGCCTGTTACGACCGGCGGGAAGAAGCGCATGACCCGCTTGACCCCGACCAGACGGATAATACCGGCTACGGCAACATAGACGAGACCGGCTACAAAGACGCCGCCCAGCGCGTAGGGAAGCTTTGACCCATCAAAGCCCGGATCCCAGGGCGCGCCCCCGGCGATGTGCTGGTATCCTGCGATAAACGCAAAGGATGAGCCCAGGAAGGCCGGAACCTTACCTCCTGTGACTAGGTGGAAAAGCAGTGTTCCTGCACCAGCCGTCAACAGGGCGGTAGAAACACTCAGACCGGTCAGAATGGGAACCAGGATGGTGGCACCGAACATCGCAAACAAATGCTGAACGCCCAGAACCAAGGTCTTGGGAATACCCAATTCTCTGACATCGTAGACGGGCTCAACGCCCAGCTTCGATTTCTCTTTTGCCATTCGTTCATCTCCTCTCATAATAAGGTGATCCGTTTCATTTTAACTGCCTGCGGCATGTTCACAATTGGTTTGCCGGACAGCGACGGTCACTTATTATTTTACACAAATCCTACCATACGGCTTCCTTGAATGCATTAGCAATCTTTACAGGATCCTATGGATGCTGTTCTCGATTATAGCCTAAATACGAAGTTAAACAAAGTGATTTTCATATTATTTTGTTTGAATGACACAATTTGAAGCCTCTTTTCCGCTCATCTTCCGGCTGATATAAAAAGGCCGGGGAGAGCTTTCAGGCCAGACCCAGAAAACGCAGGAGAAGAATGAAGGCATGCAGGGTGAAAAGTGAGAAAACGGAAGTGACCGCGACCGTCTGGGCCGCAAGTTCCCCGTCACCGCCCATCTCATAAGCCATGGCAGGCAGCGGCGTCGCCACAGGGCCGCCAAAGGCTACCAGGAAAGCCATCAGGGTGACCCCGCGAAAGCCAAGAAGGATGGCAGGCGGCAAAGTCAGAAGCGGTACAAGAAGGAGGCGGGCTATGGAAGCCTTGGTGATCAGCTTTCTCTTTTCCCGAAGGCCGCTGAGACAAAGGGCGGAACCGGCCGCAATCAGGGAAAGGGGGGCGGCGGCCGCGGCCACCTGATTGACGGGATCCAGGACCAGGGCAGGCAGGGTCACCCCAAGAAGCTTGAGTAAGAGGGCAAAAGCCGCCGCCACTACCATGGGGTTCTTGAGGACCTTGATCAGGACAGAAAGAAAATGGGGCTTTTCGCCTTTCATGAGTTCAAAGACCAGGACCGACAGGACATTGTAAAGGGGGACGATGACAGCGACCAGGATGCTGACCTTGCCCATCTGGCCAGCGCCAAAAAGCAGAATGGTGTAGATAATACCGTGCAAACCGAAATTGGTACGAAAAAAACAATTGGCCACGACAGCGGCCGACGGGCGGTCGGAGATCCGCTTGATGGCGTAGCAGACACCCAGGCCGGCCTGCAATAAAACAGCGGTGATGGCGAAGACCAGGGCCTTCCAATCCAGGGCCTGGCCCAGGTCCGCCTGGTAGGTGCTGATAAAAAGGGAAGCGGAAATGAAAACCATGAAAATCAGACGGTTGAGGGGCGGACCCATGGACTCCGGAATGATCCTGGCCTTGCGGACAGCAAGTCCCACTAAAATAAAAAAATATAGAGGGAAAAGATTCTCAAAGGTTTCCAGGATGATGTTCATAGGCAGCCCTTCGGATCATTTGAAAGCCCCCCGCGCCCAAGGCGGAGCGGGGGGCGTCATACTCAAGACAGATTGACTGTCCCTTGGGGCAGGAGCCCTTTAGTCGATTTCCTCGAAAGCCACGCAGCGGCAGAAGGCTGATTCACCGTACTGGAATTTCCAGGGGAAGGTTCCAAGGATCAGGCGCTTGTTCAAAACCTTGTCGATTTCGCCGCCGATGCACTCAACGTGAATGATCTCGTCGGGCTGGGGGAAGAGCTGGATGTGCATGCCCTGGTAGACTTCCGGCCAGGGGTAGATCTCGTTCAGGCCCTTGCCGTAACGCTTCCTCATGTAGGCGTCACAGGCTTCGGCTTCCATGGGTTCCCAGTCACGGATTTTGGTGTTCATGGGATGGTCGGCTGAACCGCAGTCAACGGCGATGTACTTGATCTCCATCTCTTTGAGCCAGGGGATGAAATCCAGTGACGGACCGGGGTGACGGAGCATGTAGCGGCGCTCATCGGCCTCCGGCTGATCGAAACCGTAGCGGTGGTAGCCGGTGTTGATAAAGATGATGTCACCCTTTTTGACTTCAACGCGGTCCATGATGTCCTGGGGTGTGTAGATGGACCAGTCTTCCGTGATGTCGGACAGGTCGACGACAACGCCCGGGCCCACCAGTTTATCCATTTCGAGCGACGCGATGTCGCGGCCGGCTGTATCAAAGTGCAGAGGGCCGTCCAGGTGCGTGCCGACATGGTTGGATGTGGTGATCAGCATGCCGTTGGCTCCGTTGGGCGTCAGGCGTTTGAAGAATTTGACCTGCAGAGGCTCGTAGGTCGGCCAGGGCGGGGTCAGATGGCTTGTGTTAATTGAAAGATCGTAGACTTTCACTTTGTCCCAGTTTTTAATCATGATATTTCCTCCATTTTTTTACTGGTAATACCCTTACTTGCTAAGTATAACGCTTTTAGTCCAGCAAACCTTCCTGGTCCAGCTGGTCGGCAAAAGCTTCCAAAGCGTCCTCAAAACATTTCATGGGCGGGTAAACAACACCCGCGCCGACCTGGCCGATTCCGGCTTCCTTATGAGCAATGCCCGTGTTGATGACCGGACGGATCTGGGTCTCAATGACCAGACGGATATCGATCCCGGTAGGTGATCCCCGGAAATTCATGGGCGGCAGTTTGTAGCTGTCACTCTCAGCCAGTGTGATCTCGTACATCTTGGTCGTGTAGTTGACCGCGTCCTGGGGTGTTCCGCCTACGAACTGGACGATGGCCGGAGCCGTCGCCATGGCAAAACCGCCGATGCCCATGGTCTCCGTGATGCAGGAGTCCCCAATATCCGGGTTGGCGTCTTCCATGCTGTAGCCGGGGAAGTAGAGGCCGTCGATGATCTCGGCAGGCGCTGTAAACCAGCGGTTGCCAAGGCCCGCGATCCGGATGCCGAAATCCGTGCCGTTGCGGCACATGGTGTAGACAAGCGACGAATGCTTGACCTGGCCGGCGGGCTCCATGGTAGCCTTGGCGGCCGGCATGGAAAGATTGAGGGCGAAGTGGTCATTGGAATTCAGGAAGTCGAAGACCTTGGCCTTGTCTTCTTCGGACGCCTTGGTCTTGACAATGCTGGAAGCCAGTTCACGGATGAAGAGTGAGGTGGTCGCCTTGTTGCGGTTGTGGACTTCGTCACCCATCTGAACGGACTGGGCGATCATGTTCTTGAGGTCGATGGGGCCGTGGATTTCCAGGGCTTCCTTGAGAATGGGATAGAGCGTTTTTTCCATCCACCTGAGGTGCTCGATGACTGAATCATCATAAGCGCCGTAGCGGAGCACCTTGCCCAGGCCCTCATTCTGAGTGCAGTAGGCGAAGTTCCCCTGGGTCTTGTTCTCAATGATGAAGACCGGCATGGAGGCGGTCACTACCCCCGCCATGGGCCCGACTGCCTGATGGTGGTGGCAGGGATCAAACTCGATCTCCCCGGACATGGCCAGCTTCTCGGCCTCTTCCGGCGTCTTGGCCAGACCCTCGTAGATCAGGCCGCCGATAACGGCGCCGCGGAGAGGGCCCGACATCCGATCCCAGGTAATGGGAGGACCCGCGTGCATGACCAGGTGCTTGTGCATCCCGGGCACCACGTCCTTGGCGATCCCCATGCCGACCAGGGTAGGTCTGGCACTTTGGATGATCTCCAGAGCTTTCTTGTTGGCTTCTTCAATGAATTGCATGTTTACCTTCTTTCTTTATCCATCCGATGACTCGGCTATTATGAACGCTTCAAACGGTTGAGGAGGGAGGCCATCTTCTCGTTGCCCCCGGCTGACGGCTTCCAATCGACATGAATGGCTGCCACCTCCTGATTGATAAGATCATGGTAAAAAGACTCCAGGCCCATATTGATGACCTTCAAATCCTCTTTAAACAAATCGCTGACTGACATGGTTGACTCCTTTCCTTAAAGACCGGCACGCTTCATGATGCGGTTAACCAGGCGGACGGCCTGGGCATTGGAGGGCATGACGATGACACCCGCCGCCTCCAGTGTGGCAATGGACTCCTTGAGGTTCTGGGGGTCTTCATCCGTGCCCGTTACTGAGGCGACGGCAATCAGGTGACCGCCCGCTTTTTCAAGCTTCCCGCGGGCCTGAGCCACCGAGTCGGCAACCGCCCCTGCCGGATCTTCATGGGAGCCGTAGCCAAGAACCACATCTGCCAGAACCAGGGCTGTCGTCTCGTCTACATGCGACGTGAAGAAGTCCGACCGGGTCATAGGATCAATCATGGGATGGGGGCGGCCGCGGGTAAACTGGTCTTCACCCAGATCCAGACAGATATGGCCTGCCTTGCCCTCCAGCTTGCTCAGATCCTGATCCGAGGTCAGGGGGATGTTGGAGTAGATCAGGTGGTCCACCGCCAGATACTTCATGGCTTCATCCGCCAGAGTCCCGCCCGTATAAAGGCCTCTCAGATATTTTTGGCCCGGTGCCAGACGGCTGACCTCATCTTCAACCAGGCGGTCGACCGCTTCTTCTCCCCTGTCAAAACCGTCGAAGTCGACAGGTTCCTGACCGGTCGCCAGGGCAACCGCTTTTCTGGCGGCGTCTTCCAGGCTGATGCAGGGGATGGCCCCCGCCTTGCGGATGGATTCAGCGTCACCGCCGATAAAGTCGATGACAACCGGCTTATCCAGAGTTGACACCAGATCGTAGATCTTCTTCTCGACTGAGGGTGAGGGCGGTTTGGAAACCAGGACAATGACCTGGGTCTCCGGGTCGGCCGCCAGCGCTTCAATCCCCTGAATCATCATGAGGCCGCCGATCTCCTCGCGCAGGTCACGGCCGCCGGTCCCGATGACCTGTGACAGACCCTGGCCCAGCTGGTGGATGCGGACCGTGATCTCCTGGGTGCCGGTGCCTGACGCGCCGACCAGGCCGATCTTGCCCCGCCTGACGGCGTTGGCAAAGCAAAGGGGTACACCATTGATGATGGCCGTCCCACAGTCGGGGCCCATCATGAGGAGGCCCTTCTGGACGGCCAGCTTTTTCAGGCGCAGTTCATCCTCGACCGGGACGTTATCTGAGAACATCATGACGTGGAGGCCCTGGTTCAGGGCAGCTTCCGCTTCTCCTGCCGCGTAGCGGCCCGGCAGTGAAATCTGGACCAGGTTGGCACCTTGCAGGTGATTGACAGCCGAACTCAGGGTCGGAGGCCTGTAGTCCCCCGGATGAGCGTCTTTCTTGCTGTTCAATTCCTCTTCGAAGAGGGCGACCAGCTCATCCATGGTCACCTTGGACTCATCGAAGAGAGCCGCGATAAAGAGGTCATTGGGTGTGACCTTCTCCAGCTCCGGCAGAAACATATCCAGCATCTTCACCAGATCCAGATTCAAGTCGGTACCCATTCCGACCAGTACCTCCTCTACTCCCTCCCGCTTCTTCATCTCTCTTGAGATGAGCATGAGCGTAACGGAATCATAGTAGGCATTTTCCCTTACGATTACTTTGATCATTGGCACTCTCCCTTAACGATTGATTCTTGGGGACGGCCGATCCAGCCCTTCCCCACAGGTCGGTATTTTTCCTGCGCCCGCCCCCCGGCCACATTTTCTGGAGGCATCAGAACCCCGGCACAATAAAGGCCCAGGAGAAAATCCGCGCCCGAAGAGGCACCGTAGGCGAGCAGGTTTGAAATAAGTTGAGGCATGGCATCCCGGTCTCCGCTGAAAAGGGCCTCCAGGACCTCCAAATGTGACACCGCCGCGTGGCCGCGGGCGGCATGACAGAGCATCTGTGAGCTGACCAGGTTGGTTTTCTTTTGCGCTGTCAGGCAGACAGTTTCCAGGAAATGGTCCAGGCCAGGATGGCGGCCCGGGTCAGCTTCATAAAAAAGGCTGAGCAGGATGGCGGATAAAAAGTCATCACAGGAGGGCGTCAGCCCCGGACCGAAGCCAACTAAACGGCCGGTCAGCTCCCCTGCCCGATCAAGGTCGTTGACTTCCAAAGCCCTCAGAAACAAGCTCAGGTCATTCAGAATATACGCGCTGTAAAGATTAAAAGGCCTTGCCGTCTCCCTGTCATCTCCCAGGGGAAGGATGGCGGCAAGTTCCGCCAGCCCCGGACCCTGCCAGGCAAGAAGTGCCTGCCGGATGAGTCCCAGCGCCTGACCCCTGCCCTGACCCACTGTCGCGAGCGGTCCGTCCAGGCAGGTCCTGCGGATTTGTGCCCTGCCCAGCCGAATCCTGGCGCGGCCGCCCGGCAGCAGGAAGGTCTCGTCTTCATAGATCCATTCCTCCCCGGCCTTGAGGCTCCAGTTACCCAGGCGGCCTGACAGGGTCAGGCCCATGGGGACCAGATCGCTCTGTCCCTCCGTCAGGGTCACCAGCTGCCCCTGCTCCGTCTGCAGATTAAGCGACCGCTTAAAGGCTGAATGGAGCCGGAAGGCATGGCTTGGCCGGCTTGACAGGAAGGTCAGGAGGTCTTCCGAAACCAGGGCCGCCTCAAGGATGTCCGGGCGCCCGGTCATTGAATGAGCTCCTTGATCTTCAGTGCCAGCTGGAAGTTAAAGGCAGTCTCGGGGTCACGAAGATCGATCCCGTAGACGTCCCGGATGCGGTTGATCCGGTAGATGACCGTATTGTAGTGGGTGAAGAGCTGTTCCGAAACCTTTTTCAGGTTGCCTCCCGAAGCAAAGTAGACCCGGATGGTTTCAATCAGATCGCCCCGCTGGGACGCATCGTGTTCTTCCAGAGAGCTCAGGATTTCCTCGGCGTAGGCCAGGGCGTCATCCCTCAGGAGCGGATGACCCAGAATCCGGAGCAGGCCCAGGTCGTCGTAGTAGAGGACTGCGATCTCCCGCTCGCCGCGGCTTTGGAGGATGCGGACCGATTGCTCAGCCTGGCGCAGGCTGGTGGGCAGCAGCTGATAGGAAGGAACGCAGGAACCGACTCCAACCGATATATGGTCAAAGATCTCCTTCTCCCGGACGCAGCTGAGCAGGATGCCGATGAATTGCTCGCCCAGTGACTGGCGGCCCTCGATGGGGCAGCTGCTGTCAAACTGCAGGAGAAAGATGGCCCGGTCACTCTTGCGGGTGGAGAGGAAATAACCGTCATATTCACGCTTGATCCGATTGGTCAGGTTGAGCAGGGTGGCGTTCAGGTCCTTGATCTGCAGGGTATTGTCGGGAGCTGTCGAAAAGCGCCCCTCATGGTCAACCGCCAGCATGATGATCTGGCTGGGCAGGTGGGGATGGAAAAGGTAATAATCAGCGCTTTCGATGGCCTTGGCCTGCTCGTGGAGGTCCTCACTGAGGAGCTGCTCCAGGAAGGTGGTCTGATGGACATTTTCGCGCTCAACCAGGGTGGTCCGGTTGAGGATATCCAGGGCGATCAGGGTGGAGGTGGACTCAATGACAAAAAGATCCTGGTGGCGCAGGCTGCCGTCGGTGTCCCAGATGAAGATGCTCCCGTAATGGGTGTTGTCAAAATAAATAGGGATCATGAAACGGCGGACGCCGTCGTTGAGGAGGGAAACCTCCTGGCTTCTGTCCCCGTCCAGTCTGGTTTCGCGCCTGCGAAAATCAGCCGCTGTCAGGGCCTTGTAATCCTCTTCAATCTTCCGCTCCTTGACCGGGTCAGGGCAGTAATAATAGACGTCGCGGAAGATATCATCACTGATGACCACCGGAGCGCCCGTGGCCATGTAGATCTGCTCGGCGATGGCCAGCATGCCGCCGTGGCGGAGCATGATCTCACGGACGATGTGATTGAAATCGTTGATGCGGGAAAGGAGGCGGGTCTGCTCCCCGATGATGTGGTTGAAGATCTCCTTGATCAGTTCCCCAAAGGGGACATTCTGAGGGACCCGGATGATGGGGAAGTCCAGCTGGTCCGCCAGCCCCAGGACACTTGCGGGAACCTCGCTGATATAGCGCTGGGTCTTGATGCCCAGGCCGCAGACTCCCCTGGCCTTGAGTTCAGGGATCAGGCTCAGGAGAACCGTGGTATCATCACTGAAGGTGAAAGCAGTTGTCAGGAGAAATTCACCGGGGCGAACCCACTCGATGATGTCGGGAACTTCCATGACATTGACGGATACAATCCCCTTGCTGAGGCCGCGATGACCGGCCAAAACCTCGGCTCCCTGAAGCAGGTCGACCTGCAGAATATCACGAAGCTGGATGGTCAGCTGTTTTTGGTCCATGGGCTCCGGTTCCCTCCTCTAACAGTTTACACAAATTCTCTCTCTGCGTAGTTAGTATTCTACAACAAGAATAATTGGATTTCACCCCTTATCCCTATGGCCGTCATACAGATTGTCAGATTTGGCGCCGGGTCTTTTTCCATAAAGGCCACAAAATCAAGATGCTGACATCCTCTATCTTTCAAGGCTGGAGCCCTTTTGGGCAAAAAAGGAGCAAAGGACCCTTTCCTGCGCTTACGCACCTTGTAATCTAATGCTAAAATGGTGGCAAGTCATTATAGGATTTTGTAGAAGACAACAAAGTGTTTCCGAGTCAGTCATGGTAAAATTAAGTTAATCTGCACAAGCCCTTTGGGGCTGGCGGATTCAGTTGGTTTAAAATGCGGAAATTAATTCGCTTAATCAAAGGAGGTTATCCGTGCTAAGTCAATTTGATTACATCAAACCGCTTGTACTGGACGAAGCCCTGGATGCATTGTCACGCCATGAAGACACATACATCCTGGCTGGCGGAACCGATCTTCTGATCGCCTTGCGCCACAATCTGATCGATGCCAAACACATCATCGACATCAAGGCTATCCCTGAGCTGGATTCCCTGCGCTTCGAGGAGGGCAAGGGTCTGGAGATCGGAGCCAATGTCGTTGTCAACCGGCTGATCGATTCACCTGTCGTCAAAGACAAGTACAAGGCGCTGCACGACGCAGCGTCCGTCCTGGCATCCTATCAGCTGAGGAATCGGGCGACCCTGGTTGGCAACCTTTGCAACGCCTCGCCCGGGGCTGATCTGCCGCCATCGCTTTTGGTCTACAATGCCACGGTCAAAATCGCAAGCGCGGATGGTGTCCGGACAGTCGATCTGAAGGATTTCTTCACCGGTGTCAAGAAAACCCAGCTGCAGAAGAAGGAGATGGTTGTTTCCGTCTTCCTGCCCGATCCCGGTCAGGGTGACAGGAGCGCCTACCTTCGCCAGACCCGCCTCAAGGGCCACGACCTTTCGACGGTCGGTGTAGCCTGCCGGGTGGACGGCAAGGGCAAGGCTGCCGTCGCCATCAACGCGGTCGCCATTACACCGCTGCGGCTGACGGCCTTTGAAGACGCCCTGAACGCCAAAGGAATCAACGCGGACTCCGTTCTTTGGGGGACCGAGGAGATTAAAAAACATATCAAGCCCATTTCCGACGTGCGCGCCTCGAAAGAGTACAGACTGCATATGGCAGGCGTCCTCTTCAGCCGCTGCATGAAGCAAGTGATGGATGAGGGAGGGAAATAAGATGAGCAAACATGACGATAAAGATATTTGCGCCATGGAAACAGCCCATATCGATTCACAGAAGAGACGCGTCATCCTCAGCTGCCGTGTCAACGGGCAGGCGGTCGTGGAAGAAATCGATCCCACCCTCCTGCTCCTCCACTTCCTGCGCGACAAATTGAAGCTTTTCGGTGCCAAGGAAGCCTGCGGCGAAGGTGAATGCGGAGCCTGTACCGTGATCCTGAACGGCAAGGCCATCACCTCCTGCCTGGTTCTGGCCGTTGAGGCCCAGGGTGGCGAGATCACCACCGTCGAAGGCTTGTCCAAGGACGGTGAACTCAGCATTCTCCAGCAGGAATTCGTCTTCGAGGACGCTCTCCAGTGCGGTTTCTGCACACCCGGCATGCTCATGTCGGCCCGCGCCCTCCTGGACCGCAACCCCGACCCGACCGATGAGGAAATCATGGAAGGCATGGGTGGCAACCTCTGCCGCTGCACCGGCTACCAACAGATTTTCAACGCAGTCAAACGCGCTGCGAAACGCGAGAGAGAGGAGTTGAACCGTTCATGACTCATTCTGAATTAGATCATTGCACCTACCAGGCGCACGGCGACTACCAGTCTTCCTACAAGCATGTCGGTCAGCCGTATGTCAGGAAAGACGCCGTTGAGAAAGTTACCGGTCAGGCCCGCTACGCCTTTGACCTGGAAGTGCCGGGCATGCTTTACGCCAAGACCGTGCATTCACCGCACGCCCGCGCCCGCATCGTCTCAATCGACACCAGCAAGGCCAGGGAACTGGTCGGCGTCAAGGCCGTCGTAACCGGTGAAGATGTCGACATCACAGTCGGCCTCTACATGCAGGACAAACTGGCCATCGCCACCGGCGAAACCCGTTACCAGGGTGAAGTTGTGGCGGCCGTCGCCGCGACGACCGAGGCTATCGCCGAGCAGGCCATCTCCCTGATCAAGGTCGAGTACGAGGTCCTGGAACCTGTACGCAACCTGGACGACGCCCTGGAAGCCAAAATTCTGGTCCACGAGGATATCGCTGAGATCAAGCACATCGAAGGCGTCTTCTTCCCCCAGCCCAACTCCAATATCGCAAGCCTCAACAAGAGCCTCAAGGGTGACCCCCAGAAGGCTCTGAAAGAGGCCGACCTGGTTCTGGAGAACGAATTCACGCTCCCGGCTGTTGCCCACGTCCCCCTGGAGACCCACGTTGCCATCGTTCAGGCTGATCCCTATTCCAATCGGATCCGCATCTGGACCTCGGCGCAGTCGCCTTTCGCCCTGCGTCAGCTGATGGCTCACAGCTTCGGCGTCAAGGAATCGGACATCGAAGTCCATATCCCCTTCGTCGGCGGCGGTTTCGGAGGCAAGGCGGGCATCCATCTGGAGCCCCTGGTCACCCTCCTGTCCAGAGCAAGCGGCGGAGCCCCTGTTAAACTTCGCATGACGCGCGAGCAGGAATTCAATTACCTGCCCACACGCGCCGGCATGCGGGGCAAGATCAAGACCGGGGTCCTCAAGGACGGCACCATCATTGGTTCCGACATCGTTTACGACTGGGACAGCGGCGCTTACGCCGACTACGGCGTCAACGTGGGCAAGACGGCTGTCTATGGCGGCCTGGGCCCCTACGATGTCGACCATGTCTCCATCGTCTCCAACACCATTTACACCAACAAGGTCTTCTCCACAGCCTATCGCGGCTTTGGTCACCTGGAGACCCTGTGGACGGTTGAACGTCAGATGGATATCCTGTCCCAGAAACTGGGCATTGATCCTTACGAGTTCCGCATGAAGAATATGCTCCAGCCGGGTGACACCACGGTGACGGGTGAATTGGTCACCCGCAGCACCGGCTGCCCGTCGGACTGTCTGAGCGCGGTTGTCAAGGAAATCGGCTGGACCGGCCGCAAGAGCGAAGAAGATCGCCAGCGCGAGTGGAAGACCGGCAAGGTCCGGGGCAAAGGCTTCGCCATGATCCAGAAGGCCCCCGCCATGCCGCCCAACACGGCGACAGCGGTCGTCATGCAGATGTCAGGCGACGGCCACGTCAAGATCATGATCGGCGCCATCGACTATGGCCAGGGAGCTCTGACGGCTATTGCCCAGATCGCTGCCCAGGAACTGGACCTGCCCATCGAAATGATTGAAGTGATCAAGGAAACCAACACGGAGACCAATCCTTACGACTGGAACACCGTGGCTTCCAAGTACACCTTCATGGGCGGCAACGCCACCATCCAGGCCAGCCGCAAGATGCTGGACCAGATGAAGAACATCGCCGGCCAGGCTCTGCACTGCGCACCCGAATTCCTGACCCACGGGGGCGGCTACATCTACAACAAGCATCGTCCCGACCGCCGGGTGGCCTATAAAGACATGGCCCTCGGCTACGCCTACCCCGACGGAAGCGGTATTGGCGGACCCCTGATCGCTCATGGCGTCTGCATTGCGGACGGTCTGACCAATCTGGATCCCCAGACGGGCAAAGGAACCCCGGCTCTCGCCTGGACCTTCGGCGCCCACGCCGTTGACATCGAAGTGGATGTCGAAACAGGATCAATCACGGTTCTGAAAGTGGCCTCGGCCTTCGATCTGGGCCAGGTCATCAACGAGCGCATGGTTTACGGACAGGTGGTCGGCGGTGTCATGCAGGGCATCGGCTCAGCCATCCTGGAAGGCTACAAGTTCAACCAGGACAACGTCCTCATGAACCCCTCCTTCACCGACAACAAGATCCCGACCATGAAGGACATGCCGCTTGAGGTGGTCCCCATCTACATCGAGAATCCGCAGCTGAACGGCCCCTACGGCGCCCGCGGCGTTGCGGAGCACACCATGATCTCCATCCCGTCGGCCATCGGCAATGCCCTTTATGACGCGCTGGGAATCAACTTCTATCACCTGCCCCTGACACCTGAACAGATTGCTCTGGGAATCGCAAGCGGCAAGAAGGACATCAAGTAAGCTCCAAAGTGCTGAAGAATCAAGGAAGCATCCGCCTCCGGCCTCAGGGCTGGAGGCGGATTTTTTCTTGTTCCAGAAGGGGGCGGATCCGGCCGGCCAGAAAAATGGCCAGCAAGGCCTTGAAAAGGTCCCCCGGAAGAAAGATCAGGAAACTGCCCTGGAGCAGGCCGCCCCATCCCAGGGATGAAAAGGCGCCCAGGTAATGGAGTATAAGAGCCAGATAGGGGATGCCGATCAGGTAGATGACCAGGGAGGCAAGCGCCGTATCCAGATAGACCCAACCGTTCATGCGGCCCCGCCGACTGGTCAGAAGAGCCAGCAGCCAGGCGGCCGGAATGAAGGCAATGACAAAGCCAAAAGATGGAGACAGAAGGTCACCCAGGCCGTAGAAGGCCAGCTTGAGGGCCAGGTGCAGCAAAAGAGCGGAAAAGGCCTCCGAGGGCTTGAGGAGGAGGCCCGTCAGGAGCACAAGCAGGGTCTGCAAGGTAAAGGGTACAGGTCCCAGGGGCAGGCGGATCAAACCGGCGACAAAGGTGGTGACCGCCATCAGGGCGGTTCTTGCCAGCGACCGGGTCTTCATGGCTGGATGGAAACCTGGCCTGAATGAAGGGCCCGGATCTCTCCCCCCTCCAGATAGAGCAGAGCTCCATCGTCAGATATTCCATAGGGGACGATCATCTCCCCTGTCTCCAGACGGACGGGTCTGCCCAGCATAAAACAGCGGGCCCGGTAATCCTCAAGATAGGATCGGTCCGGCAGCCCCTGGACTATCTGCAGGAGCTCCCTGGCAATCAGGGCTATAAGCTGGTTCCTGTCCAAAGCCCCGGCCCGGTCTCCGATAGCCCCGGCCTTGTCCCGGATTTCTTGCGGATAATCCTCTTGCGGCCGGGTCAGATTGAGGCCGATTCCCACAACCAGGCTTTGGAATCCATTCTTCCCTGCCTGGCTGACTCCCTCGGTCAGAATGCCGCAGATTTTTCTGCCCTCCCAATAAAGGTCATTGACCCACTTGATCCCGGCGCGGATCCCCGTCCTTTCCTCCAGGACCCGGGCAACCGCCACCGCGGCCATGGTGGTGACGAGAACAGGCGGCTCTTCCCTGCCCCAATCCAGGCTCAGGGAAAAATAGAGACCGGCGTCGGGGGGAGAGAAAAAGGATCGGCCCCGCCGCCCCCGGCCTTCTGTCTGCGAGCGGGCGGCAATCAGGACGGACTGCCCCTCCCCTGCCGCCTCTTTGGCCAGGCTGTTGGTGGAGCCGACCTGATCGTAGACCCGGACATCCAGCCGCAGCCCTCCCTCTTCCAGGAAAGACCTGATAGCCCGGGCTGACAGCCCCTGCGGCTCCGGCAATCCAAGGGGTTCAGCCGGTCTGTTCTTCATGCCGCTTCTCCATTTTTATAGTATGCTGGACGGGAAAGAAGGAATCGGGGAGATTATGACTTTTCACCAGCTGACTGTCTTTTGCCAAGTTGTTGAATCCGGCAGTGTCACGCGGGCCAGCGAACAGCTGGGTGTGCCCCAGCCTGCCGTGACCCGGGTCATCCGCTCCCTGGAGGATGAGCTGGGCGTCCGCCTCCTGGACCGTTGGGGCAAGGGGATCCAAATCAACGACAACGGCCGCCTCCTCTACGATTACGCCCGCCAGGTTCTGCGGCTGACGGCCAACCTGGAAAGCTCCATGGAAAAAAGGCGCAGCCAGGCTGACACAACCATCTCCATTATCGTGGAAGCTGCTTCCCATCTCTTTCCCTCCATCTGCGCCGAATTCGGCAAGAGCCACCCCGACGCCAAATTCCGGGTTCTCCATCAGGACACGCCCGATGCGGGCGGAAGCCCCGACTATCCCATGCGGCTCTTCTCCACCCGCCAACCGGCCGGAGATTCCGGAACCAGACTCCTGGCCGATGAGGAGATCAAGCTGGCTGTCCAGCCGGACGGCCCATTGGCCGACAAGGACCGGATCGAGCTTGGGGAAGTGGGCAGGATGGATTTTGTCGCCCTCTTCAAAACCAGGGGCCTTCGCCGGATCACCGACTATTACTGCCAGGAGGCCGGCTTCGAACCCAATGTCATCTTCGAGACCGACAACACGTCCACCCTCATGCGCTATGTCAGTTCGGGCCATGGCCTGGCCTTCATACCGGCCCTGACCTGGCCCCGGGAAACCGAGGGTGTCCCGGTCCATCTGCTGACCATCACCCGGCCCGTCTGCCGGCGATCCATCAACCTGACCCTGGACCAGGAACGGCTGGGCCTTTACGAACAGCTCTTCGCCGACTTCCTGGTCGAATACTTCCGCAAACTAAGCGCCTAGATCCGGACAGGAGGCAGGCGGCTTTCTTTGGTCCGCACCCTGCTCGTAGCTGTAAGCAATAGCAATCAGCAGGGGTTCACTGTAGGGCCGTCCCATGATCTCCAGCCCCACAGGAACGCCCAGAAGCGCTTCCTTGTCGGGCGCGAATCCCGCCGGGACCGCGATAGAGGGGAAGCCCGTGGCTGAGCACAAAACGCCGTTGCGGCCTTCCTGGGAGGCACCGGTCTTGCAGACCAGTTCCTGCTGATGGGGGTAGATCAGCGCATCCAGATTCAGATCCGCCATGATCTTCATGATCAGGGTCCGCAGGCGGGACTGGCGGAGAAGTTTTTCCTTGTATTCCGGGCTCTCTGTATTCAGAGCCATGGCCTTTTGCAGATTGTCACCAATGCCCGGATGAAAGAGACCGCTGTCGATAATCTCCTGGACCGAATGGACCGGAGCCTCCGGGCCCAGGCTTGCCAGATAGGCATCCAGGTGGCTTCTGAAGTCGTCCAGATGGACGCTGACTTCCCGGATCATGTAGGAAGAGTCCAGGTCCTGGTCGACCGGTACCAGAGCGGCGCCGCCGGCCTCAAAGACGGCCATGGCTTCATCCATGATGCGGTTGACCGCCTGATTCTTCTCCTCCTGGCCGAAAAAGCTCTTGATGACGCCGATCCGTTTGCCCGCAAGACCCTTGGAATCCAGGTAAGGCAGGTAGCTGTCCGGTTTTCTGGTCATGCCCCAGGCAGTCTCTTCATCATCCGGATCGTAGCCGGCAATGACATCCAGGGTCCTGACACAGTCCTCCACAGTCCGGCAGATGGGGCCGGCCGTATCCTGAGTCAGGCTGTAAGGGACAACACCGGCACGGCTGACCAGACCCACGGTAGGCCGGATGCCGACCAGGTCACAGGCCGATGCCGGGCTGCGGATAGAGTTGACCGTATCCGTTCCGATGCCGATGACTCCGAAGTTGCAGGCGACCGCGGCGCCTGTCCCGCCCGAGGACCCGCCCGGTGTCCGGGTCAGGTCGTAGGGATTCAGGGTCTGGCCCAGCATGGAGCTTATGGTTTCCCCCCAGATGGCGAATTCGTGGAGATTGGTCTTGGCCAGGATCAGGGCGCCCGCCTGGCGGAGCTTTCTCACAAGAAAGGCGTCCCGCCGGGGGATGGATCCTTCAAGGGATTTGGAGCCCGCCGTCGTCGGCAGATCATGGGTATCCACATTGTCCTTCAAGAGGATCGGGATACCGTGGAGAGGCCCCATCAAAGAGCCCTTTTCCTCCAGGTAGCGGTCCAGTTCATCCGCCTGATCCAGGGCCCGGGGGTTAACCTGGATGATGGATTGAATGGCCGGACCCTTTTTGTCGTAGGCCTCAATCCGGCGCAGGTAGCCTTCCGTCAGCTGGCGGCAGGTCAATTGGCCCGCTTTGTACGCTTGGTGGATGCCCTTGACATCCGCTTCCATCCAATCAAATGAATGCATCTTTCAGGTCCCCGCTTTCCAGATGATCAGCCGAAGAAGCTGAGCAGCAAACCGGCCGCAACCGCCGAGCCAATGACGCCGGCCACATTGGGCCCCATGGCGTGCATGAGCAGGAAATTGGACGGGTTGTATTTCTGGCCTTCCTTCTGGACCACACGCGCGGCCATGGGGACCGCCGAAACACCGGCGGCACCGATCAGAGGATTGACCTTGCCCTTGGTCAGGACGTACATGAGCTTGCCCAGAAGGACGCCGCCCGCCGTTCCGATGGAAAAGGCGGTCAGGCCCAGAGCCACAATCTTCAAGGTTCCGGGTGTCAGAAACATCTCGGCCGTAGCGGTCGCGCCTACCGAGAACCCCAGAAGGATGGACACAATGTACATGAGCGAGTCCTTGATGGCGTTGACCAGCAGGGGCACCTTGCCGGATTCCTTGAGGAGGTTACCGAACATGAGCATGCCGATCAGGGCACCCGCCGAGGGAAGGAGGATGATGGTGAAGATGGTAACCACAACCGGGAAAAGAACCTTCTCCTGGCGACTGACCTCACGCAGCTGCTCCATCTTGACTGTCCGCTCTTTCTCAGTGGTCAGGGCGCGCATGATAGGCGGTTGGATAATCGGCACCAGGGCCATATAGGAATAGGCGGCGATGGCGATGGGTCCAAGGAGTTCCGGAGCCAGGCGGCTGGTCAGGAAGAGGGCAGTCGGTCCGTCGGCCCCGCCGATGATCCCGATGGAGGCAGCCTGGAGGGCCGTAAAGCCCAGGGCGATGGCTCCCAGGAAGGTGGCGAAAATCCCCAGCTGGGCTGCCGCGCCCAGGAGCAGGCTCTTGGGGTTGGCGATCAGGGGTCCGAAGTCGGTCCCGGCCCCGATGCAGAGGAAAATCAGCGGAGGATAAATGCCAAGCGCTGTTCCCTGGTAGATGTAGTAGAGCAGGCCACCGGGCTGAGAGCCCAGAGGGCCGGCCAACATTCCCGTCAGGGGCAGGTTGGCCAGGAGCATACCGAAGGCAATGGGGATCAGCAGATAGGGTTCATAACCCTTGCTGACTGCCAGATAGATGAAGAGACAGGCGATGGCGATCATGATCAGCTTGCCAGGCACCATGATCCCAAAAAGCTCGGTGTTAAAGGCAAAGAGTTCTCTGACGCCCGACTGTTCAAAAAAGTCGACGAGGAGTTTCAGCATGGTGTGCGCTCCTAACGGAAGGAAACGAGCAGGTCACCCGAAGCGACAACGTCACCCTTCTGGACATGGATCCGGTCAATGACAGCGTCGCCGGGGGCTACGATCTCATTTTCCATCTTCATGGCCTCGATGACAACCAGCGTATCGCCTGGCTTGACTGAGTCGCCGGCCTTGACCGCTATGTCCAGCACGGTTCCCTGAAGAGGCGCTGTGAGCGTGTTGCCGGACGGGCGGACTGAGGGCGCCGCTTCCGCTTTGACCGCAGGGGGTGCCGCGGGAACCAGAGGGCGTGAAGGAGCAGAGGGCGCGGCCAGGCCGGCCTCTTCCTTGATTTCTTCAACTTCGACCGTGTAGGTTTGGCCGTCGACGACGACGCGGAATGTTTTGGCTGACATAAGGTGATATTCCTTTCTAATAGGGGCGCCGCAATCCGTCTTGCAGACCGGCTGATTCCCAGCCGGATGGTGCCGGCTCCTGGTTTTTGATTTTTCTGATAACAAAGCCTGTCCCTTGACCGGTGTAGGCTGAAAGAGCGGCAGTGATCAGGGCAGTCAGCCGCGCCTGGCTTTCTTCCTGGGGAGCGTCGGCCTCAGGGGCAGCCGGAAGGTCCGCTTGTGCCGGATTCTCGGCCTTCTTCCTCGGCCGGATCAGAAAGGCCGTCCCGTCAATCAGAAAGGTAATGACCAGCAGGACGACAAAGACAACCGCCGCTG